>NZ_CP101134.1:2448517-2754582 GCF_024296865.1 Sphingobacterium sp. LZ7M1 | reverse complement strand
AATAATCATCACCTAATTTTTTCTTCAGTTTTTCTTCTAAAGTGATAAATTCATCTTCATTAAATTTCAATGTCAAGAATGGTAATTTGATGAATATTTGTAATAGCAACAAATAATCTTCTTGTTCTTTACTAAGACCATTCGATAGAATGTTTTGAAAAGCTATTTTGTTATTTACTGCACCTTGTAACTCCTCATTCGATGTATAATTTGAAATTTTTTCTAAAGCATCTGAAGTATATACAATCACATACTTTTTAACATAAAACTGATCCTCTTCAATTAATAATATCTGTGTTTGTAATCGCTCAATTTCTGCTATATTAGCTGAATTAACGAGAACAATAAGAGAGCTGTTTTTTTCCAAAGCGGGGTAATTCTCTTTAGAACACGATTGATTGAAATGAGTTAGAAACTCACGATACCATTCACTCTCATTTAATATTGTTTTATTCCTTACTTGTTCTAATTGATCAGAATCTATTTTTTTAACGAAGTAATAGGATTTACTCTCCTCCTGAAATCCATTAATTTCTTCATTAAAAATGAAATTATTATTATAAAGAATAGTTTTAATTATTGCTTCCATTGGTTAAGTTGGTTTTAGCGGTGTCTCTACAAACGAATGTAGTAGAACCATTATATTGCATAAATCCCTTGAAATCAATTGTTTTATCTTCAATTTTTCGAATATCAAAAAAATCAGGATTCAAGTCATGAAATGTACCGTTGATCTCTTTATTGATTAATGATGTTTTTTCCCAAAGTAATTTATGAGAATCTAGATTATTAAGAATGTTTTGTACTACCTCTTTTGCATCCTCCTTTTCCTCAATGATGGTAGTTAATACATATCTCAATGAAGAGTATTGAAGAGTAAATTCCTCTTTCATAATTTCAGGGTAAATGTTAGGTAAATTTAATAACAACTTAAAAAACACCTGTTTTAAGCCATCCGGATTGAACACCATGTGAGTATTATACTGATATTTTGGGTTTCTATTCAAGCTTAATCGACGAATAAAAAGTAAAAAATCTTCATCTGAAAAACCATGATAAATTTGATCAATGAGTTTATCAACCTCTGATAATTCAATTTCGTCAAGGGATGATTTCTTTTTTACTTCATCATATGAATCATAAAATAATTTTCTACAGATATAAATATCATTCGTTGAAACATCTACATTACTGTTTATTATTTCCATAATTTCTTCAAAACTGAACTTAATTTCATATTCGCTTTTAGAGTCTTTTGTCGCATGTTCAGACCTAATTTTCGAGTCCAGTTCAAAACATAATCTTTTAAGAGCCATTGAAGCTAGCCCTTCATTATCCGCGTGAAAATCAGCACTTTTCAAATGACCTATAATATATTGGTCTATTTGATTCGTACCGCAATGAAAAACGCCTATTTCATATTCAAATCTTTTGATAGAATTAGGGTTTCCTCCGACAGAAGAAAAATCATTATCCGTTGGCCAATTTGTTATGTTCTCAACTACATGTAAATAATTTGATCCGTTGCACCATTGACCAGGATTATAATTCCCTGTTTCAATTTTCTTTCCATCACCGTCCTTTGAAAGCGTTCCATCTGGTTCTCGTTGATAAATTGGAGCTCCTGTAAAGACAGATTTATATGTATTTATTAAATGTCCTTTTGAGTAATATGCTTTAACTTGGTGTACAGACAATAATTCCTTTATTGTACCAATCTCTTCTCTTGAAATCGCTACATCTTCGTTGTTTTCATATTCCAAAAAATGAATTCCAAATTCACCTTGTTTATATTCACTAATTAATCGACGTATTTCCTTAATCGCCACCAGTATTCCAACCAGACCTTGATGCGAGTATCCACTCCAGCTTGCGGTCGCATTTCTATTACTCATTATTTAAAATGTTAATATTATTAATTAGCTCTAACTTATATTAAAATACCTATCAAAGTAGACTTTCAGCTTCTCCAATACCGTTTCTTTTTTCTTGGCTAAATCACCAGTTGGTGAAAACCTTGAAACAGGTGGTAAGATTTTAGCAAATGAAGTACCTGCAGATTGGATTTCGCCATTCTTGAAAGAGTGATCAACGAAAGTTTTGGTTTCTTCTTCTTTCAAACGCTCTTCAGCAATGATTTGGTTGAGTTCTGCTTCCTTCTGTTCAGCAACATATTTTTGCCAGTCCTCATCTACATTCGATGAAGCAGTTAGTGAATCCACAAATTTTACGATAAGGTCTCGTTTATTTCTTAGGTCTACACTTGAATCAATAGCCTTTTGGATATTTACGACAATCTCTTTGTCTTTCAAATGACCTTCATGGTATTTTTTGATAAGCATTAGGATGTAATCAATATTGATTTCAACCTGCTTAATCAATTCCATTTCAAATTCGATATCATCAACTACATTTTCACGATCACCAGTACCTTGTCCTCTAAATTGATTGTACAATTCTATATACATGCCATGATAATCTTGAAAATCTCGATCCGATAGAATTTCATTACCTGCAAACTCATCAAAAGAACGTAAGATATTTACGAGCTTTAGAATAGCTCCATACAAGCGTATAAACTCTTTTTGAGCCTCTTCACTTATGATTGGCACACCAATAGGGAAACGCTCTAAAAGCTCTTCTACCATGTCTTTGTAACCTCTTAAATCCTTTTTGCCGTCGTTGTAACCATTATAGTATTCATCGAAAGTTTTGAGTAAGACGATACCCCCAGCTTCTTTATTTCCAAATAATGCTAAAGCTTCATTTGTAGCATCCTCCAAATTTCTAAAGCAAATGATATTACCAAAGGTCTTAATCGAGTTTAGAATACGATTAGTGCGCGAATATGCTTGCAATAAACCATGCATACGCAAGTTTTTATCTACCCAAAGTGTATTTAAGGTTGTCGCATCAAAACCTGTTAAGAACATATTTACTACGATTAATAAGTCGATCTCTCGATTTTTCATGCGTAAAGAAACGTCCTTATAATAGTTCTGAAACTTATCTGGAGAGGTATCGTAGTTGGTTTTAAATTCTAAATTATAATCGATAATGGCATGATCCAAGAAGTCACGATGAGAAGTACTTAATCCTTCTGTTGATTCTGAATTTTCGTCTTCTACACCATCTTCTTCGGCATCGTTCTGACCAAAACTAAATATCGTCGCTATCTTAAGTTTTCTTAACTCTGGAACTTCCTTCTGCTGACGTTTGAACTCTTCATAATAAAATTTTGCGGCATCAATAGAAGACACTGCGAAAATAGAATTGAACCCGCTACGACGAATTTTTTCTTTAATTTCCTCTATTCGATTACGATCCTTTGCAGATGCTACCTCATGCACATTAGCTAAAGCTGTCATGTAATAAGGCTTCGAATTACGCATTGTCTTTTGATCGAAATGTTCTAGTATATAACCGACATTATTAGCGATATATTTAGGCGATAATAGCACCTCCTCCCTATTAATATCACGTACTTTACGATCTGCAATATTGTCTTTCTCTTTTATCGTACGAATATAATCTACTCGGAAAGGCAATACATTTTTGTCTGCAATAGCATCGACAATTGTATAGGTATGTATAGCGGATTGATGTTTCTCCTCAGGGCAATTATTGGGATCACCATGCGGATAACAACCAAAGGCTTGAATAGTCGTTTTTAGATGTGCTTTACCTCCACTATTTGCATTTTTGGCAAAAATTGGTGTTCCTGTAAAACCGAACAAAAAGTACTTCTTAAAAGTCTTCATGATGGATTCATGCATATCACCAAACTGCGAACGATGACATTCATCAAAGATAAAAACTACTGGTTTGCTGTATATCGCATGATTCTTTTGCTTTTTAATCAGAATAGACAATTTCTGTATGGTCGTAATAATGATTTTCGCATTCAGATCATCCAATTGCTTTTTCAATACTGCCGTATTGGTATTGCTATTTGCTGCACCTTTTTCGAATTTGTCATACTCCTTCATGGTTTGATAATCCAAATCCTTACGATCGACAACGAAAATTACTTTTTCTATAAAATTTAATCTGCTAGCTAGTTGCGCCGTCTTAAATGAAGTTAAGGTTTTACCTGAACCTGTCGTATGCCATACAAACCCACCTGCATCAATAGTCCCATATTTTTTATAATTATAGGATATATTGATTTTCTGCAAAATGCGCTCTGTTGCTACAATCTGATAAGGACGCATCACCAATAGCAATTTATCAGATGTAAAGACACAGTATTTGGTTATAATATTTAGGATAGAATGTTTGGCAAAAAAAGTCTTACCAAAATCCATCAAATCCAATATCGGGCGATTACTGCCGTCTGCCCACCATGAAGTAAACTCGTAGCTATTGCTTGTTTTTGATTTTTTAGTCCCTTGTTTTTCCTTCTCTTTAAGGTGCGTATAGCGAGTGGTATTGCTGTAATACTTAGTCAATGTTCCATTAGAGATAACAAACAATTGTACATACTGAAATAAACCACTATCAGCCCAGAAAGATTCACGCTCATAGCGATCTATTTGGTTAAAAGCTTCTTGCAAAGATACGCCACGCTTCTTCAACTCAATATGTACAATCGGCAAACCGTTCACCAAAACTGTCACATCATAGCGATTCGCACGTTTTCCTTCAGCAGTCTCATATTGATTAATAACCTGAAGATGGTTATTGTGGATATTCTTTTTGTCGATCAAATAGATATTGCGCAGTGACCCATCTTCACATTGCAATGCTTGAATATAATCCTCTTGTATTAATCGAGTTTTATCCTCAATATTCGCATTGGGATTCGAAAGTTTACTTTCAAAAAACGATTTCCATTCCTTTTCGGTGAATTGGTAATCGTTTAATTTCTCTAGCTGTAGACGTAAATTATTAACCAATTCAGCATTCGAATGAATCGTAACGAATTCATACGCTTGTTTCTCTAATAGGGCTATAAAAGCCTTTTCAAGCTCTGCTTCAGATTGATAATGCACTTCTCTTTTGTATTCGGTTGTATATTCGGCCACTACCGTAGATTCCGAATTTTCTGATATGAGGTTATAATTGGTTACTGGCATTCTTTATTAATTTTCTTCGTAGTAATACGAATAGTCAATTCCTTTCATAAACATTTCTCGGCTATTGATATCCTCAGTCAATGCACCATTTAAGGTGGATTTTAAGACTTGGCTATCCATAACACTTTTAATCATCGCTTGATGATAATCATTCTTAGCGATCTTACTCCAATCCACACATTTCTTTTCGGCGCGTTTGAGCATTAGATCCAACCAAATACGTGTACTTCGACCATTCCCTTCCATGAATGGATGTGCAATGTTCATTTCTACATATTTGTCTACAATCTCGTCAAAAGTACTATCTGGCATAGCCTCAATGTCTTTCAACGTATTGGGTAAAAATTGCGCCATAGCAAACTGAAAACCGCCTTTAGCAATATTCTTCGTACGAATCTGACCAGCAAAATCATATAAGCCACCAAACAAATACGCATGAATTTGTTGCAGGCCTTTGATTGTACCGACTTCTATGCTATCAATAAACGAACTTTCGAATAGCGCATAGGCTTTCGTCTTACTTTTGCCGTCAATGGTTTTATCACTATAAGTAAACCACTCGATAAAACGATTGGCTTTAGTACCAGGGAAAGTCTTACCTAAAGCTATAATCCCTTCATAATTTAACACATCTGACTTATATCGTTTCCCATCTGATGCTAACAATTTCAGTTGGGTAGTGGCACTAACCAACTGATTATTCTCTTTCTTCAGCTTCGCTTTTAAGTATTTCCAATAATTTCGTGTTTTGGTATAATCATCTTGATCCGTCAGCACGGAAACAATATCCAATACCGAAAACCACCATTTGCTCTGCTCATCATCCCAAATGGCACGTACCTCACGATCATCGAAAAAACGTATCGAAACTTTATCCATAGTCTTTAAGCCGTTAAGGGTTCAAAAGTCAATAACTTGCCACGATAATATTCATACTGTTGTCTGCGTGCTTGTATCTCAGCTGGCAAACCTATAGAAATATCATTGACCAAAGCATCAAATTTATCTAATATACCTACTATGCGCTCTTGCTCTTCTATTGGAGGAATAGGAATTGGATATCTTTCTAACATTGGTTTTCTTAAAGATGTTACCGACGAACTAACTGAATTACCCATTATATACTTATAGAAAGTTTGTTTCATATAAAAGTATAAAAATTTAGTACTTAACAGACTATTGTTAACTAATATCCTATATGCTCTTTGGTGAAGTGCATATTTTCCTCTTACATAATGTAAAATTTTACCAACTCCAACACCATCTCCAGATGTTATAATACATTCTTTATCATCAAAATCATAACCATCAATTTTTAATACATCTTGAGACCTAACATAAAAGTCGAATTCTGCATCTAATATTGCATCAACAGTATTTCGTGAACCTGTCTTTAATAATGCTACTTCCTTCAAACTCTTCCACTCCACATCCTTACCTTCAAAAGAAAGCAGTTCATTACGGTAGTATTCGTATTGGTGCGTACGCGCCTCCAGCTCCGCCTCCAGCTCCGCCTGCAGCGCAGTAAATTTATCCAAAATAGAAACTATCTCTTCTTGAACTGGTAAGGGTGGAATGGGAACCTTCATATCTAAAATTTTTGACATATTAGGATGCTTTATTCCAGAACCTCTATAGAATGACGCAATTAGATCTATATTTTTTAAAAAAATATAATAAAGAAACTTAGTTAATAAACCTGAATTTTCATTAACAACAGCTATTCTATTATCAGAAGTAATAAATTTTCCATTGTAATATTGTACCACAGCATTACCTCCCCATGGAATGGCAATTATCTCATCTTCAATTGCATTCCCTTCAGCGAAAACTTCAGAAGTAAACAAATCAGATACATTAGTTGTTAAAATTTTGATTGTACCATTAGACACAATCATTGGTTTTAACTCATTCGCTAAATAATATTTATATTTTCTGACCTTCGGCTGTTTATAATTATCAACTGAGTTAAACTTTTTATCCCATGCAGTAACTTCCCAAACAGTCTTATATTCAACCCCATCAGGACAATATTGAGCAATTAATTCGTCTATTTTACTCATTGCACACTCCTTCCAAATCATTGACAATAGCATTTATAGAAATGCGTAATTCCTGCTGACGAGCTACAATCTCTTTGATACGTTGATTCAAGGCAACGATATCAGTAGCTTCTGTAGTATTTTCCTGTTCTACATACGAACTTACTGCAATATTATAATCGTTCTGTGCGATCTCCTCATTAGGCACTAATCTCGCGAAGTGATCCACTGTTTCACGAATGATAAACGCATTCAGAATTTTCTTTCGATTATCGTCCGACAATTTATTCTTATTACCACCACGTACAAATTCGGCAGAAGCATCGATAAATAAGGTCGCATTATCCTTTTTACTTTTCTTCAATACGATAATACAAGTCGCTATCGACGTACCAAAAAATAAATCTGCTGGTAATTGGACGACTGCATCTACATAATTATTGTCAATTAAATATTTACGAATTTTTTGTTCTGCTCCACCTCTGTACAATACCCCAGGAAACTCTACAATGGCAGCCGTACCCGAAGTAGCCAACCACGAAAGCATATGCATCGTAAACGCCAAATCGGCTTTAGACTTCGGTGCTAATACACCAGCAGGGGCAAATCGTGGATCATTAATCAATAGCGGGTTGGCATCGCCTTCCCATTTAATGGAATACGGTGGATTTGACACGATAGCATCAAAAGGCTCATCATCCCAGTGCATCGGATCCATCAAGGTATCGCCGTGGCTGATATTGAACTTCTCGAAGTTGATATCGTGCAAAAACATATTGATACGACAAAGGTTGTAGGTCGTGATATTCACTTCCTGACCATAAAAACCCTGACGTACATTATCTTTACCCAATACTTTGGCAAACTTCAACAACAAAGAACCCGAACCACAAGCTGGATCATATACTTTGTTTACTTGTGTTTTGCCTACTAACGTAATTTCAGCTAATAATTCAGAAACTTCCTGAGGCGTAAAAAACTCTCCTCCTGATTTTCCTGCATTACTCGCGTACATGGTCATCAGGTATTCGTACGCATCACCGAAAGCATCAATATTATTATCTTGATAATCGCCCAATCTTAGTCCAGCAATTGCATTTAAAATTTTGGCTAATCGTGAATTTCGTTGCTCTACCGTGCCACCCAGTTTATTGCTATTGACATCAACATCATCAAATAAGCCTTTTAGGTCATCTTCGCTATCTGTTCCATTAGCGGATGATTCGATATCTTTAAAAATACGGTGTAAATCCACGTTTAAGTTTGGATTGTTTTCCGCATTCCGTTGTACATTTTGAAATAACTCAGATGGAAGAATAAAAAATCCTTTTTCAGAAACGGTATCTTTTCGACCAAATTCGGCATCACCATCCGATAGTTTTGCAAAATCAAAATAAGTATTTCCAGTATCCCATTCTGCTTTATTGATATGTGAGGTTAGATTTTCAGATATAAAACGATAAAATAAAATGCCTAATACGTAAGATTTAAAATCCCATCCATCAACACTTCCTCTTAAATCATTGGCAATCTGCCATATTGCACGGTGTAATTGGTCTCTCTCTTGTTCTCTTGTCATCTGAAATATTTAATTTTTTGTCCTTCAAAAAGCTGAATTAAAATCATCTTTTATTTTCATAATTCTAATAATAAAAGTGATGCTAATAAATGGTCTAAATATACTCAAAAAATAGCTAGTATAATACGGTAAACCATAATAAAAGGCAATGCAGTAAAATAAAGATAACTGGCTATTGAAAAGAAAAAACCATTTTAATCGCCTTTAGATTCCACGAAATCTAAAATTGAAATCCCCCACTATCTAAGCATTGATTTTCAATGAATTTTAAATTGCTTAATTTTACACGTCAATAATCAATTCCTTTTGATAGCCATTATAGGGTTCATCAATATAACCATGAGGATTGCAAATAATTTCTGTTTTGCCAATATGATAACGTGTCGGGGTATGGATATGGCCATGAATCCAAAAGGCAGCCTGGTGCTTTAATATAAAATCTTCCATATTCGAAGCATAAGCAGCTGTTACTGGATCGTTTTTATATTGTTCCGAAACAGATTGCAAACTTGGCGCATGATGCGTAATGACAATATTTTTCGATTTCTTGGAATCTTGCAAACTTTCGTCCAGCCATTTGCGGGAGACTTGATGAATTTTATACGTATCAATAGTCCGTATTTTAGAATAAGAAGGATCTCGCTTTATCATCTTATAGTCGTTCATAACGGCTTGGCAAATGATACCATATTCCATCGGATTACCAAAAATGGAAAAGTCTGTCCATAAAGTACATCCATGAAATCGAATATCATCAATATCAAAAAAAGAATCTTCCAATACATGAATGTTAGTGTTTTTAGCCAATGTCCTTAGTTTATTTAGTATTTTGGGATAAGAGCTTTTATAATATTCGTGGTTCCCAAGCACATAAATCACAGGCTTATCTTTAATTCTTGATTGTATCCAATGCAATCCCTTTATCCCTAAGTTTATGTCGCCAGCAATCACAACAACATCAGTATTATCAAAAGACAATTCCGTAATACCAAACTCTTGATGCAAATCGCTGATTATTTGTATTTTCATATTGTAATTCGTTACACCATATCAAAATACAACATTTTAACTCATAATTTCTTTATCTTTACCCTAATAATTTATTGAACGAAACAGCGTAAGCTATCGTTATGGTTTATCAGAAATTGCGACCTTCAGATTACAACCGTTTTAGCGATAGACTTACGCCCGTGCCTCATAATGGGCGTGGGCTAAGTCTATCTGGTTGTAGGGCCGTCGCAAGCCTCTGATAAGGATATGATCTTAGTTTCACGCCTTTCTTTATTCTCATTAGAAGATTTCATTATGGTGCAAACAAGATATTACTTCAAGAACAAAAAGTCAGCGTTACAAAACTTACCTGAAGATCAAGTTGCATTAGCATTAAAGTTATACCAGCAAAGGACACCTATTGAAAAGATTAAAAATCAACTTGCTATACAAGGTGATTTAAATAAAAGGAATTTCTATAAGCTTTTACCGTACGAAAAGTCAACTGCTGATTGCTATTGTGGTAGCAAGCTATTTTACAAGATTTCACCTAATACAAATCCATTAAAAATAAAGTTTCTGTGTCTCTCTTGTGGTCACTACGAGGCACCGTGGTGCCAATGTGATGAGTGTGTAAAAACAAGAAATTTAAGACGAGAAGAAGGCATGAGGGAATTTACGATTTGTATGATGGATTATTTATTCCCTGATGAAAAACTATATGCAGATGATCCATTTGATACACCTAAAACATAGAACAATCACAAATTAATTTACATCAAACTTTATTAAAATATTTTAATATTAAAATTAACAAATACTCATATGAACATGGAGACACCTGCTACTATCCGAATTTTCCGCCTTGCTACTACTTTATTATTTATGACAAACTGTAAGCCTTCATTGACAAAGGAATCAAATGCAATAAAGCCAATAATTTCTGTACTAGATACAATTTCACATGATAATATTGTAATAATCCAAAATCAGATAAAAGAGGGTCATTCAAATTTGGAAGCTTATCAAAAGAAGGTTGAGGATATATTGGGATCTGATGATTCTGATTTCAAACTAAATGATTTCTTTTTAAAGCAAAAAGAATTAACAGCACTGTACAGCAATAATGTCGAAAGATATGACAAACACCTTACTGGAGCGCAACGTAAAGTTTTTAGAAAATCGATGTTAAGTGGGGTAAAAAGATCTTTTGAATTTGTATTAGAGCTCGATACCATTACAACTCCACAATTTTCTAACTTATCTAATGAGAGAAAATTAAAAATTGTAACAGATACGAAAACCAAGATCGCTAAAGAATTTGAGGGAATGTCTGCAGCGAATGAATACTTCAAGAAAAAAATTTACAACACTACGGAGGCGATATTGGGCACGAATGAATATCTTGACTAAGAATACACGTGCAACTCTATCTTTTTATAATATTGGCTTATATTAAGAGAAAACATTAATAATATTTATAAGAATTATCATGCAGCAGGCTATTTACCGAGGAAACCATCGAGAGTTCATCCGTGAGCTATTCTCAACTGAGTTTATAGAAATTTCGAAAAAAATCACCAACTTATTTATTGGTCAGCTACTTGAAAAGGTTGCTATTGAAAAGAATGACACATATTACGTTTACCCGACAAATCTTCTCGAAAGGCTAAGCTATGCTTGCGGCGATCACAACCCTGAGCTAGATTATGAATTGTATAAACTGTTAAATGGACTGAATATGTCCTCGCAGAAGATTCTTTCAATATTAGTAGCCGATATTATTAGCTCCGACGAAGAATCTCTGAGTTATTACTTAGAAGCTTTCAGTCAACAAAGTGAAGAAGTCCAGGGAGTCATGATCGAAGAGTATTTTGCAGAACAGCATGATTCCCTTCCTGATTACTTACGAAAAAAACTAAGTGACATGATTTATAATTTTGCAAGCGAATTTGATCTTTCAGATGGGCGTACCGATATTGAAACTTATATCGAGAAGCTTGAATACTACAAGAATTTATCCAGCTAAAACTAGCGATGTGGTACAGCTGTCTTACACTCCCAAGTTCAATAAACCCATATCTGTCAACGTCTTTTAAGAAAAGCTTGAACAACCATCTTTATCAATAAATAACCCCCATAGCCCAAAGCGATCAGAAAGCCTACCCCATAAAGGGTAGATAGCGTTTGAAAACTTGTCAATGCGATCAAACCAATAGAAAATCCTGCTATCCCTACAATGTATAGACTATTTTTCCAACCAAACCAATAGCTTAAATAACAATATGCACCAATAGCTCCAATTATTGGCATTATGTACAATGCTGGAGAATTCTTTAGGTCTTCAGGATAATTGGGGATATATAATAATTTATATAATATTATTACTATTGCAATATTAAAAGCGATTTTAAATAAGAATCCATAAAATTTCACAGATGATCTATAATCTTCCTCGTCCTCGTAGTAACTCATCGTAATTAATTGAAATTTAGCCTATTTAAAACTTACTCACTCCATAACGTTACGATATCAGTCCCCATATCAGATGGGAGAAATTTAAGTTTTGACAGCTTGCCGGTACTCAAATTTTTACCATACCATTCATCATCTTCACAATCCCTAGTTTTAAAAATCATTGGAACATTGGCTTTTTTACAGCGATCAATTATTCCTTCATGAATCTGTTCTAATAGTTTGCTTTTCTGTAGGCTCATGCTCTAAAGATACGGAAATATAAAAAATATTAATATTATAAAGATGGCTTATTTTTAACTTTCTTATCATTTCGCTGTGTATTTAGTCCATCTTTAGAATAACCAGGATTAAAAATACTGCTAATATTATTAATGAAATCAGTCGCCAATTTTCCAGTGATTTCTGCCTTTTCAGGAGAAATGTTATCTGATCTTGTTGTTCCTGAAGCTGATTTAAAATCTGGCTGCATAGTTTTTCGGATTTTGAGGTCTCCGTTTTTATTCGATTGAAGATTACGACCTGATTGTTTTTCAATGTTTCGAACCTCTCCAACACTTGCTTTTGGAATTTGATCTCCATGTCGCGCTCTTGTTGCAGCGTTTGATTTATTAATTGTCTCGCTGTCTCTAACTTGCTCATAACCTAGTTTTTTAAATATTTTGTTAGAACTAAAATTTCTGTCTATATCGCTTGATTTATAAGCTTTACCATTGTAGATTAAGCTCATGCCAGTCACTCGTCCAGTTTTGGCGACATTGAATAGGCAATTAATGCCACTTTGCTCTAAACTCCCTATAAATGAATCTATTGATTTATTTTGTGATAATGCTTGATTTACAGCTGCCTTTATAAATACAGAAGCCACACTTCCTCTGATTTTTACATATAAGCTATTGAATCCTTGCGACACCAACGCTTTATTAGTCCTTTCGTTGATGTAGTTGGCAAACTCAGGTAATTTAGAGTGATTTGTAAGTTCAAAGTGTTCCAAAACTCGGGGCAATACAAATTCTTTTTTGAGTTTAGAAGCAGGTATCACTTTCCCTTGATAGAGGAATAGTAGTCCAACTGGATTGCTATCGGTGTCTTGTCTGAAGAATATTTTTATTCCCTTTTGTTCTAATCGAATGACAAAATCATTTATATCAGCAGCTTTATCTTTCGAAACGGATACCAATAGTTCAAGCTCAGCTTTTAGAGTTGGTTTTTTAGTTCGCAGCATGTACTCGATTTCATTTTTTGTGATATTCTTATTGGTAGCATCGTAAATGCTATTGACTTTTATTAAACCATATTTATCTTCTAGACTCCGAAGAACCTCATTGCTTTTATGATAACTGTTACTATCAGAAACTGTCTTTCCATCTAGCTTAGTTCGGTGACAAAGAATATGGCAATGCGGATGATCCGTATCATTATGCCTAACAATAGCATACATATTATCTCCAAACCCCATTCCATGCATATATTCCTTCGCTATAGCCAGCATTAATTCATTAGATAATACTTCGCCTTTACCAAAATTTAAACTGGTGTGGAATGTAGTGCGTTCTAGCCCTGGATTTAATAGTTCTAAAAAAAGCAGTTCTTTTCTAACAGAATCTGTTTCCAACGAAGAAAAATTTGATTCAAGCAATTCAGCTCGCTCATCGATATCAGGGTGATTTATTTTGTTGGTATTGTATTCTAATGCACCTATAAAACTTTTTCCTATTTTAATCTTGGCTATCATGATGGATCAAATATTTAGTAAGCATCTCAACATTCATCCTGATAGATTGAATGTTTGTTAAAATCAAGTTCCCATCGATAGTTCCCGCGTTAATGCTTCGAGCAATCTGATTGATATTATTTCCAATCCTTTTAAGTTCGACAAATGAAGCTTGGTCTACTAAGGGTATATCTGCAGGTTTAATCTTTGCTGTAAGCACGGCCATTCGTACCAAGTCTGACATATTCATTCCGGCAAATCTACAGAGACGTTCTATTTCAAAAAGCTCAGCTTCAGAAACTCGGAAAGTAATTTTTATAGTTCTATTTTGTTTACTCATAATAATGCGAACACAGTGAGAATTTTGGAATGAGCAAGCGTGGTTTGTCCGACAACCACATAGCTTGCTCTTTTAATCTATACCTAAAAAATAGTTTTCTTTTCACTCGATAAGAAATCATTTAAATCTTTGTAATCCTTAAAGCGATATCTCATATCCGAAAATTTAGCTCCTATACTTTTTGAAATTTGCCGCAGTTTATTGGTAGCCGTATCTCCTGCTTTATCATTATCAAGACAGCCTATAATATGCTGTTTAGAAATCAGAAGCTCGCCCGTCATTTTGATATTATTAACTGAATTTAAAATACAATAGCCCAGCTTATATTCCTGATCAGGAAACAATATTAGAAAACTTAAAAAATCTATAATTCCTTCAAAACAAACAATAGCGTTTGTATTTGGGTTATCAAAAACTGTTACTCCCTGCTTAGTTGCACATTTGAATCCGCTTGCAAATAAGTTATGCCCATTAAGCTGATTTTTTGCACCAAGATTCCAATATATCTTATCATGAATCTTATATTGGTAAGCCTTTAAATACCTTGATGCTACTTCTAGATCAATTTTTC
This sequence comes from Sphingobacterium sp. LZ7M1, assembly GCF_024296865.1. Classification (GTDB taxonomy): domain Bacteria; phylum Bacteroidota; class Bacteroidia; order Sphingobacteriales; family Sphingobacteriaceae; genus Sphingobacterium. The sequence continues at coordinate 2,739,793 of NZ_CP101134.1, read as the reverse complement.
GATTACACTGTAGGTATTTACATAGCCCCGGATGATTCAAGATAGATTCGCTTTTGATTATTTTAAGGGAAGAGGAATTGTGTAATTTCACCTGTAACGAATTTGTTGGGTGGTGAAAAGAAAAATTGCCATTAGAGAATTTATCTATAATATCTTTTACAGTTAAACTCGGAAATAGTAGCAAAATTAGATCGATTAGGGTACCACCGAGATTATCTGCAGAATAATCGACCCATAGGTTGTTAGAAGACACTTTTAAACTTCCGGTATTCTGCTCCGGATTTATTAAAGATTTATACATCCAATATCCATGATATTTTCGTTCTGGGTAGATACCGTTTGTTGCCAAAAAACTGGTTATTGGCTGTTTGTTTATTTCTTGGGGTAACATAATGACATTTTTTTTGATGATTTGATGATAATACGATGTAATTGTCTTATAATAAAAAACATACAACATCATCAATTGATCATCAAAGCATCATTTTTTGATGATTTTTGATGATCTCAATTTGCTTTATAATAGCAACATTGATGATTGATGATAGTTTGATGACAACTTGATGATTAAATATCATATTGATAATTAAATAATTATAAAATTAAATCATCAAATCATCAAGATTTGATCAATGTCAGACCTTTTTATAGTATAGAACCGACCTTTTAATTGTGACTCATATAAGATACCGCTATGATCATACTTATATGTCGTGTAATTAAACGTGTTATCTGAAGCCGGTATATTCCAAACGTCTATGATCTTTTTCGCTTCTGCTCTGGTTACTTTTATATTATTGCTTCTCAATAATTCGATGGCATCTTTGTTCGTGAAGTTAAAGACCTCTATACCATAGCTGTCCATTATTTCCGACATTATTCCCAAGAGCTCTGTCTCAACTTTATTTCGGAACCTCTTTTTTATTTTTAACAATGAATCAGTAATCAACTGTTCTGGCGTAAACCACATTCTACTTTTCTTTTCACTAGCTATCTCACGTTCATTTAAGTAGTACATTAATGCTGGTACTTCAGTCTTCATTTTTTCAAAGAGAAACGGGTCCGTTGTTTTTAGCGCAGGAACCTTACGAATCCAATATCTGGTCTCTAAGGGATCTATAGTGATAAAATCCTCCTCATTATTCGAACAAAGTATGAACTTTCCAAAAAATTCAACTTCACTTCGGTCGATGCCCTTAGATTCCATCTTATATGCACGTGCGGTAGATAAATTTTTTATTTTTTCTGAATCTTCTCGACGATCAAGCAAGACTTCGTCAACTGCTATAACAAGTTTATTTATCCAGGAATCGTTGAAGTTCGATCTGAAATCTTCATTATTATTATAAGTCATATTGGCTCCAAAAATTTCTTTTAAGAGAGCCAAAAAGGTCGACTTTCCGGTTCCCCTCTCGGTACTAACTAAGCACAGGACGGGTAATCTTTCAGTTGGCCGTCTGTAGAGGATTGTTAGGTAATCTAAAGCAACGGTGATTTGGTCGCGGAATATGTGTTCTAAAAAGTACAGTATATTTTCAAAGTCACCCTTTTTGGGTTTGACCAGTAACGGTTCATACTGATTATAGAACCCTTTGTAAGACCGTTTATAATCCATGTGTGATGGAATATTACAAAAACCATCATACTTTGGTATTTGATCAAACACTTCGGACCATTTGCGTCCATAATCTTGTTTAATTACATCAAGTGACCATGGAGCTAAAGTTTCTACAAAGTCTCCAGATAAAAGTGGCTTTTTAATTTTTTTATAATAAGCAGTCCTGACCCTTATGTAAGGGTATGTAGTATTTTCATTCATCATATGGAATTGATTTATTGAGCAGGATACGCTATCTTTGACTGTCAGGTCTATAATCGGCATCAGCCCGTAAGAAATTTAAAAGAAGAGATAGGTAGCAATGCTTATCCCTTCTTTTTTGAAGTTGTTTTTGCGGTATAATTAAAGGCTTGAATTTGTGATTCGTTTGTAGACTTATATCGATTACCCATCAACCAGGAATCAATAGCTTTACGACTAAAAAACAATTTTGAACCACCAGCTTCCGATTTGGAATAAGGAATTTTGGATTCGTGTACGAGCTTATAGATATATGCAGGCTTATACCCTGTATAAAAAGCTAAGTCTTCAACATTTAAAATGTCCTTAAAACCGATTAGATATTTTTCTAATCGGTCTAATTTTTCTAAGATTAATTCGTTTTTCTCCATCTTGTACTTTGATTGTTAAGTCAAGCAAAGAAAGATGGAATAGTAATAAAATCCGGCCGTAAGTTAAGTTCTTAACCAAATTAACCAATATTCTTAACCGTATTTAGGTGCAGATAAAAATATCGACTCAATTATGCTTTGTTCACGCGCATATTGATTCTTTTTTTTAATGATCATTTTCTTTTTTGCCCTAGAAACTGATGATTGAAGAGCAGGAAGATTGATGTCACCTTTAAAATCTGTAAATATTCTTAAAAAATAATCCCAAGGAAATTGTGAAATTCTAGGTAACATCCTCTCGTACACAACATTGATCTGAAGATAATCCATCTGAAGAGAGAAGAGAGGCTTTTCTGGTAAAACTCCTTTTAATAGTATTTCTGTAAATTGCTTTTCCATAATCAATTGAACATTTACATCTTCAAAAATTAAATATCCATTTGAAACCAAACTTCTGTATATAGCAATAGCTTCTTCATATTGGTAATTAGATTTAAAATCAGAATAGGATTTGTTCAGCCTTTTCTTAACAGCGGGTACAAATCTCGTTTCAAATATATCATACCAAGTCAACTGAAATATTACACCAAAAAACAAAATAGCTATGAAAAAGAAAAACTGTAAATATAAATCAGAATTTTTCAATTGAAAAAAAGCTATTAAAGATAAGCCAACGGTGACTATATGAAAAAACAATCTGGGTTTTTCGACTTTCGATTTAAATTTATTTAATGGCTCATCAAACATAAATTTAACAAATAAAATACCCCAATGCCACCAAGCTCTAAAAATTTGATAAGTCAAAATAGCAGCTGCAGTGTAATATATTACATCTAGTAATGTTTTCATATTTTTAAAAATTAAGTTCTGGAATTATGTAAGCAGATTCACGCATCTTAGCATCCGCTATCTTTGCATAAATGGCGGTTGTTTTTATAACTTTATGACCTAACCGTTTTTGAACAGTGTACAAATCAGCACCATTCTCCAATAGCAACACCGCATTTGTATGGCGTCCAGAATGAAATGTTATATGACGCATAATTCCAGCGTTTAACACCCATTTGGCTAATTCATTATTGTAAGTCATGCCATACCTTAATCCCTTAAAAACACGTTCATTAGGGCTCCCTCTTTCTCCTAGAAGATCTACTGTCTGTTTAGATACGTAAAGGTATTCTACACCATCAGTTTTCTGTTGTCTGAAATTTATACGATATACACCATTACCTTCATCACGTACCTCAGACCAGATTAGCTTATTGCAATCGGACCATCGAAGTCCTGAAAGGCATGAAAATAGGAATGCGTTCTTTAGAACAGGGTATTTGCAGTCAGTAATAATTAGTTTTTGGAGTTCTTCAAAGGTTAAATATTCTCTTTGAGACTCCCCTTGCTCAAAGCTCTTTAGTTTTTGGGCAAGATTTACGGTTAAGTAACCGTCATTAAAAGCGCTTTTCAAGCACGCTTTAAATTTATTGAAATAGGTGTACTTTGAATTTGTAGAAAGAGGTAGATTACTTTTGGTTCGGGCATCACGATCAAAATAATTTCGAATCATTTTGCAAAAATCTTCCGTTACCTCATCAAAAATTAAATTAGGACTTATGATCTTAACCAAGTGAGATTGTACGGAAGTCCATACACCATAATTCTTATTCGAATTAATATGATCATTAGCTTTCTCCTTAAAATAATCTAAGAAAGGTCTCTTTGCCTTAATATTATTTTTAAGACCATATTTGCCCTGGGCATAATCTGCTTTACGTATAGCTAGTATACTCTCAGCGAGCTCAAGATTCTCTTTGTTATTTTTCTTTTCACTAGCTAGTTTAGGCTTTTCAAATTGGTATAGCTTAAGGTACTCAAAATCTCTAAGATGTGTGCGTTTTCCATTATCACCCACTGCCATGCCTTTATAAAATTCTATATAAAGACTAATCATTCCGCTCTTCAGCTTTTTCTCTTTTAGTGTTATTTTCATTAGACTATATTGAAGGTGTACATTGCTACACCTTCAATATAGTCGAGGTGTAGCAAATAGACAACGAATATAGTAATAAAGTAATCTAAAGAAAAGTGAAGCGTCTCATAAAACACTGACAGTCAAATAAAAGAACGCAAAGTAAACTAAAGAAAAACAGATTTATTTACCGATACAAAACTTACTAAAAATATTCTCCAGCAAATCATCTGTAGTCACCGTTCCAGTTATTTCCCCAAGATGGTGCAGCGCCTGCCTGATATCCATAGCAAGAAAATCCGAAGTAATCGGGTTCTCAACTCCATACAACACCTTCTCCAGCGCTTCCTGCGTATGCTGCAAAGCTTCCACATGCCTGATATTCGTCACCATGACATCATCCGTATTGATATTAGAAAGATTAACCTGGTTCAGGAGTTCATCCTTCAGTTCATCGATTCCGATTTGATGCTTGGCCGAAATATATAGCGGATTCAGTACCTCATAATCCTTTTTCTGGTCTTCCGAGAGAAGATCAGACTTATTGATAATGGTCACAAATGGAATATTCAAACCTTTGACTTCATCGATCTGCTCCTGTACGGCAGAGATCTGGTCTTGGGTAGGGTCGAAGAGGTAGATGATCAGTCGGGCCTGCTTCATTTTCTCACGGGTCCTTTCCACGCCGATGGCTTCCACCACATCTTCCGTATGACGGATTCCGGCGGTATCGATAAAGCGGAAAGTCACGCCATGAATATTGATCTCATCTTCGATGGTATCACGTGTTGTACCGGCGATATCGGAAACAATGGCTCTTTCCTCGTTCAACAAGGCATTCAATAGGGTAGACTTGCCCACATTCGGTTTTCCGGCAATCACCACTGGAACACCGTTCTTCAGCACATTCCCCTGTTCGAAGGATCGGATCAATTTGGCAATGACCGAGTGGATCTGCTGGATCAAGGCTTTCAGCTGGTCACGATTGGCAAATTCCACATCTTCCTCCGCGAAATCAAGTTCCAATTCGATCAGGGAGGCGAAATGTACCAGGTCCTCACGTAATTGCTTCAGCTGATTGGAGAATCCACCGCGCATCTGCTGCATGGCGATCTGATGGGATGCTGCAGAATTGGAAGCAATCAGGTCTGCAACCGCTTCTGCTTGGGAAAGGTCCATTCCACCATTCAGGAAAGCCCTTAAGGTAAATTCACCGGCACGCGCTGCTCTAGCACCTATCTTGATCAGCAGGGTGATGATGCGTTCGATGATATAGGCCGAATTATGGGTCGATATTTCAATGGTATCCTCCTTGGTATAGGAGTTAGGCCCCACAAAGAGGGTCACCAAAACCTCATCGATAATATGTTCGCCATCGCGGATGGTTCCGAAATGCACGGTATGCGAAGCTTGCTTCGTCAAATCCTTACCTTTGAAAACCTCATTGACCAAGTTAATGGCCTTGGAGCCCGATAGACGGATCACTGCAATTGCGCCATTGGCCCCTGGAGAGGTCGCCAAAGCGATAATAGTATCTTGTGAAATTAACCCTGTAGACATATCGCAAAGATAAGAATAGTCGGGAGTATTTGGAATGGAGCTTATGGATCCTGAGAGGAAACATAATTAAAAGTTTTAGAGATCCTAAGTCTGCAATTGGTTTTTACATTGTTCTGAAATCAAAAAACGGATTGTTAGTTCTATCGGGATTCAGCTTGGTCTCATTCGAGACATATTTCGAAATTTTCGAATATGTCTCGAATAAGGGTAAAGCAAGACTCGAAGAGTATTCAGAAGCAGCATCCAACCCAAAATTCAAGATTTTTGCCCAGTCTTATTTATTAAAAATTTGAGGGAATATTGAAGGACGGGAAATAGATTGTCAAAATTTCAATACGGAAATGCAAGTGCTCGATGCAATCCCTACCTTTGCTCGGCTTAGAAGATTATTACACATATTTAGCCGAGCATTTTTTATATGGAAGAATCCACTAAAGCACCGCTTTCTGCGTACCAGAAATTGGTGATTTTCATACTAGCTTTTACCCAATTTACCGTTGTCCTGGATTTTATGATCATGTCTCCAATGGGGGATATGCTGATGAAAGCAATCGACCTAAAGCCTTCTGAATTTGGTGTGGCCGTTTCTGCCTACGCCTTCAGTGCCGGGATTTCAGGACTCCTGACTGCAGGATTTGCCGATCGTTTCGATCGTAAGAAGCTGCTGCTCTTTTTCTATACCGGATTTATCATCGGAACTTTTCTCTGCGGTTTTTCCACCAGTTATCCCATGTTGGTGGCTGCTCGGATAGTGACGGGTCTGTTCGGTGGAGTGATCGGTTCCATTTCCATGGCGATTATCACCGATGTATTCACCTTGGACCAGCGTGGTCGGGTGATGGGGTTTGTGCAGATGGGTTTCGGTGCCAGCCAGGTCTTGGGGATTCCAATCGGACTCTATATCGGTAATGCCTGGGGTTGGCAAAGTGCTTTCCTGATGATTGCCATCGTAGCGGTCCTGATTGCCGTATTGATCTTCCTGAAATTAAAACCTATTACCGAACATATCGGCCTGCAGAAGAAACAATCTGCCCTGCAGCACCTATGGGGGACCTTTACCCGCAAGGAATATAGGATCGGCTTTATGGCGACCGCATTACTTTCCGTTGGAGGATTTATGATGATGCCATTCAGCAGTGTTTTCGCCGTGAACAACCTACATGTTACCCACGAACAACTGCCACAGCTGTTTATGATCTCCGGAATTGCCTCTCTTTTGATTATGCCAATGGTCGGTATGCTCAGCGACCGATTTGACAAATACAAGATCTTTGCCATCGCTACCACCTGGATGATGATCATGGTCTTGATCTATACCTCTTTAGGTCCGACAGCCTTCCCGATCGTAGTCGTATTGAACATCTTGATGATGATGGGGATCTTAAGCCGCGTAACGCCTTCTTCAGCCTTGGTGTCCGCAGTGCCTGAAAAAGAAGACCGTGGCGCCTTTATGAGCGTCAGCGCATCCCTGCAACAGATGTCGGGTGGGATAGGAGCCATTATCGCCGGCCTGATCATCGTCCAACAAACCAACGAAAGCCCAATCGAACATTATACCACGTTAGGTTATATCGTCGTCGTGATCAGTATTATTACGCTGCTGATGATGTATGGGGTGAGTAGGTATGTTAAGGGGAAGAGTAGTTAGTAGATAGTATTTAGTAGTTAGACGGTTGAACCAGGATGAAAAGGATGGGAGGATGGGCCAAGATCTGGGAATGAACCAGGATTAATGGGATGGGAGGATAGGCCAAGATCAATTTGTCGCTGGAAAGTCCCCGATACTGTAGGGGCGAATGGCATTCGCCCGCCACATACAAACTTGAAATAATTTCTCCCTTTAGGGTGAAAAAAACCTTCATCCATACCTTTAACTTTACAAAAAAATGGTTTCCTCATCTTACGATAGCGGAATGACAACCATCTCCAATTATTAAAATAAACAATAGATTCTTCGTTTTACTCTGAATCCCTCTTTAGCGCATTTTGATTCTGAACGAACAGTGAAGAATCTGTACGGTTCCCCTCCCAACAGGTCCTGTCATGCTGTACCGAAGGTACAGGAACTGTACGCCAATATAAATTAATTGTAGATAGAAGAACCGTGCAGCCAATGCAATGGTGTTTTCATTTGAATTTTGCATAGTTTCGAGATTCTTCGTTCCTCAGAATGACCCCGAAAAGGGACTAAATTTGAAGAAAAATATTTCACCCACGCAATAAGTTTCTCAATACAAAAATTCATTTCTCTTCCCAATGAAACCCTTCTGCAGTTGGTGGGTGGGGCTGAACCCATTATCGCCGGTCTGGTTTCGTCCAACTAACCAGCAAAAGCCCGATCATCCACTATACCTCCCTTAAGTACATCGTAATCGTGATCAGTATTATTACGTGGTAAGGATATATGGGCTGAGTAATTATGTTTGGAAAAAGATTAAGTAGTTATTATTCAGTATTTAGAAAGCTTGAACCATTTAGCGATGCTGGTAATTCCTGGAGTTCTATATTATTGTATATATTGTTTATTTAAAAAATGGAGTTTTGACACTTGGTTGATAAAAATTAAAAAATTCAACAACAATTGGACTGGCCGCCATTAGCATGATAATCAAAATTGCAGAAAAAATAATTTGAAGAACAATAGAAGAATTGGTTTCTTTTAATTGACTCTTCAGTAGTTTAAAAACCAATAGACTAATTAAATAACTTACTAATATTGAGATAAGTGTAATACCTGCATAGGTTAGTAAAATTCTGAAAAGTTTATTGCCATATAGCTCCTCCGATTGCATTGAAATTAAATTTAATGTTGAAGAAACAGTAGGGAATAAGTCTTTAAATATTAAACCTGTTGCAAGAAAAGAAATTCCAATTAAGAGGTTATTGTTATTTTTTTTGTCGTCACTTTCAACAGACGTAACAGGGAACCTTCCTAAATTGACCATTAATATTAGTGTTATTATTATGGTGACTAACGAAAAAATAAAATAAATAAAAAAGTAATTAGGGTTCATAACTATTTAGATTTTAAAGATATATACCAATTATTCATATTTGCGATTTCATTCGAAATGTATGCTGGAGGGCTTGATCTTACTGTTGTTTCAACTAAAGCAAATTTTTGATTTTCAAACAAATAATAGTTTCTGCCATTATAAGGTAAATTAATAGCAATTAAAGAATGACCATAGATTTCACTAGACAAAACAATTAAATCATAGCCGTAATTGGAGAGTATGGTGTAAATTAATAAAGTTCGGGAATCACAATCTGCATTTGATGTAACCAGCACTTCCATCGGTGTCATCAATCCAAAAGGCTCATTCGGTACACATACCGCATTTCCTTTGCTTAAATAAGACTGAATGAAATTATCTGAATATAGCTGTGGATTACATTCTTCAGGAAGAATTAAAGAATAATTGTAATCTTGAACAAAAGAAATTACCATGTCTGCAAATTGAATTTTATTCAGCTTTTTATCTACTGCAATGCTATCAAACATATTGTATAATCCAACTAATTTTTCTTTGTCAAATTCTTTTAATTTATGAATAACAAAATTGTAGTTATTCGCATTGGGAGAATGGGAAAGATTTCTTTTTAATGATCTAGATGCATTGTACTGTGATTTATATGCGAAATATTTTCCTGAATAATTATTCCCCTTATAATCTTTCCAATTTTTAGAGAATCTAAAAATTGTATCTTGACCACTATCTGTGATTATTTTTTCCAATTTTGGCTTTGGTAAATCTTTAATTGTATTGTCTGAAACTAGGATTTTTGGAATATTAACTATAGGTTGGAAACTTTGGGTAATTAGAGTTATTAGGAGCCATATGAGACCTCCAGCATAAAAAACTCCAATCAGTATAGCAAACCCTTTAAATATTATTTCCCAAAACTTTATTGGAATAATAACAAAGAGGATAATGAAACAGATTATTGGAAAAATAAATGACAACCCTGGAATAACTAAAAAAATCATTCCTAGAAAGATTAATGGAATAATCCAACTAATACCCAATTCTGATTTTTTATTTTCCCTAGATATGCTTTTTTTGGATGGAAAATTATTACTGTCGTGCTTTGGGTTCTTCAGACTGGAAGAGCTTGGTTGTTGAATTGCCGGATTCGGATTATTTCCATTATTTAATTTTATATTTTCTAATTCATCGTTTTCGTTATCAGTGTTTTCATTTTTAGAATTTATAGGCTTAGCATTATCAAATCTAAAATTCGCTTCAGGAAAGTAATTTGTTTTTATGGATGGAATAAATATTGGTCCTTTTTGATTTTCAGGAATTTCATTTTCTACTGAGCCAGGATTTGGAATTGCATTAGGAATTTTATCTTGAGAATATGGTTTTTGAGAATATTCCCTAACTACTTTTTTGTCTTTAATTATTTCTGATATATAGGCATTTACATCGCAATTTATTGTACCAAATATTTCTTTGTTTTCGATTTGGTGCATTTTTCGTAAATAAACTACATTATAAAAGTTGATGTTTTGTAGTTCTACTAGATGTTTCTCTCCTGTTTCCTGTGAAATTAATAAGTATTTTGTTGGAAGTTGTGTATTATCAAATGTGAATTTATCAGCATTAATTTGAAAGTCACCTTCTTGGTGAAGATGTAAACCGTTACATGTTTTTTTTTCTGAATTAATACATGTACAATCTAGTGCTGGGTTTAAATAAATTTCTGCTTCATAAATATTAACCTGATAAATGGGGAGGTCCAGTCGATTAGGTAAATATTCACCATTATACTTACCCATCATCTTTCCAAAAATATAAGTTTTTCTTTCCCAGAAATAAGGCACCTCGATTTCTCTATAATAAAGACCGAGTTCTTCGTCATATTCGTTGTATTGACGTTCCGCTCTTTGGTAAATAGTCTCAATTTTCTGTTTGTTTTCTGGAGAACTTTTTTCTCGCCCTTTGTTGTCAATTGAAACAGGTGATGATTTTTTTTTGGATCTTCCAAACAGAAACCAAAGAAGGAAAATAATGACAGAGATTATTAACAGATTCATAATTCTAACTATAAATTTTAGCTAATAAATCCTTGTTATTTGGATATTGGATGTCTGATTTTCTTAAAGTTCTAAAAGGTGCATCAGCCCAATGCTCATATTTTTCTAAAACGCTATATTCTTTTTCTATCTCCAATTCATGTTTTAATAATTCATATTTCGAGATGTTTATATCTTTCAGGATTTCTATCTTTTTTAATAGTCTTACCTTTATTTCCTCCTTTTGATTAATAACTTTTTGATTTAAAATTTGCTTGTAGGTTTCACAATTCATTTTATAAAAATCAATAATCATAGCATTTTCAGTTCCTGATCTAAACTTATAATAATTGAATTTTTTTCGAAGTAGGAACTTTGCTAATCCAGGAGCTAAGAAAAAACATATTGTTACTAAGGATAGAATTAATGCATATATATTCTCACCCATTAATAATTTGATTTTAAGGGTATACAAACTATTTCTATGTAAAAGCTCCTTTAATTGATTGTGGCTATCAATTTTTTCTTCCATAAAAGGTAGGGTAGAATTGATATAATGCTGGATAATTTCCTTATGTGGTAAATTTTCTAATCTTAAATTATTGAGATAAAACGTAAAGTTTTCGTCGCTAAGGAAAACATTTTCAATGAACGTGTTTAATTCAAAAATCAGATTTTCAGTTTCTTTGTAGTTTATCTTTTTTGAGAGGAAATTTTTGTTTAACTCTTGCAATCTAAATTTATAAGCTTTTAGTTTTTCAATTGTTATTAAATCTTCATCTTCCTTTTCCTTAATCTTATTAATAATATTAAACAATGATTGATCCAATGGAAATTGCCTAGAATATATCAGTTCCTCCTTATTATTTAAGTCTTTAAATAGTTTAGAATAATGCTCATCATTAATAATGTAGCTATCTAGTAAGGATTGTGATCTATAATTTTCAAGCTGTATAATCTCTTTTTTTCCGAGATTCAATATGTTTAAATCTATAAGTAACCATACATTTAATGGTTGTGAAATGGTCAATGCAATAAATACTATGAAAAAACCTCTAAAAAAAAATGAAGATGAGAGTAAAGAATTGATTTCTTGAGTGTTTCTAATGTCTTTTATTTTTGCAATTCTTTTTTTCTTTTTGTCCGCGGTGAACAAAATTGATGGGGTTATTGTGTATAATAGAAATAAATAAATATTTGCCAACAACAATCCTATAAAAAGCCCTATGGGAATACTTAATAATTTAGAAAACCCATCAAAAATATTGTAGATAAAGAAAATTGTGCTAATTGCAGTATAAACGAAAAATATTAGGACAGCAAAGCCAATTGTTAAAAAATAATATTTAATTGATAGCTCTTTTTTTGATCCACTTTTATTCTTTAAATATTTTTCAATAACATATACATCCTCAGAAGAGAAGAATAATAGAAATTGTTCAATTTTATTCAGATGTGCCTTCATTAATGAGTTCTTTTAAACGATTTCTCGTTCCTCCGAGTCTAGGGCAGTTTCTCCTTCAATTGTTGTTTCATTTTTTTGCATAACACTTTCTATATATTCATCTGGATTATTGATTACTATAGATTCTTCTATTTGTTTCTTTCTGGCAAATGCTAATGAAATCAACTCTTTTTGAAGCTTTGAGTCTAACTGTTGGGAATATTCTAGGATTTCTTTAGATAATTCTTCTTCAAATTCTTTTCTAGATTTTAAATCTGTGTTTTTCTTAATATAGAGTTGTGGATTGTTGTCAATAATTTCTTTTTCCTTCTCTTTGAATTGCTTAATTGCATAATCAGAGAGTTCTTTTTGAATATCAGATTCCTTTATCTTCTCATATAATTTAATATCTGCAGCGTGGTTAATAACTAAATGTCGCTCTAATCCTTTTTTATCTTCATAATAGTCATAGCGTATTTCGATCCCATTATTCGCCATCATTAAATCTTCTATATTTTCTTTTAGATAATCATAAGGGGTTTTGGTTAACATTAATTTGAAGAAAATAGGAGTAAGTTCAATTGCCATAAAAAGTAACGTAATAAACAATGTAATTGAAAATCCAGCTACTTGATGGGCAATTTTTATCCTTTCCAACAATCCATCTAATCCGTTGGCAGCTTTTTCATTGTTTTGTCGCTCTTCTTCTTTCTTTTTTCTTAAATCCTCTTTTCTTTCTTGAAGTACCTTAAATTCTGCAGCGTTTAGTTCATTGAAACGGAGTAATTGATTTTCTGCATTTTCCCTTTCTCGTCTTAATGCTAAGGCTACAGGTCCTTCACCTTTACCTCGTCCTCCTTGACCTTCAGTCATTTCACTTTGGAACCTATCGTCGTATTCATTTATTTTTTGGATTAAAGCAGCTTGTTCTTTGTTTAGTTTTTGGAAATCAAGGTCTAAGTTTTTTTCTCTTTCTGCAAAAGTCTTGTCCACTTCCGCCGCATATTCCGTTTGTTTCTGAATTTGGATTTTTCTTAATTCAGTGTCAATTTCTGTCTTAAACATTCTTATCTCCACTGGTTTAGAAATGCTGATTGCGATTATCATTCCCATTATTATTCGAGGTAAGGCTCCTTTGATTTCGTCCCAGGTTATTTTTTCTGTACCATCACCTTTTCCTGTGGCGGCTACTATAAAGCGGTCTAAATTAAAAATCATTAAACCCCATATTAATCCAAAAACAATTGCTAATAAGATAGTTGGCAAATGAATTGGATTTGTTAAAACATTTCCTCTCGGTTCAAAGATTGTATAAAATGCATATCCTCCAGAAAGTCCTGCCATTAATCCAGTAGCGAAGACTATTCCTCCCAAACAAGCATATTTCACCTGATCACTATAGGTTGATCGTTCTAGTATGAATTGATCACCTCCAGCAGAGGCCCATAAAAATTTAATAAACTTTCCAGGTTTTCTGGTGTTGTAAAATTGTGAATCCATAAAAATTATCTTATTTTATACTTAGGGGTTTGATTTATTGTTGAAGTATTATGTAAAGAATACTTTTGGAAATTTCCTGTATTTTTAATTTTGAATTTTTGTAGGTCATAAATATTTGGTAGAAATTTGGGCCGAAATGTATTATATTGACTATTAATAACATCTATGACTTCAATAATTTCTGTATGTTTTTTTCTATGACCGAAGAAAATAATTTGTAATCCTTTTGAAACATCTAGATTTTCAAGGTTTAAGACAATTCGACCTTTGCCTTTGTATATTTTTAAATTTTGAATTTTTATATAAAATAACCCCCTTGTCTTGTAATGGATTACCATTATTCCCTTTGAATTAATGTATTCAAAGTCAAAGTATTCTAAGTGGAATTTTGTGTTTTGGAATAAACACTTGAATTTCTTAATAATTAATTTGATCTCATTTCTTAATGAAAACCAAAGAATAGGTATAGTATCAAGTATTTTCATAATTTCACACCTAATAATTAATGATAGTTTTCAATTTTGATCGTTTGATTTCTCAAAAAATGAAGTTAGTTAATAATTATGTAAAAATATAAAGGATGAATCAAAGGGTTTTACGGTTTTCCGTAATTAATTTATTTTTTTAATTACATTCATTTTACAACAATAACTCAGTAGTTTAATTTTCTGAAGAAAGGGGGCTTAAAAAGAGCTCGGATGCTCATTTCCAATGGCGGAAAAATGGAAAGAATGCCGATGCCCTGTGCGATGGGATTGCTAAAATAATTGAACCCTTCTAGGGTTCTTTTTTGCAAGAATTCTGCATTGTAAGTGAGTTAAGGAACATTTCTCTTCTGACGGAAGCGGGGTGGTTAATTTGCGATCCAAAAGTAACAATGGGATTGGTAGGCTTTTCGGCGATCATCGATCGAAGCCGAGATGCCGCTCGACCATTGATCTTGGCCCATCCTCTCATCCTGTACCCTGAGCGGCGTCGAAGGGCATCCTGGTTCCTTACCAGATCATGGTCTATCCTCCCATCCCATTAATCCTGGTTCAAATGCATGGGCGGGAGAATGCAAATCGACCTTGCAAAATGTGATAATTTTTGCAGAATGAAATTCTGGCAATGATCCTGTTTCCTGGTCTCGTAGGTTAGCGAAGCCGAGGTGCCGCTCGATGATTCTTCGGAATACGGTAGAGGTCATCTCGACGCCGCTCGATGATCATGCAGTTGTTCCTACCAGCCGATCCAATAGTTCAGCTTCAGCATAAATGTATTCGTCGGAGCAATTCGCCAGATGTTATCGAGGTTGCTGCCCCAACCGGGTTGGTAAACTGGCATCCTGCCGGATCTGTTATGCTCCCAAACGAGGTAAAGGGTAGAACCGGGCAGGTATTCCCAGCGTGCTACCAAATTGGAACGGAATTCATTGAAACTGAAATTTGGATCCTTGAAGCTTCCTGCTTGTGCACCGGTGCCTACACTGTACATACCATCTGCATAGCTGATCTGCTCCGGACTGAATTCTTGGAATCGCTCAGAATAGGTTCTGGAAAGGGTATTTGTGGCGTACTTAAATCGATCGTATTGCGCTGTCGATGTAAACGGTGAGCCATAATATTGAATGGAAAGGTCAGGGGTGATGTTGCCCTGCAGCCTAAAGGTAAATCCATAGGTCTCCTGCCGCATCCTTCCCATCACATAGGTCACTTCATCAGCATTGATGCTAGGGAGCTCACTGCTGCTTACATATTGCAAGTTATCCTTGTTCCAGGCATAGTTGAATTGCGTAACCAAATGTATATGGTTTCCTAAGCGGAAAGTCAGGGACGGTCTGATTTCATTGTATCTTGTTTCTCCGTCCAGGAAATGCTTGCCGTCGTAGTCAACCTTGATGAAAATACGTTTTGCACGGTCGGAGTTCATGGAGAAAGTACTCGTAAAGTTCGGGTTATAGCGAAGGTCATAACCACCGCGGAGCATGCGGCTGTCAACTGAGTTCCAGCTAAAGGCTTCCTTTAGGTCCATTTCTATTCTTCGCTTGATGGTCAAGCTTCTAAAGCGGACTGCAAGGTTGTTGTCCATGGCCTTGCCACCATAGTTCCAAACGTTCCTTTGGGTCAAGGTGATACCAGCAGCGCGGAAAGGTCCCCATGGATCGGTCTTGCGGAAAGCAAGTTCCGATTCGTTCAGTTTATAGTCGGTTTGTTTAAGGTAACCGACCTCATTTAAATCGAAACCAGGGGAGGACCAGCTAAAGGTTTCCGCATAGTTCCATTGGGCATTTCCCTTTTTCCCGGCCTTGATGTATCCGCCGGTTCCACTAAGAGAAGTGGCGTCTGGATTCATGTTGAGGTATTCTGCTCCCGATTTTCGTTGGAAGAAGTGCGTGGCATTGGTCTTGGTGGCCATTAAGGCATCTTTCGTTCCCGAAAGCGTACTGTACATGGCTTTGGTTTCCACATAATAGAGGCGATTGGAGAAATACTTGGTAAAGTCAACTCCAGCGGTAAAAGCGTCTTTAACCAGGAACTCCTCTAGATGCGGAGCATCCATCTTGCGGTTTACCGAAGTGATCATACCGCCCAAAAGGGTATTTCCGTCCCAGTTTTTCTGCACCCTGGCTACGGTATAGTTGGTCAATGGTTCGGTTTGTATCCGTTCCTCAGCAGAACCGAGCTGGGTCACCTTTTGGGAAGTCTTGGCGGTTATACTTTCCAAGATCCCTATGGTAAGACCTTTGCGGTTTGTTCCGGTAAGTTTCATGGCACCAAGGATGGGCACGAAATCGGTGCTGCTGGCAAAGATCTGCTGATTGTCTACCAATGGGTATTGATATCGAGATCTGGAACCGATCCGGCGGGAATAGAACATCATTCCGCCTTCATTGTTGTCAAATTCCAAAATATGCTTTCCTTCCAAAAAGAAGGGTCTTTTTTCTTCATAAAATACCTCGTAGGCAGTTAGGTTCATGACAGAAGGATCCAGTTCGACCTGACCATAGTCAGGATTGATGGAAAGGTCCATGGTATAATCTGAAATGGCGAATTTAGCATCCAGACCCGCATTTGGTTTCCAGCGGTTACCATCTTGATAGGGACTGTTGGCGATCTTTGGTTCGCGGATCATTTTGTTCATCACATAGGGCAAGAACTCAATCCCTTTAGGTTTTGGTAGGTCCTGCATGCCATGCATGGTTCCGAAGGAGAACACATGCCCATTGTTCTTGATCGGGATCATGGACCAGTTCTGTACCTCGTTATTTCGGCGGATTATCCGGCGGACATGCAGTCCCCAGATAATGTCGTCGTTCTTTTGGTTGTATCGGATCTGGTTGAATGGGATTCTCAGTTCCGCGGTCCAGCTGGAATCGGCCAGGTCTTGATGGGTACGGCCTTCCCATACGGCATTCCAGGAAAGGTTGACCGATAGTTTGTCGGTTACCGTAAGGTCTGTTTTATTACCACCAAGGTTGATATTGAATTCCACGGCAGCGCGGTAATCGTGGTAAGGGTCGAAGGCAATACTGATCAGGTCGCCATTGCTGTTGTCGTCCCGGTTTCCGATAAAGGCGTTCATGGTCTCAGGGTGGATGTCCTTGCAATAAACCCCAACATAGATGTTCTTGTCATCGTAAAAGATCTTCATTTTGGTCCACGAGCCGGTATGTGCCCGTTCAAAGGGGATAACCTGGGAAAATTTCTCCGACCAGACCCCTTGGTTCTGCCAGAGGTCTTCATCCAGTTTTCCATCGACCTTAGGTTGATGTTCCGAGATTTTGGTGGCTTGGTAATCCCGTTTGTAGGCATCTTCAAAAGATACAACAGGCTTACGCTCATCTTGACAGAATGCAAAGCTTATATGGAAGAGTAAGATTAATGACAGTACGTATTTCATCGGTTGAGTTTAGGAAAACACGAGGTTTTAAATCGATCGTGCCAAATGTATTAAATTATTGATTAATAATAGGGGGAAGGGATGTTTAATTTCTGTTACCTGATAGGGAAAAAGGAGGGCGACATGTTTCTAGGGGATTGCATAGATCGGGTTTTGAACCAGGATGTTCGGGATGTGAGGATAGACCAAGATCATTGGTAAAACGTGGCGATATAGGCTATATTTGACCACAATCCTGGTTCAAACCATCCCATCAAATCATTTTTTATTCCATGTGACATTAGTTATTAATTTTTTTGTCCCTGATTATCAGTTGAATATACTTTTATTTAATATGTATATACTTATTAATTTTATTTGTATGATATTCTATGTTATTTTTGTGATATAAACGGTAAAATATTACCTATAGCACTGCTTTATACCTATGAAAATCAATAAAATACAACATTAGTAAGTTTTTATTATTTTTGTTTGTCCTGTATGTTTATACAATAACGAGTTAGCGCGTTAGGACATAAACGAATAATCAACCAGTAATTTTTACTGAAACCTAAGATTCTCGTTTAGTAAATTGAATTAATGTTACTTGTGGGGGATTATGAGGGTGATTCCCCATTAAGTAATATTGGCCTTATCGAATTGTTTGAATACCTCATTTGCATTTTTATTCTGAACGATCAGTGAGGAATCTGTACGGATCTCCACCTTATGACCTTGTCATACTCAATCGAAGATTGAGGACCTGTACGCCAATGCCATCCGTAATTGATTAAGTCCGTAAATTTCCGAGATCTTTCTTTCGAACCATTGACAAGTTGAATTTCAAATAATTTTCTTCGTTACTTTTGATGCGCAAAAGTAACCAAACCGACGAAGGAGCTCACGGATACCAATTTTTCTTCGTTACTTTTGAAGCCCAAAAGTAACCAAAAGGCTTCGGCTCATTTAAGATGGCTTTTCGCACGGTCATCCGCACATGGACAAGAATGCCTTGTTGTCGGGAATATCTTCCTTCAAAATTCTCCCTTTTGATGGAGAATTTTTTGAAAGCATTCCAAGGCCAATCCCATCCCACAGGGCAACGGCATCCTTTCCATTTTTCCGCCATTGGAAATGAGCCGGGGCTAAAGGGCTTCCTTCGGAAGGGAAATGTTCCTTAACTCATTATCAATGCGGAATTCCTGTAATAAAAAGAACCCTAGAAGGGTTCAATTATTTTAGCAATCCCATCGCGCAGGGCAACGGCATTCTTTCCATTTTTCCGCCATTGGAAATGAGCCGGTTGCTAAAGGACTTCCTTTGGAAGGATGGAGTTTGTTTTGAAAACCCCCAGCGGGGGTGAAATGTTTTTCAATAAATCTTTTGTGTCACCCTGAGGGCTTTCCCCGAAGGGTCTCGGACCTATCCATTCTTTATTTGAAATAGTTTACTCATCTTACGATTCGTAATGACAACCATCTCAAAAAAATAAAAACAATAGATTCTTCGTTTCACTCTGAATCCCTCTATAGCGTATTTTGATTCTGAACGATCAGTGAAGAATCTGTACGCCAATGCCTTCGGTAATTGATTAAGTCTGTAAAATTCCGAGATTCTTCCTTCGTCAGAATGACATCGTGGCGGAAACCGAAGGTGCAGGAAAGTACGCCATACAATCCTATTAAATGTTCCAAATATGAAGCGGGCGAATGCGATTCGTCCCTACCAAGCGTGATAAATTAATAACCGAAAGGCATATCACCAATGATTTTGGTTTAATAATCCTGTGCCGAGTCTCGAGAGATATCAAGCAAAGCCAAGATGCCGCTCGTCAATCAGAATTGATCTTGGTCTATCCTCCAATCCCGTTTCCTGAGTGGCGTCGAAGGACATTCTAGTTCGTTCCCAGTTCTTGGTCCATCCACTCATCCATTCAATCCTGGTTCAAAAAAACACCAGTCCTCCCAAGCCAGAAATGTCTCAAATCTCAAATCTCACATCTCACATCTATTGTCTAATATTTAATTTTTGCCTATCTTAAAAGCTATAAACCTTAAAACCTCTATCCTTATGGGAAACATAAACCTCAATCGTAGGCAATTTATTTTTGGAACTGGTGCCTTACTGTCCATTGCTGCCTTGCAGCAGGCGGGCTTTGCAGCGGAGATATTAAAAGCTAGAACGGTAGCCTTGATTGGTGCCGGATGGTATGGTAAAAGTGACCTGTTCAGGTTGCTACAGGTAAGTGATGTAGAGGTGGTTGCGGTTTGTGATGTGGACAAAAAGCACCTGGAGGAAGCCGCAAAGCTGATTTCCCAAAAGCAGAAATCCAAAAAGGTACCCAAGAAGTATTCGGATTATAGAAAGCTATTGGCAGAAAACAAGCTGGATCTGGTGTTGGTCGGTACGCCAGACCATTGGCATGCCCTGATCGGAATTGCTGCCATTGAATCGGGAGCACATGTGTATCTGCAAAAGCCCATCAGTGTGGATGTTATGGAGGGGGAAGCGGTAGTTGCAGCGGCAAGAAAGCATAATAGAAAGGTTCAGATCGGTACGCAGCGTAGAAGTACGCCGCATATGATCGATGCCAAGGAAAATATAGTGGAGAGAGGATTGTTGGGTAAAATTTCGCATGTGGAAATGTGCTGTTATTACCATATGAAGAGCAATGCCAATCCGCCAGAAGAACCGGTTCCAGATTTCTTGGATTATGAAATGTGGACAGGTCCTGCGCCATTGCGGCCTTACGATGGGCTTCCGCATGGTGGTTGGTGGCGCGCATTTATGGAGTACGGAAATGGGATAACGGGCGATATGTGTGTGCATATGTTCGATACGGTTCGTTGGATGTTAGGTTTGGGCTGGCCCAAAAAGATATTGGCAACAGGAGGGATCTATGTGCAGAAAGAAGCGAAATCCAATATCGCCGATACGCAGACCGCTATTTTTGAATACGATGACCTGAATTGCGTGTGGACCCATCGCACCTGGGGTACGCCGGCAGATCCTGAATACCCATGGGCATTTGTAATCTATGGCGATAAGGGAACATTGAAAGGAAGTACCATGAAATGGGAGTTTATTCCGGAAAAAGGGGAGAAGGTCGTGCGTGATGTGGTCTATGAAAGAGAGCAATACCCTGAGGACCTGAAGGAACCTCGGATTGAGCTCAATGCAGCACCAGCGACAAGAGGTCAGATGCGGAACCTGCTTTCTGCCATCGATAAAAATACATTACCGGTTGCAGATGTGCTTCAGGGACATATCTCTACAGCATCCTGTATTCTGGCAAACCTGTCCATGGAATTAAATCGTCCATTGGTCTATGATCCGGAGAAGAAAGTCTGTGTAGGAGATGAAGAAGCTACAAAGAGATTGAAAAGAGAATATAGGGCACCTTGGAAACATCCTTACCAAGGCGCTTAAAAAGAAATACTATTTTATGTTGTTTTGTATAGCCTGAAAGAGTTTATTAAAGCTGTGCTTAAGCTCTTCAGGCTCTTTTATTTCTATCTTGTCGCCAAACATCATGAGCCATCTCGGGAACTCATGTTCGATGTCTCGGCTTTCAAAAACCATTTCTATTTTATCCCCAACCTTAGCTTCAGATACAAATCCATAAGTGTTTCTTTGCCAGCGCATAAAAGGAGCGAAGTCACGGCTAACCAGAACCTTGGATTTGATCTTGGGTAGCTCGGGGGATTTCTGGTTCGACATGTATTCATCAATGCTGATATGCCTTTTGCTGAACTTGTTTTCTAGCGCTGTGACCTGTGCAATCCGATCGCTCCGGAACTGCCTGAAGTCCATACGTTGCAGGCAATAGGCAACGATATACCAAAACCCTATCTCGTGGACAATGCCAATAGGTTCGATAATCCTTAGGATGGCTTCGTCATCCTTGATGCCTTGGTATTCAATTTGGATCTGGGTTTTATTGGCAATAGCTTCAATGGCGGTACTCAATACATGCGGAACCTTTTCAGGGAAGATAGGTACATGCTGTTTGCGCATGATGATCTGTTCCTGCATATTCGTCACTAGGTCTTGGTCATTGCTCTTTAAGATGGCCTTGATTTTCATCAATGCGGAAGAGTAAAGCGAGAAACCTGCTTGATCAAGGTATTTCTCGGCCAACTTTTCCGTAGCGACAAAGCAAAGGGCTTCTTCCTTACTGAATGAAACCGGCGGAAGTCGGTAACCGTCCATAATGCTGTAGCCCATTCCAGCTTCACCAATCAATGGAACACCTGCCTGCTCCAGGCTTTTAATGTCCCTATAAATGGTACGAAGGCTGACATCAAAGCGATCGGCCAATTCCTGCGCCTTCACAACCCTTTTGGATTGCAATTGAATCAATATCTCAACAATACGGTCGAATCTTTTCTTGATATCTACGGACATGAATAGCTTAGATTTCGCTTAATTTAAAAGTGTCTTTCAGTCTAATTCCTTTTTCGGTGTACTGCAAGGTTGCGCACTCATTTACGGAGTCATGCTCGAAGAACATGATATATTCATTATCAACGATCTCTTTCCAGTAATCTTGTCTTTCCTGCATGGTTACCAGTGGTCTCACATCATAGCCCATGACATAGGCAATTGGAATATGTCCTACAGAAGGCAGTAAGTCCGCCATGTAGAGAATGGTTTTTCCTTTATATTGGATCTGCGGAAGCATCATGGCCTCGGTATGGCCATAGGCAAAGCGCATATGGATCTCAGTGTCGTATTGAGGACTTTCGATATCGATAAAGTTCAGTTGCCCACTTTCTTGGATTGGCATAATGTTCTCCTTCAAAAAAGACGCTTTCTCCCTTGGATTAGGATTAACTGCCCACTCCCAATGATCCTTATTGGACCAATATCTTGCATTTTTGAATGCTGGCAATAGTTTTTCACCTTCTCTTTTAATGGCATCACCACAATGGTCAAAATGCAAATGGGTCAATATTACATCGCTAATGTCATCACGGTGGAAACCAAGTTTAGCTAAAGACTTATCCAACGTATCGTCGCCATGCATATGGAGGTGGCTAAAGAATTTTTCATCCTGCTTGTCGCCGATCCCAGTATCGACCAGCGTCAATCGCTTGCCATCCTCAATAAGCATCAAACGGTTTGCCCAGGTACATAAGTTGTTTTCGTCAGCTGGATTCGTTCTCTGCCAGAGGCTTTTTGGTACAACGCCAAACATGGCACCGCCATCTAATTTGAAAAATCCAGTATCTATGCTATGTAGTTTCATTTGTGATTACATTTAATGTTCTCATTTGGCAGGTAAGCCAATTATTATAAAATTGATGTTTTATGTCGGCTAAACCAAGTATAATTTGAGATTTTCGGTATAATGAAAGTCAAAAGTAAAATTGGTAGTTAATCCTGTAATCCATATAAGCTTTTAATTGTTTATTCTACAGACCTTTGGAATACATTAAACCATCAGAGAATATGAGGACAAACAATCGTAGAGAATTTTTAAAGAATGGAGCATTAGCAGGATTGGGACTGATCAGCTCCAATGTTTTATTTGCTAGTTCAACCATGGAAATAAATAAAGACAGTAGCCTCAATTTTCAGGAAACAGGAAAGAGGCTGTTAGGATCTGGAAAACATCAATTAGCGGTGTCCGCATTTGGCTTAGGCTGTATGGGCATGAGTTTTCACCGCAGTTTTGTTCCTGACCGTCAGATGAGCATAAACCTGATTAGAAAAGCAGCAGAATTAGGCTTAAATTTCTTCGATACCGCCGAAGCTTATGGTCCGCGGATCAATGAAGAATTAGTAGGAGAGGCCTTACAGCCTATTCGTAAGGATATATTGATAGCAACCAAGTTTGGCTTTGTGGACGGAGTTCCGGCCAAAGGTTTGGACAGCAGACCGGAAACGATCAAGAAGATGGTGGATCAATCCTTAAAACGCTTGAAGACAGATTATATAGATTTGTTATATCAACATCGAGTTGATCCAAATGTTCCGATGGAAGATGTTGCCGGAACTGTAAAGGAATTGATCCAGGCAGGGAAAGTCAGGAACTTTGGCTTGAGTGAAGCGAGTGCTGAAAATATCAGGAAAGCCCATGCTGTGCAACAGGTTACGGCCTTGCAAAGTGAGTATTCCTTGGTTACCCGCCAACCTGAAACCACAGTGATACCTGTTTGTGAGGAATTGGGGATAGGTTTTGTTCCTTACAGTCCATTGAGCAGAGGATTGATAACGGGTTATATCAATGAACGGACGAAATATAATTCTGACAATGATAACCGACCAGCCTTGCCTCGTTATCAAAAGGATGCCATTATTGCCAATTGGCCTTTGATCGATGTGCTTAAGGATTTTGGTGACCATAGAGGGTTGACCGTAGCTCAGGTAGCATTGGCATGGCTATTGGCCCACAAACCTTTTATAGTTCCCATTCCGGGAACCACTAAACTGGCACACCTGAAAGAAAACATGGATTCTCGGGATTATCAATTTGATCCGGCAGAATTAAAGGATTTGACCGCCGCATTGGATAAGATCAAGATTGTAGGCGAAAGGGCAGTTGGTCAGCAGGCAAGTCAGATCAATAATTAAGAATTGCTGGCTCAACAATTTTACTGCTTTTGCGTTATTATTAGTAAAAAATCAGTTATGCTATGGAAATGAAAGAGTATTTGATGAGTTTTTTGGTTTTTTTAATGCTTTTTAGCTTTGGAAATCTGTTTTCTCAAGAAAAATCTGGGGGTTTTGGCGAAAAAAAGCAAATTCACTTGATCAGGATAGCAGAAATTGATGTAATTCCAGAATATTGGGAAGAATATAAGGAGATTGTTCTGCATGGAGCCAGAGAGTCTGTAGAGAAGGAGGAGGGTGTCATATCGATCTTTCCCATGGAGATCCAAGCCGAGAAACATAAAATCAGGATCTTGGAGATCTATAGGGATCAAAAAGCGTATGAGGACCATATCAAGTCCAAACATTTCCAACATTATAAATCGTCGACCTTAAAGATGATCAAGGATTTGAAACTGGTAGATATGAATGCCTTGGATGTTGGACTGATCAAGAAGATTTTTATTAAAGAAAATATCAGCGATTAGAAAAAGTAACTACCGTAATTGTGGTAGCTAATACCGTAATATGTATAAAAATAACAAGGCTAAAAGCGGGATATTTGAGGAGTTAGTTTGTTATTTTATTAAAGAATAGCATCAATTGAGGGGAAAGGGAAAATCCCCTCTTTTTTTGTGCCAGGATGCCCTTTGACGCCGCTCAGGGTACGGGATGGAGGTTCGACAGGCTCACCCACCGGCTGTGCCAAGAACTCTGTTACTTTTTCGCGGAAAAGTAACCAAACCGCTTCGGCCCATTTAAGATGGCTTTTCGCACCATCCACTACACATGGATAGAATGCCTTGATGTCGGGAATATCTTTTGCAAGATCACCCCTTTTGATGGGATGATCATGAAAAAGCATTCCAAGGCCAATCCCATCGCACTCGGCAACGGCATTCTTTCCATTTTTCCGCCATTGGAAATGAGCCGGTTGCTAAAGGACTTCCTCCGGAAGAATGGATGTTTGTTTTGTGAAACCCTTGGAAGGGGTGATATCTTTATAGAAGATTTGGCCAATAAGCAGACCAACCCCTAGCAGGGGTGAAATATTTTTCTGCAATTTGTCTTGAAGAAATAAAATAGTTCGTTCGCTGTGCTCACGATGACAACGATTCTAAAAAAAATACAACAATAGATTCTTCGCTGCGCTCTGAATCTCTCCCCAACCCATTTCCAATTCTGAACGATTAGTGAGGAATCTGTACGGTTCACTATAAAAATTGCCTGTCATTCTTTACCGAAGGTAAAGGACCTGTACGCCAATATAATCCGCAATGTTTTCTTTCAAAATATGCCCCTATGGTATTTGCCGCCTTTTCAATGGTGGGCAGGACATAATCATGGCCCATCCTCTCATCCTTTTAATCCTGGTTCAAAACCAGTTCTTGGCCCATCCTCTCATCCTTTCCATCCTGGTTCAAAAGCGTATCCAATAAACCCCAACGAAAGTATCTAAAAACTGCGTTTTGTTCCCTCTACTCCCCAGCAAAAAAGGGGCAATCTTTTCAGATTACCCCTTAATGGTTATTGTTTCTTGTTTAGTTAATGCTTAGTGGATGAAAAGCAATTCGCGTAATTTTGGCAAAGGCCATTTAGCGTCATCAACGATTTTTTCAAGTTTGTTGACATGGTAGCGGATTTCGTCGAAGAACGGTTTTACAACCTCGTCGTAAGCGATCGCTTTTTCACGCATGTCGTCGATGGTGTTTGCTTTTTTACGGGCTTGACGCATTTCCTCTGCCTGTTCAAGGATAATGTTCACGTGCTTGGAGATACGCTCCACATAGTTTAGCTGTGAACTGTAAGCCTCTTTGCTCAGACCTAAGTCCTTAAGGCCTCTTACGTTTTCAATCAATTGGTTTTGATAGATCAAACATGCAGGTGCAATCTGACTAGTTACGACATCACCAATCACACGAGCTTCGATTTGAAGTTTTTTGAAGAAGTTCTCCAATAAGATCTCATGTCTAGCTTCAGATTCACGTCTTGAGAAGATTCCTAGGGTTTCGAAAAGCTCTAGAGACTCTGGTTTTACATAGACATCAAGGGCTTTTGGTGTAGACTTGATGTTAGAAAGTCCTCTGCCAGCCGCTTCAATTTCCCATTCTTCGCTATAGCCATTTCCTTCGAAACGGATTGCTTTTGAATCTTTGATGTATTTACGGACAACGTTTAGGATCGCAAGGTCTTTCTTGATTCCTTTTTTGATCTGTTTGTCGACTTCATTTTTGAATTCAATCAATTGCGTAGCAACGATTGCATTCAAAATGGTCATTGGCAATGCTGAGTTTGCAGAAGATCCAACAGCGCGGAACTCGAATTTATTGCCGGTGAAAGCAAAAGGAGAAGTACGGTTTCGGTCGGTGTTATCCAATTTCAGATCAGGGATTTTTGGAATACCGTGCCATAGGTTTGCATCAGCCTTAACTTTTTTGGCAACGCGAGCAGATTCAACTTCTTCTAGGATTTCATCCAATTGAGAACCTAAGAAGATAGAGATAATCGCTGGAGGAGCTTCGTTGGCACCTAGGCGGTGGTCATTGGAGTGACTTGCGATAGATGCTCTCAGTAGGTCGGCATGCTCATAAACAGCTTTGATGGTGTTGACAAAGAACGTCAAGAACATCAGGTTGTTTTTAGGAGTTTTTCCTGGCGAAAGCAGGTTCACACCTGTATTGGTGATCAAGGACCAGTTATTGTGTTTTCCGGATCCGTTTACACCGCTATACGGTTTTTCATGTAATAAAACCTTAAAGTTGTGACGAATGGCAACTTGTTCCATTACGTTCATCAACAATTGGTTATGGTCGATAGCCAAGTTGATCTCTTCAAACATAGGAGCACATTCAAATTGAGAAGGGGCAACCTCGTTGTGACGAGTTTTCAAAGGGATACCTAATTTCAGGGCTTCGTTTTCAAGGTCCACCATGTAAGCTAATACACGCTCAGGGATCGCACCGAAGTAATGATCCTCTAATTGTTGTCCTTTAGCTGACATGTGTCCGAATAGGGTTCTTCCTGTCAATTGTAGGTCAGGACGAGCATTATATAAGGCAAGGTCAACCAAGAAATATTCTTGTTCGATACCCAAAGAAGCATTTACTTTGGTAACGGCTTTATCAAAATATTGAGCAACATCAGTTGCAGCTTTGTCAATAGAAGCGATAGCTTTTAATAAAGGTGCTTTGTAATCTAGGGATTCGCCTGTGTAAGAAACGAATACGGTAGGGATACATAAGGTTTTGCCAGCACCAGTTTCAAAGATAAAGGCAGGGGATGAAGGGTCCCAAGCAGTATAACCTCTAGCTTCGAAAGTATTACGGATACCGCCGTTCGGGAAAGAAGAAGCATCTGGTTCTTGTTGTACCAATGCATCCGCGTTGAATTTCTCGATTGCGCTTCCATCCGTGTCCGGTTCAAAAAAAGCATCGTGTTTTTCAGCTGTTGATCCAGTCAAAGGTTGAAACCAGTGGGTATAGTGCGAAGCACCATTTTCTAGGGCCCAAGTTTTCATGGCTTGCGCGATGTAATCTGCTAATTCTCTGCTGATCTGTTTTCCTTCGTCGATAGATGATTTTAATTCGCTAAAAGTAGACTTTGAAAGGTAATCTCTCATTTTAGAGATGCTGAACACATTTTTATTGAAAATGTGAATTGCGCGTTCTGAATTTACCTCAGTTGTTTCATTGAACATGTGCTTTGAGGCAGTTTCAACTGCGGCTAGTCTGGAGTTTAACATGCTGTTAATATTAGATATACTTAAGTTTTTGTTGATTACTGATTTTTTCTTCTAAATTTTTATCAAAAGTATAGTAAAAACATTTTACTTGGATAAAATTTTTGAAAAAAAATGTAAAAAAGTATGGTTTTTAGTGTTTTTTAACAAAAACAGGCGGTAATTCCCAAGAATTACCGCCTGTTTTGAGTTTCTATTGTAAAATTAGTTGACTTCAAGGCCCCAATCTATACCTTTTTCTGTTGCTTTGACTCCTTTTTTGATCCAATTTGCTGCTGGTTTTCCTTTTAGGAAGTGATCAAAGAATTGAGCTTCGCGAATTTGAATGTCTTTTCGGTTCTGTCTTTGGATTAGATTGTGGTCATCACCGTTATAGTTCAATAACCAAACTGGTTTATTCAATCTTCTCAATGCAGTAAAGAATTCAATCCCTTGGTACCAAGGCACAGCTCCGTCATTGTCGTTGTGCATGATCGCCACAGGTGTGTTGACCTTGTCCATAAAGAACAGTGGCGAGTTCTCTATATATAGATCTCTAGCTTCCCAAAGCGGCTTTCCGATACGGCTTTGTGTATTCTCATATTGGAACTGTCTGGACATTCCCGTTCCCCAACGGATTCCACCGTAGGCCGAGGTCATGTTGACAACGGGAGCACCAGCCCATGCTGCGGCATACATATCGGTACGGGTAATCAGGTGGGCAACTTGATAACCACCCCAGCTCTGTCCTTGGATTCCCATTTTAGTGGAGTCCACCCAATTGTTGTTTCTAGCCAAATGATGCATACCTGAATTAATAAACTCTTCAGCTGATCTTCCTGGATAGCCAGTTTCATAACGGATGTCCGGTGCGAAGACCAAATAACCGTTACTTACGAAATAAGGGATATTCAAACGGGATGGAGTAGGAGCCGGCGCTTGGTAGCCATATAGCCCATCTGATAGCGTTTCGTAGAAATAAGCAATAATCGGATATTTCTTATTCGGATCGAAATCTTCAGGCTTATAGAGAATACCTTCCGATTTATAGCCTTTTGGTGTAGTCCAATGTACCAATTCAGCCGTTCCCCAATTGTAATTCGCCTGTTGAGGGTTAATATCGGATAGTCTGGTTTCGTTTTTGAAATTCGCTAATAGATATAGATCCGGTGAATGCTGGTAATCCTCTTTTGTATAGATAAGCTTGTTCAATTTTTCATCCGCATTAAGCATTCTATAAGTATGCGGACCTGACCATAGTTTGCTGATTTCTTTTTTTCCTAATTTATAGAGACCTTGATTTTTGTCGATTTTATTGAAACCATTTAAGAAAACAGTCTTTGACTCATCGATCTGGTTGTAATTGATCCTTGGGTCATCGTTCCTATATAGGTTTTCCATACGATAGACCATTTGGTTTTGTCTTCCAAGGCCGTTGGTTAGGTTGGTTTTGTTTTTTCCATCAAGGCTTAATTTCCAGATATCATATCGGTCATTGATATAGATGTATTTGCCATCCTTTGACCATCCAGCGATTCCATAGGGTCCTGGAGCGGCAGGGACATCATTTTCTTCATCCACAAAGCTGACTTGCAAGCCTTCATTCAGTTGTTTCGTGCTTTCAGATGCGATATGGAAGCTGTACCAATTACCATTGCTACGGTTGAAATAAACGACATAATCGCCGTTTGGTGCTAATGCAGCATATCCAGAGTTGGATTTTGTGACCAATTTATTTTTACCTGTCAGGGTTGATATAGCGTAGATATCAGAACGCATGCCACCTTCCCATTGGGTTTCTATTCTGTATTCCTTGTCGGAAGTCGCCATCGCCCATTCGTTGTCAGCATCGCCGGTCAAGGAGATTCTATTGAATGTTTCATCAGATAATGGAATCACATTTCTATTGGAGGCCAGATTGACCATGGCGGTATAGTTCCTGGATAGGTCTCTTCTTAGGTTAACCAATTGCATAGGTTGCAGGTAATCATCTTGCCAGTGCCAGATATCCACTTTGGCATGCTCGAATTCCACTAAAGTGGTGTCCTTTACCCTTGGAATTGGAGCCAATCCGAAAAACAGTCTTTTTCCAGATTTGCTAAAGGTTAAGGAGCCATCACCGGATACAAACCAGTTTTGAGGAATCCCATTGGAATTTCTATCAGCCAATATCACGGCGGAGTCTTGGTTTGCGGTATAGTAATAAAGCTTATATTCCTTTAATAGGGATTTTTCAGGAGTCTTGTCCGCTAAGAAGCTCAGTTGCTTTGTAGCATCATCAAACTGAATGTTCTTATAGGTTCCTTTGCCTGAGCTTATTTTCTTTTTGGATTTGTTGGCAAGGTCCATAATAAATAGACCGGATTCATTTAAGGAGTCTTTTTCTGGACCTTTAATGGAGTAAACCAAGAATTTCCCGTCATCACTCCACTCGTAACTATCCGCTTTTAAGATATTGCTTGTATCAGCCGTATTTAAGTTGAGGACCGTTAAGGTAGGGGTAGGTTTTTCCTTTTTGGATGCAGATTTCGTTTTACTGCTGTCCGAGCTTTTGGGGATGATGGTTTCGTGCAGGAAGGCAACGAAGTCATTTCCATCCTTAGCGATTTTATAGGATTTCACCTGTGCAAATTTGCTGGACTGGTTTTTAGCGATATTAAAGACCAAAAGAGAGTCCTTCGGCATTTCATCAGGTTTCTTTTTCTTGATCTTTGCCTGCCTTACTTCCTGAAAAGGAGCTTTGATTAAACCAATCAAATGTTTTTCATCCTTGGTCAGCTTAAGGTCTGCACCTCTAGGGATTTGAAGCAGTTGTTGATTGTTTGCATTTTTTACAATGGAAGTCGCATCACCTTCTTGTGGGGTAATGCTATAATAAATCAGATTTCCAGATTTGCTGATCTCAGGTTTACTGATAACATTCCAGGAATCATAAACAGTGTGATCAATTGGTTTTTTCTGTGCATAAGTTAGTGAAATTGCACTTAAACCAAATAGTATTAAGCCAAATTTACGTTTCATATAAATTGATGTTTGGAATTTCAATAATACCCAAAATTTGTTAACTTAGGTTAGGTTAAAAGATAACAATTTTAGTATAATCGCATTAATTCACTTTATATGAAAAACACAGGTATTATAATCAGTATTATCGCCGGCCTATCCATCATTGTGTTTGCCATGATCTTTGGTAATGCCTATAAGTATAAGTACAGAAATTCCAATACGATTAATGTGACCGGTAATGCGATGACTAATTTTGAGTCTGATATCGTGAAATGGTCTGCAGTGTTCAGCCGTAAATCCATGGATTTAAGTGAAGCTTCCGAACAATTGAAGCGAGATCGTGAATTGGTGAAGGATTTTTTGGTTCGCCAAGGGATCAATGAAAAAGAGATTCTGTTCAATGCCGTTAATATTGCCCGTGACTTTACCTACCATACCGATCAGAATGGAAATAGCTTCAATACCTTTACCGGATATAGCCTTTCGCAAAATGTTTCCATTGAATCAAAAGATTTAGATAAGGTTGCCAACGCTTCGCGTGAAATCTCCACCTTGATCTCGCAAGGGGTAGAGTTGGCCTCCAATGCTCCTAACTACTATTTCTCGGGTCTTGAAGACCTGAAATTGAAGTTGATCTCGGAAGCTTCCCAGAATGCAAAGGTAAGGGCAGAAAACATTGCTAAAGAAGCTGGATCCTCATTAGGTTCTCTAGTGAAAGCCGATTTAGGGATTTTTCAGATTACCGGTCAGAACGAAAATGAAGAATATTCCTATGGTGGTGCCTTTAACGTGACCTCAAGAAAGAAAACCGCGAATATTACCGTGAAGACTAGTTATTTATCTGAATAGTATTTAAGTATATAGTATTTAAGTATATAGTATTTAGTATTTAGTATTTAGTATTTAGACTTGTGGTGGACTTGGTATTTGAACCAGGATTGGGGTTCGACTCCGCTCACCCACCGAGGATGAGAGGATGGACCAAGATCATGGTTTGAACGTAGTTTCTAAGACTATATTTAATCATATTTCCATAGGGGCGAATCGCATTCGCCCGCTTCATATTTTGAATAAATAATAGGTTTGTAATACGTGCTTTCCTACATTTTCGGTTTCCGCCACGGTGTCATTCTGACGCAGGAAGAATCTTGGAACTATGCAAACCTAATTTCATTGGCGAACAGGTCCTTGATCTTCGATCAAGAATGACAAGAACATTTTGAGGCATTCACGTACAGATTCTTCACTGATCGTTCAGAATTGGAAGCCTCCTGAGAGGGATTCAGAGTAAAACGAAGAATCTATTTCTTATTTTTTTAGGGATGCGGGTCATTTCGAATCGCAAGATGAGAAAACTGTTTTTGGCAAGCCTGCTTAGTTCCGAGACCCTTCGGCCGAGCCTTCAGGGTGACACAAAAGGGTTATAGAAAAATATTTCACCCCCCGCTAGGGGTTGTCCTTTTGACGATTTACCTTTCTATAAACATTTCACCCACTCTGTGGGTTGACCATTTCAAACATACAATTTCTATAAAGATGTCACACCCCGCTGGTTTCTTTCTCTACAGTAACAAACCGTCTTAATACTAAATACTTACTACTAAATACTAATTAATGATATAAAGAAAGGTCCTATGATGTTCCACAGGACCTTTTTGTCTAAATACTAAATACTTTCTACTAAATACTACTTTTACGGATCTATCCTAACGAATTTACCGTCTTTGTCGAATACAAGATCTAAGCCGTTTGTAAGTTCGACATCGTAGCCGTGTTTTTCTTTTTCAATGCTATTGATGCCAGCATTAGCATAGTTTTGTTTTACATAGTCTCTGATAGCTGTAGGGATCAAATTATCTGGTAATGTTGCTGTATCGGCTTTAGCATAGATATCTAACCATTGACCATTTTTGTCGAATTTGATTTCTATTCCGTTATCAAGGAGTACATCAAATTCTTTTCCAGAAAGCCCTTCTTTTTCTTCAACTACGGATAAGATTTTCACGCCTTTGAAGTTTTCGTTTAAGAATTGATTTGCACTTTGTGGAAGCTGATCCTCAGTAATTACAGACTCTTTATCACAAGACATCGTTAAAGTAGCGAATGATAGAAGAACAGTTAGTGCTAGAAGTAATTTTTTCATTTTAAAGTTTTATTAAGATTATTGTGTGTGTATTTCAATTAGTCATCAATCTTGATGAAGTCAGCATTTTTGTTGAATTTAACTTCGATTCCGTTGGTTAATTCAACTTCATATCCCTTTTTTTCTTTTTTGATCTGTACGATATTGTTGTCAGGGAAGCTTTTTTGAACATAAGATTTAATTTTTGCAGGAACGATGTCTTGAGGTACTGCAACAGTATTTGCATCTACTTCAGTCCATTCACCCTTGCTATCAAATTCTACTTCAGTTCCACTTGCAAGCACTACCTTGTATTCAATAGAAGATAATGTTTCCTTTTCAGATTTTGTCAAGGCAACTTTATCATTTGCATAATGCTTTTGAAGGAAGTTTTGCGCTGTTTTAGGCAAGTTTGCAACTTCAATTACTTTTTCCTGAGCCATTGCTTGGAAAGATGATCCAGCAATAAACAATAACATCAGTGTTTTTATTAGATTTTTCATGTCGTTTAATTTTTTGTTTAATCAAATTTCTATGTCAAATCTGGAAAGAATTGGGAAAAAGGGGATTATTTCTGAATTATTTCAAATTTTTAGTTTAAAATGCTGTTCTGCTTGGGCATATCCGTATTCAATTTGGATATGAGGGTATTTGTCCAGGATCGTTTGAACGATCGATAGACCTAGCCCATTGGATTGACTATCCTGATTGCCTTTATGGAAGCGTTTGAAGATATACTGTGGGTTTAAGGCTCCATTTTCACTGCTATTGGCAAAGTCAATCTCTCTTTTGTTTACCGTTATTCGGATAAACCCTTCTTTATAATTGTATTTTATGGCATTCCTAAGCAGGTTGGAAATCAAGATGTGGGCAAGGTCAAAGTTGAGATTAGCAATAAATTGATCATGCTGGATAAAATCGACTTTTAGTTCCTTGAATTGAATGAAATCCTCCAGTTCTTCCAGTTTCCTTTTGATCAGGTCATTGAAATTGACCTCAGTGCTGCTGCTGTATTGGTTGTTTTCGATCCTGGAAAGCATAAGCAAGGATTTATTCAGGGCCACCATCCGGTGAAGAGCCTGTTTAGCTTCAGCAATCTTAATGGTTTTTTCCTCAGGGAGGTCACCTTCTTGCAGGAGCAGGTCTAATTTGCCGATAGTAATGGCCAAAGGCGTTTGGAGCTCATGGGATGCATTCTCCAAAAACAGCTTTTGTTCTTCGAATAGGCCTTCATTGCGGTCTATCATTTGCTTGATCTGGGTATTTAGCTCTTCAAACTCCTTGACCTTGGTGACGGTGGATTCGAAGGTTTTACTATGACCAAATCGGTAGTTGCTTAGGTTTTTTAAAATATTTTGAAATGGTTTCCAGCCCTTGCTCATCACGAAATAATTGATGATCAATATGCTTAAAACGATTACAAGGTATAAAACTGCAAGCGCTATGGCGAGATTGATCAGGTAATCATCCTCTTCGACAGTGGATGTTCTGATGTCCAGGCCATAGGCTATCCTATCTTTTGAGTAGAAGCCCGTTCTTAAGATTCTGTATGGTTCATCCTCATCATCATAGGGCATATACATAAATTCCCTTGAAAAATGGTTTTTGTCAATATCTTCCTTGGCTTCGGTCGGGTAGATCTTGAACTGGTTTATCCCATATTCCTTGTTATTATTGATAATATCGGGATTGTTGTAGGCTTCTCGGATAATTTCTAGCTTTTGGTTCTTTAAGCCATCATCGATGTTATCATAGACCTCATCCATCAGGAAGGCATAGAACAGCAATGCCCATACTGCCATAATGATCAGGATGGCAATGGCCAGAAACTTATTGGTGTAATATTTTATTGATACCGACATTATACTAATTTATACCCGACCCCATAAACTGCCTGAATATCCATTTCCGCTGAAGAATCTTTCAATTTCTTGCGGATGTTTTTAATTTGTGAATAGATAAAGTCCAGATTGTCCGCTTGATCGGTATGGTCTCCCCAAACCGACTCCACTAAACTTGTTTTTTCCAGTAACCTGTTCGGTCTTAGTAGGAAATAGTGGAACAGGTCAAACTCCTTACGGTTGAAGTTGATGGGGTTTTCATTGATCTGGACAATTCTGCTCTCGGGGTTAAGACTAACATTTTTATATTTTACCCATTGTTCACCTTCATTGGAATTCCTGCGGATAATGGATTTCACCCTAGCCAGCAATTCAGCAAGGTGGAAGGGTTTGGCGAGATAATCGTCTGCCCCGATCTCTAATCCCAAGACTTTGTCCTCAACAGAGTCTTTTGCCGAAAGGATCAGCACCGGTTGTTTTTTATGCTCCTCTTTAAGTGCCCGCAAAATATCGAGTCCACTGCCTCCGGGGAGCATGATATCCAGTAAAATGCAGTCATATTGATAGTTCATGGCTTTTTCTAGGGCTGTATTGTAATCTGTTGCTGATTCAATTAGGAAGTTTTCAGATTTAAGGAATTCTTCCATGGTGAGCAATAGCTCTTTCTCGTCTTCAATAATTAGTATCTTCATCTTATAACAGTTTACAATAAAGCCAATAGATTCTGGAAAGAATCTGGAAAAAGCAAAAACCTTACAAAATTACCTTGACTCCGGCATAGAAATTCCGAGTAGGTGCAGCATTAAAATAACGGTTACCCATTGCATTTATGTCATTTCCTAAGCTGTATTTTTCGTTCAGGATATTATCGGCACCTGTAAATACCTGCAATTTGTATCTGCTGGAGATAGGGGTTAGCCAAGATATTTTGGCTTGCAATACATGGTATTTAGATGCTGAAACTGTATTGGCGTCATTTAATGGAATACTTGATGTGAAATTATGTAAGATGTTTAAATCTATATCCTTAATGAAATTGAATGAAAGTGTATTTGCCCATATCCAATTCGGAACGGAAGTAACTTTGTTTCCATTGAAATTGTTTTCTCCAATCACATATTCCTTGAATTTATAATCCTGGTAAGTTAAGTTGCTGGATAGGATCAAGCCATTTAAAAATGCTGAATGATCATTGGCAACCAGTTGAGTCAGGACCTGAGCTTCAATTCCCTTTTGGTCAATTCTACCTGCATTTTGGAAAAATTCATTTCCGGCATCGTTCAATTGTCTGATGATACCATTTTTCATTTGGTAGTTATAGGCAGCAAGATCGGCAATAAATCTACGGTCATGGGTTTCAAAACGAATTCCAGCTTCATAGTTTACACCGGTTTCAGTGTTGAGGTTTTGGTTGATCTGATTGTCTGAGGACCTAACTTCGGCAATGGTAGGAGTTGAGTATCCTTTGGAAATGGATGCCCTGATAGCGAAGTTATCTGTCGCTGCATAGGATAATCCCAATCTAGGCATCCAGCTCTTGTCAAAGTTGATTTCTCCATTTACATTGACTTCGCCTGCGGCTGTTTTCTTAAAGTTTATATCGTTAAAGTTCAAGCCGATAGATGCCTCTGCTGTAAGTTTTTGGTAAAGTTTGGTTTTGAATCTATAGAAATAGAAATGTTGAAAGTTTTCTAGCTTGTCATCATCCGTTAGGTTACCAATTTTTCCAAGGTTATTTGTGTAGTTCTTGACATTGTACCAGCCTTTTTGTCCTTCGCCTCCTAATTGCATTTCCCATTGGAAATCTTGCTTATCGATATTTTCGTAGGAGAAGTATGTCCTAAAACCTAGGTTTTTCTCAATCCTGGATTCGTAATTGGTAATAAATGGATTCTCCAGGTCGGTATAACTCCCAAATAAGGAAACCACATTTTTCAATCTATTTGTTATCTGGTATTCATTGGTAATACCTCCGATAAATGTTTTGTTGTAAATAGCAGCTTTTTGATCTTTGGCGCTTTGGAAAGGCCCGCCAGCTGGCCTGAACTGTGTTGGATCCTCATCATATTGCTGTTGGGTCAATGCACCAGGGGTTTGATAGCCCATGTCGGTATAAAGTGCGAATCCCTTTAATTTACCATGGGCATTGTATTTCCACTGATGTGCAGTCTGGAAAAACAATTTGTCCATTGCGGTATGTTGCCTATAGCCATCTGATCGCAAGTACGCTTGGTCAAATGAAAAATTATAGTTTTCATTGACTTGATGGTTAATCTGCAGTTGCTCATGGAATAAACCAAAGGAACCTCCAGAAAGCATTAAGTATTTTTCGTTATTGACCTGTCCGAAACCTTCAGGGATAAATCTGATAACACCACCTGAATTAGGACCATATAAGGAACCGTCTGGGCCTTTAATGATCTGGATACTGTTGATACCCACGGGATCAAGGATATTCAAATAGGTGTTGCCGCTAGCGTCGGTAAAAGGTATTTCATCTAAATATATCTTGGTATTCCTTACTCCAAATGGTGAGCGGAGCATGCTTCCGCGGAGTGCAAGTCGATAGCTTCCAGGTGATCTTTCTTCCATTCTCAATCCGCTGGTGGTATTGATTGCGCTCAAGAAACTGCTAGGGGATTGAGATTCTATCAATTTTTTGGAAACAACCTTGGCTGAAGTCGTTAGGTCCAGCATGGCTTGTGAGTTGAAATGTGCTTTTATTTCAATAGGTGCTATCTCGTTGATACTAGTGTCCCTTGAAATGGTTTGTGCATTTGCCGAAAAGAAAGAAATAGTCGCTGAAAGGCTGATTAAGCCAAATTGTTTAAAATACATGTAGGTTAATATTATTAAAATATTAATATAAAAATAATTAGAATGCTTCGTTTAAACCCAAGAATAAACCATGCTGCCCAAATTTACCAAAAGCATAATCAATACAAAGGTTAGTTCGGGTCGCTTTGTTAAATAATAATCTCAGGCCGGCGCCAGCAGCTGGTTGCCATGTCTGGAAAAGCTTGGTTCCCATTTTATCATTTGCTGTTTGGATATTTGCAAAGACGACACCGCTCAGGAACTGATTCCTTAAAATTGGGTATCTATATTCTACTTCTGAGTAAAAGAAGGAAGTTCCTTTGAAATATCCCATGGTATAACCGCGGCCACTACGGGCGTAAGTGTCTTTTGCAGTACCGGGAAGATCGATATATGGAAGTTTACCACCTAGGTTATAAGATCCAAAGTTCCAAAAAGCAATCACATGGTTTGGTCTATCTGTGGATAATTGCCAATATTTTCTGAAATCTGTCTGTAATTGATAGGCATTATGTGTGCTTCCCAGCCACGTTTGATTCATGCGAAGGACCATGTCCACATAATAGCCTTTATAGGCAGAGTTAGGGTTATCCCTGGTCATATATTGCATATTGACCATAAAACCGTTGTTGTTTACGCGAGTGGGATCGAAATCATTCCAACGGCTGTAAATTTCTACAGGAGACATATTTTCTTGGCTACCTACTGTACTTAACTGTCTTTTTAATTCGAAAAATACACCAACACCAACAAATGCTCCTGGGAATAACTGTTTATATACCCGTTCATTGATGGTGTAGGCCATATATTTGTTGACATATCGCTGTCTATCCGGGTTGTTCAGGATGAGTTCTTCTTCAGTGGGGTTCTCTAGTGTTCCGCCAATTCCAAGTCCGTAATCAAGTCCTACCGCTTTTGCTACCATGGCCCCGCCCTTTATGTTCCATTTGTTGCCAGGGGTGTAGATGTCATGCAATAGATAGCCCACGATAATACCACGGGTGGTGGCACTTAAAGCGGTGGCAGCAATAGACATGGCGGTATTGGGTTCATTACCGAGAACTTTTCCGCCCACGGCCTTAATCCCTATTTGGGCGCCTATGGAGGGGTTATAGTTAATATTGGGTAGATAGGAAATTGCAGATCTTTTACCAGAAGGTTGTTTGTTGTCTTTTTTGAAAGGATTAATATCCCGGAATGCATCAACGATATCGTATAAATGGGCCGTAGGCAGTACACTGTCCCTTTGTTCTTTCGTACTTACCGTATCGTGGATTTGTATTTGAAGCGCGAAGGATGGTAATTGAGCTAGGACAAATAATAGAAGTAATAACAGCTTTATGCGCATTTTATTTTTTTATTATTGGTTGATTTAGTGGTAAATGCTGATCCATTTGGCCGTAAAAATATTATTAATAAGTGATTTCACCTTAAGATTAATGTCATTTTACATGTTAAAAAGATCAAGGTATCCCAACAGACCCGTTATCCCACCTGTATGAATAACCAATATTTTGCTTTTCGGTTTGAAATAATCTTTTTCAATGAGATCATAAACCGCGTACATAAGCTTTCCCGTATAGGTAGGTTCGACCATGATTCCAGTGGAGCTGACAAAATTCTTGATAAAGGCGATCAATTCTGGTTTGGTCTTGGCATATCCAGAGAAATGATAATCAGGGTGCATAATTATCTTTTCGGTCGGTACATTCCATTGGGAGAAATCTGCCAACAAGCCATCGGCTCCTTTTAAAACAGGCACTGTATGGACCTGGGATTTGAGTTTTTCTTTTTCAATCCCTAGTTGAAGTCCAGCGACCGTAGTCCCTGTTCCTGAAGCTACAAAGATATGGTCGTATTCTTGTTTGAGTTCAGTTATTAGTTCAGCACACCCCAATAGTCCGCGCTCGGATTTTCCACCTTCATCAATAAATAGACTGTTAAGGGGGTCGTGCTTTTTTGAGTAAAGCTCGGTTTTGTGTCTATAAGATTCTCTATCTACGAAGTTGAGTTTGAGGCCGAATATTTTGCACATATCCAAAACGGGATTTCGTATTTCCTCGCCACGGACATAGGCGGTTGCCTGGAATCCGAAAGTTGCTGCTGCAGCAGCACAGGCCAACAGATGGTTTGACCAAGCGCCTCCAAAAGTCACTAAATTGTTGATGTCTTTTGATTTAGCATATTCCAGTTGATATTTTAATTTACGCCATTTGTTCCCCGAAATAAAGGGATGGATCTTATCATCACGTTTGATAAAAAGACTGATATCTTTTTCTTGGAATCGAGGGTCCGATATTTCTTCTTCGGGGCTGAAAATTTGAAATGGCAAATGCATGTGTTAAAATTATGCTTTTTTCTTGCAGGAAATAGAATGATTATAAAAATGCTATTTTTGCAGCATGACAGATCATTTGGATAACGAGCAAGAGGAGCAGGAGCTCTATGAACATTTAAGAATTGTTGCGGATAAAGGGCAGGCCTTGTTGCGCATCGATAAATTCTTGATGAATAGGGTTGAAAACACTTCACGAAACCGGATTCAAAATGCTATAGATGCTGGAACGGTAAAGGTCAATGATAAAGTAATCAAGGCAAGCTATAAGGTGAAGCCATTTGATGTCATTACCGTGGTATTGCCCGATCCGCCAAGAGATACCGAGGTATATCCAGAGGATATTCCCTTGGATATTGTATATGAAGATGAGGACGTTTTATTGGTTAATAAAGAGGCTGGTATGGTCGTTCATCCTGGATTTAATAATTACACCGGTACCTTGGTCAATGCCTTGACCTTCCATCTCAACCAATTGCCGACCCTGCCGGGTAATACCGGACGTCCTGGATTGGTCCATCGGATTGATAAGGACACTTCGGGACTACTCGTCATTGCCAAGAATGAATGGGCAATGACCTTTTTGGCGAAGCAGTTTTTTGAGCATAGCATCACCCGGAAGTATGTAGCCTTGGTTTGGGGTGATATTGCTGAGGACGGAACCGTATCAGGATATATTGGTCGTAACTTGAAGGATAGAAGGATCATGGATATGTACGAGGATGAAGAGAAGGGGAAGTGGTCGGTTACGCATTATCGTGTTCTGGAACGCTTAGGCTATGTTACCTTGATCGAATGTCAACTGGAGACCGGAAGAACCCATCAGATCCGCGCCCATATGAAATCCATTGGACATCCGCTTTTCAGTGATGAATCCTATGGTGGTGATAAAATCTTAAAAGGCACGTCGTTTTCCAAGTACAAACAGTTTGTTGAGAATACCTTTAGCTTGCTTCCCCGTCAAGCCCTGCATGCCAGGAGTTTAGGGTTTATTCATCCAAAATCTAAAGAATTTTTGCATTTTGAAGTACCAATGCCGGAAGATTTCCGTTTAGCATTAGAGAAATGGAGAAGTTACAGCTCAATTAATCAAAGTTAGATTCTAAATATATTTATGCCCACACATTTTATTAACTACAACGGTACTGTGGTACCTCAAGATATGGCTATACTAGACGCTGATAGCCGCGCATTTCGTTATGGAGATGGTATTTTTGAAACCATGTTATGGAAGGATGGGGATATCCGTTTTCTGGACCTTCATTTGGAGCGCTTGGCGGAAAGCATGAGCATGTT
Organism: Sphingobacterium sp. LZ7M1; assembly: GCF_024296865.1. Lineage (GTDB taxonomy): Bacteria > Bacteroidota > Bacteroidia > Sphingobacteriales > Sphingobacteriaceae > Sphingobacterium. The sequence continues at coordinate 2,698,478 of NZ_CP101134.1, read as the reverse complement.
GCATTTTGATGATGCCGACCAATTTGATTCCTTTTTTATCCGCAGTAAAGTAGAAGAGTTGCTTCGCAAAAACAATATGGTGGGACAGCAAGCCCGGGTTCGCCTTATCGTCTTCAGACAAGGGGGAGGGCTGTATAGTCCAGAAACCAATAAAGCGGCCTATATTCTGCAAGTAGATCGAAAACCAGAAACCCTGAGGGATAAAAAGACTGGTTTAATCATTGATATATATACCGAATACAAAAAGGCTTATTCAGAGCTATCTAAGATTAAGTCCAATAATGCCTTAATCTATGTAATGGCAGGACTTTTCAAGAAAAAGAATGCCTTTGATGAAGTCTTGATCCTTAACCAATCTGGTAACCTTTGTGAGGCTTTGGCCTCAAATATTTTTATCTATTATGATAAGGTGCTCTATACGCCAGCGTTATCTGAAGGATGTATTGCAGGGGTTATGCGTCGAGTAGTTATGGATATGGCGCAGGAGCAAGGTATTGAGGTTGTTGAGGCTGAAATAAAACCTGATATTGTCAAAGTAGCCGATGAAATATTCTGTACCAATGCCGTTGAAGGGATTCAATGGGTGATGGGATATAAGCACAAACGCTATTTCAATAAGATTTCAAGGATATTCCAAGATAGGTTATTGTCTTGGTCCTATGAGACTGAGGAGTAAGTCAGCATTTTCTTGAGCAGGACTATTTGGCCAAGGTGATAATAGGCATGTTCAATCTGTCCATCGATATTTCTTAAATAGGAACCGTATTTTTCATCGAAGAAATCTTGCTGTAGTTTAGCATCATAGATTTCCTCAATGGATTTGGCGAGGGTTTCAGATTGGTAGAATAAATCATTTTTTAAAGATTGCCATTCTTCATTGTTCTTTAAATCAACCATGGGAAAGCTAAGGGAGTCTTTAATATCCAGGTTTCCGGTTTGGAAAAATTGGTTTATCCCTTTGATATAATAAAGGACATGGAAACTGAGGTCGTAAATTCGGTTTATATTAGGGACTTTTTTCATGGCCAGTTCTAAATGTATATCACTCAATTCTTTTTGCCAATTGCTGTTCGCGATCCAAGTCCCGGAAAGCATGACTTCCCTGAACCTATTAGCAAGGTATTTACACATAAGGAGGTTTATTGAATAGCATAAATGCTGTTTATTATCAAATATAACAAAGAAAAAGGGATAGTTTTTGCTATCCCTTTCTAATTAATATATAGTTATTTGTGATTCAAGGCTATAATCAACGTGGATTAATTTTCCCCTTAAGAGTTAGTTCTTAACCAATTCCACATTTACTGTGATGGCAACTTCAGGAGCGACTGCGTCGATTCCTGCAGCGGTTTTGTCTGCATATTTAATGTTGTAATCAAAACGGTTGATTGAAGTAGTAGCTGTAAATCCAGCTCTGGTTTTTCCCCAAGGATCTAGGATAGTACCGTTATTTTGGATCACATCAAAGGTTACACTTTTTGTTACGTCTTTAATGGTTAGGTCTCCTGTCAGTTTGAATTTACCTTTGCCAGCTTTTTTAAGGGTGGCATTTTTAAGGGTCATTTTTGGGAATTTCTCTGCACTGAAGAAGTCATCGCTCTTCAAGTGATTGTCTCTTGCTTCAATTCTAGTATCGATGCTGTTCACATCAATGTCAAATGAAACAGTAGCATTGTCAAAGTTCACAGAATCTTTAGATTCTACTTGACCTTCCAACTTGGTGAAATCTCCATCAACGAAAGAGATTCCTAAGTGTTTGATTTCAAAACGAGCATTCGTATGTGCAGGGTCAACAGACCATTTTGTTTGTGCGAATGCAACGTTGCTAACTAAAATCAGGGCTGTAAAAAAGCTTAATAGAGTTTTCATATTCATATATTTTTAATTTCGTTTTTGTTTATTACTGCAAATTTTGGGATAAAATTATACTTGCACATTGATCTATGATAATAAATGAAAATAGATTAAAAATGTTTTATTTGACTAGGATTTGAAGCCGATTAGCTACAATAAAATATAGATTGGTTTACGCTGTGATGTAATGTAAAAATTAAATATATTTATTGTGATTTCAGGTAAGAATGAGCTTATTATTGAAGTTAATAAATTCAATGAAGATTGGATTGATAGAGACTGTTTAATAGAAGGTTTTGAAATATTAATAACTGGCAATAAAGTTGTTTGTTCAAAATCTGAATAAATACAATGAAAAGCAAAAATGAAAATAGGATCAGAGATTGAAAGTGCAGTAAGGCGGGGAGATACTGTCTACCTTGAAAAGAACCTCATTGATAGTCAAGTTAATGACGTTAATGAACAGTCGCAAAACCTATTAATGATTGCGACCTATCAGAATGATTATCCAACGGCAGCTTTTTTGGTTAAGCGGGGAGCGGATCCCAACCAACAAGATGAGCTGTTGAACAGTCCCTTTCTATATGCTGCAGCATCAGGATATTTAGATTTAGTAAAATTGTACCTTGCCTATGGGGCGCGTTTTGATGTTTTTAACCGATTTAACGGTACGGCATTGATTCCAGCTGCTGAAAAGGGATATGTTGATGTAGTTCGGTTATTATGTCACACGAAGAACTTTCCAATAAACCATATTAACAAATTAGGTTGGACTGCATTGTTAGAGGCTGTTATTCTTGGGGATGGCAGCAAGGATTATGTGGATATTGTAAATATACTTTTGAAGGGCGGAGCCGATAAGTCTATCGCTGATAAAGATGGGGTATCTGCTTTGGAACATGCTGAACAGAAAGGCTTCTCTGATATCGTCGAAATATTACAGATGTATTAATCAAATATAAACATTCATAAAAGGGCTGGATCATGTTATTTTCTTGATTACTTTTTCGACTCTTTTTCGTTTACTGTCTTTTTCGATTTCCTCTAATCTGCCCGATAAAGTTTCGGTAAATTTCTTGGAATATGGTGATTTTATTTTAGTACTGACCAGCTCAGCGTACATTGCTAATTGGTTTGTAGGGCATTGCGATAATTGTTTGATGATTGCATTGAAAGCAAGTTCCTGGTATGGTGGGAGGCTTGTTAGATTGGTTAATATGGCGACATAATTGTCCCTGGTGATCACGGAACCTTGTTCTACCGCATTTTCAAGTGTCATGATGTTATTTGCGATATGATCGGCCTCAAGCAGGGATATGGTTTTTAATGCTGTCATAGCTCCCCATTGAAGTCTGTTGTTTTTACTTTTTAAGGCATCCATAAAATCATTACAATAAGGATTTGAGGTGATATTTCTCCTATCTCATAAAGAACTTTGATGCTGTCATTCTGTAAGTCTTTTTGTTTGCCCTGGATTAATTGGAATAGTTCCTCAATAGCATTTTTATCATTGTTTTGAGCTATTTCTTGAGCCAATAGAATGTTAGGTTCTTCATCGCGTCTTCCTAACACAGATGCTAATCTATCTTTTATCATGTTTTCAAGGTTTGATGGTGTAATTTATGGGAAATACAGAAGAGATTCCCATTTAGAATGAAATTTTACATTACTGAAAATCCGGTTAATTTTTGGATTATGATTTTCGATTATTAACTTATAACCAATTGAAAACTGAACATTTCTTGAATCATGCATTTGAATGAGTGGCTTGATTTTAGATGTATTTCAAGGAATAATCTAGGGAAAGCATTCCTATTTGTAAATAAGCTCAAACAATTGAGTGTGTAATGTATTAATTAAGTAAGCAATATGACTAAAGAAGAATATTTATCGAAATATAACGAGGAAGATACGGTAGGTTGGACCGCAATCGATGAACAGCTAACTACAGTGTATCCAGGAATTGAACCTAGGCATTATGGACCATTATGTGGTTTGCATTTTGCCGCAGGCGGAACCGATCCTATTGACGGTATAAGCGTATATGATAATAGGCAAGATCCAGCCCATTTACATTTAGTTACGTACGGTATGAGTGAACTTTACTATAATCCTGAAATGGCGAGTAGTGAATTTAGTAAATGGGGTTTTGAATTCACCTTTAGGTTGGTACCTTTTGCTGAAGATCAAGGTGATCCAGGATGGGCGATGCAGGTTTTCAATAATCTGGCCCGATATGTTTACCAGAGTGGAAGATGGTTTGAAGAGAATCAGTTCATTCCGGCAAAGGGTCCAATCCGATTAAATACAGACACAGCAATTGTTGGTTTTGTCACCACTCTTGACCCTCAATTAGGGCGGATCAATACAGCGCATGGAGAGGTGTCTTTTATCCAATTGGTAGGAGTTACGCAAAAAGAACTTGACTTTCTAATGGAGGCAGCTTCCACCCAAAAGGTTGCTGATTTTATTAGTGAAATGAAAATGGGTAATCCATTGTTGGTTACGGATTTAAATAGGAAATAAAAAGGCATCATAAATATCAATATGAAGCATATCAATGGTTTTCAAAAGATAAAGCGTGTTGGACAAATTCTAAAAATCCTTTCGAAACATGGATTTGATGAAGTTGTCTCCAGGTCCAATCTTGATAGGATATTGCCAGATAGTTTCTTGTTCTGGAATAATCATGCTCGAAAGGTATTTGAGGAAGATTTTAATGTAAGGGTCCGACTAGCTATTGAAGAATTGGGTCCAACATTTATTAAGTTGGGGCAATTACTGAGCAATCGCCCAGATATTATTCCCAAAGACCTACAGGAGGAGCTAATAAAACTGCAGGATGAAGTTGCTTTAGAAGGTATTGATATCCGAAAAAGGTTGGCCGATGAATTAGAGGTTGACCTTGATGAACATTTTATCTCCATTGATGAAATTCCTATAGCTTCAGCCTCAATTGCTCAGGTCTATCGAGCTACTTTAAAAAATGGTAAAGAGGTTGTATTAAAGGTAAAAAGAGAGGAAATTGACGAGGTCATTCAAGCTGACCTGGATTTTATCAAAGATTTAGTCAAGCTACTTCAGCGGAAATATGAAGTAGTCTATAAAATGAACCTTTATCAAATCGTTCTTTCTTTTGAAAGTTCCCTGTTGAATGAGCTTTCGTTTACCAATGAAATAAATAATATCGAGCGGTTTAGAAGAAACTTCAAAGAGAACAAGGATGTTTATGTTCCTAAAGTTTATAGGAAATTTAGTACAGATACCTTGATCTGCATGGAGTTTATAGATGGCGTAAAGGTTAATGATCAAGAAGGATTTAAGCAATATGGGCTATATCCAAAGTCGGTTTTGCAAAATGTATTAGATCTCTATTTAGAACAGGTGCTGATGCACGGTTTCTTCCATGCCGATCCCCATCCCGGAAATGTTTTTGTCAACCATCGTGGTCAGATCGTTTTTATAGACTTTGGCGCCATGGGATTTATGATTCCAGAGGATAGAAAGATCATAGAGGCCATGGTTCTTGATTTTCTGGCAAACGATGCCAAAAGTTTGATAAAAAACATAAAGAGACTTTCTGTAGCCCACCATATTGAAGATGAAAGGCGGTTGGAAAGAGATGCTTATGAAATATTTGAGATGATCAAGCAAAATGCCCTTGATGACATTGATATTTCAGTGATGTTGCAAAAATTAAATATCGTTTTGCAAAGTAATCATATCTTATTGCCAGATTTTGTTTACCTCTTGCTTCGTGGAGTTTCAATATTAGAGGGTACAGGTCGACAATTAGATGCTGATCTCAATGTGCCTGAGAGTATTGAACCCTTTGCCAAAAAGATAGCGGCTGAGAAATTTTCTTCAGAATATATTTTAGGGCAATTGAAGGAGAAAGCCAAATTTGCCAAGGATGTCCTGACTGAAGTGCCTTTGGATCTGTTGACCATTTTAGAAAAGGTAAAAGAGGACAAAATAACCGTAAACCACAAAATGCAAGATTTTGATAATCTTCAATTGATCCTGCATAGGATGGGAAATAAATTTTTGCTGTCCATTTTGGCAATGACCTTTGGAGTTGGGGCAAGTATCCTTGCGCATGGAAGGGTTGGTTATCTGATCTGGGGTATTCCTGTACTTTCGTGGTTTGGCTTTATCATGAGTTTTATCTTATGTTTCGCCTTGTTGAGCCATTTGTATAAGAGTAAATAGTATTTAGACACAAGACACAAGACATGAGACATGAGACAATTGTCAATTGTCCATCCCTAAATAGGGTTGACTGTTTAATACTTTTTGAAGGATAATAGGAAAGGGCAAACTGATAGTTTGCCCTATTTTATTTTTAGAATATGCTTTTTAAGTGTTTGTAGTTTGACTTAATGGTTTCAAAGACTTCGTCCATCCGGCCGCCAAGGATCAGTTTTCCCATACTTTCTGTCATGCCCACGACTTGATTTGCGCTGATGTGGGAAGGCATTGCCAATGCGCTAGGGTTGGTGAAGATGTTCAATAGGAATGGACCATCGACGCGTAAAGTTTCCGCGATGACCGAATCTACCTCTTCTGGCTTATGGATATTGATAGCTGGGATGCCGAAGGCTTCAGCAACCTTAGCGAAGTCCGGGTTTTCCATATCAGTTTGATTATCAACCAAACCAGCTACTTGCATTTCAAGTTTTACCATACCTAAAGCTCTATTATTAAAAACAATAAGCTTTATGGGAAGATTATATTGTTTTATGGTTGCTAAATCTCCTAACAACATCGAAAGGCCACCATCGCCGCACATAGCTATGACCTGTCTTTCAGGATGGGCTAATGCCGCTCCAATTGCCATAGGCATGGCATTGGCCATGCTACCATGATTAAAGGATCCAAGCATCTTCCGGTCGCCTGTTTGCTGTATATACCTAGCACCCCATACACAGGTCATTCCAGTATCAAGGGTAAAGATGGCATTAGGGCTAGCATGTTTGTTGATCACATCGGCAACAAATTCAGGTTGTATGGCATCTTTTGTGCCTATATCGTCAACATACTCATGAAGGTTATCCTGTACTTTCTTTGCGAAATTGCCCAATGAGTCCAGAAAGGCGCTGTCCACTTTTTCCTCTAAAAGTGGTAATAAAGCGAGTATGGTTTCTCGGATATCGCCTACTGCCGCGAGATCGAGCTTACATCTTCTGCCGAGCCTTTCTTCCGCTGTATCGATCTGGATTATTTTGTTGTCGGTTGGCATAAAATCATCATATGGCATATCAGTACCTAACAATAGCAGTACATCCGCTTCTTTCATCGCTTGGTAGCAGGAAGGGATGCCTAAAAGACCAGTCATTCCCACATCATAGGGAGCAGGCAGTTGGGCATTCATTTTTCCCCGAAAGCTATAGCCTACTGGTGCTTTTAGTTTCTGTGCCAGGAGCTGTAATTCTTGCCTAGCACCTATAGCGCCAATTCCAGCATAAAGAGTGATTTTCGATCCTTTATTTAGGAGGTCAGCAATTTTTTGAAGTTCAGTGTCCGAGGGTCTGATTAAAGGGTTACATCGGAAAATTTGGGTTGAGGTTATTGATTCTTTGGCCTTTAATTTAGAAACATCGCCCGGTAACCCGATGACACTGACTCCCTTTTGAGAGATTGCATGCTGAATTGCAGATTGAATGATACGAGGAGCCTGTTCGGCCGTAGTAATCAATTGGTTGTACCCACTACAGTCATCAAATAGTTTATAGGTGTTTGTTTCTTGGAAATAGCTGGTTCCCATTTGATTTGTTGGAATGGTTGATGCAATCACTAACATAGGTACATGCGCACGATGGGCTTCATAAACCCCATTGATTAAATGCACATGTCCGGGTCCACAGCTTCCTGCACAGCATGCTAAACCATCCAACTCTGCCTCAGCGGCAGCGGCATAAGCTCCAACCTCCTCATGCCTGACATGGATCCATTGGATTCTACCATCTTTTCTAATTGCTTCATTGAAAAAGTTCAAACTATCACCTGTTACTGCATATACTCGTTTAACTCCCGCTTCAACGAGCATTTCTACCAATTGTTCTGCAACTATTTTAGCCATTTTGAATAAGATTTTATGTTATATTTCCTTTATTAAACAACAGGTTTTCAGTCTTTTGGTTTCTTGAAACTTAAAAATATTCGAAACAGAAGTAGGATAAGGGCACAAAAAAAGCGGCCATTTAGCCGCCTTTAATAAATTTATTAATTTTCTGTAAGGTTCTTAAAACTTATAAGTCACACCCGCACCAAGGATCTGTCTTACTTGTAATCCTGGGCCTTTGGTGCCATCGCTTTTAGGAACATTCACGTTGTCATCATATACCAGTTGAACGGCCGCATTTACTGATATGAACCTATTTACCTGTAGATTTAGGTTTGCTAAATAGTCTACATCAATATTTTGTGGATCTTGAAGATAATTAGAGTATAATTTCAGGATGGTTTCAAAAGTAATGTTTTCCATTAACCCGACTTTATAGTAAGCATCTAAAGCTGCACCAAATTCGTTTCTTGAGAATTTATCTGGATCAACACCGTAATCTGGTCTTAGGCTTTCAGCTCCCACCATCACAAACCTTGCAGATGCCGGAGAGATATTGATTTTGAAATTGTCTGATTCTTTGAAAGCCATACCTGGACCGAAACTTAAATATGCAGGAGCAAATGGGGCAGAAATCTTTCTTCCTCTAATCTGATCCTTATATTCATAACCATTTGCAAATTGGGTATTGAAGTTCATGAAAAAGGTGTAATACCATTTTTCAGCAGCTTGGTAGCCTAGTAAACTGTTAATAGCGAAACGGTCATCGTTTTTTCTCCAATCTGTTTCTTTTTGGTAGGTCTGTCCATAGGCAGCGATCAATTTATTATCCCAATTCCATTTGTCTTTTTTGTAATTGAAATCGTAATTGAAAATCAGATTTCCAGCCAAGGAGTTTACACCACCCGCAGCCCAGTTTGAAAAGGAACTTTGGTTTAATAGAAAGGTGTTTTCACCCATGATGGTCCAAGTTTTGGTTGTGTCAATCTCTAGGTTTTCCTCACCTTCAGACTCTTGAGCTGAGACTTGCAAACTAAGGAAGGTAACAGCAGATAAAAAAGCAACTTTTAATACTTTCATGATTGATAATTATTTTGTGAATAGTTGTGAAATTTGCGGCGCTAAATTATTAAAACTTAATTTTTATCCAATGAGTGGCTGTGGGAGAAGGGGGTTCGGCTGGTTAAGGAAATTCAGGAAATCATAGGATAACTTTGATTTAAAGTCAATGGGGGTAGTTTATAAGGTTTTTAATGGTTGCCTAATTAAATTTTGAAAAAAATTAGGTATTGTAACTTTTACAAAATTATATTTTGAATAAAAGGATTTTTCATTATGAAAAAACGAACTGATTTTTCCCGAATTGGTCTTATAAATCTGTTTATGAGTTGACTGAAATCAGTAAGGTTTGGACTGGAATTTGTTGTAATAGATAAAAAATATTGAAAGATGGTAATTGCGGTTGATTTTGATGGAACCATTGTTGAGCATAGATACCCAAGGATTGGGAAACCCATTCCTTTTGCAATAGATATTTTGAAGCAATTACAGAATGAGCATCATATATTGATATTGTGGACGGTGAGGGAGGGTGAGTTGTTACAGGAGGCTATTGATTATTGTAAAGATCAAGGGTTGGAATTTTACGCACATAATTCGAATTTTCCTGAAGAGGACCGGAGTAAAGGTCCAAGAAAACTAAGTGCTGATTTATTTATTGATGACCGAAACTTTGGTGGGCTACCAGATTGGGGGATAATTTATCGGGCAATAAACAAAAAAATGGCACATGATCTAGCCTTTGATACGGATGCGGTTTTCGAAGAAGGCATTCGTCCCGCCAAGGTTTCAGCTTGGAAAAAGATCTTTAAATAATTTATTTATTAATTTAAATTTTCTATTTTTATAATATAATTATTGATTTCAGTTCCTTTTGCTGGGGTTATGGTATTAATTCCTTTGCAATAATCTAGATATTGTTCCATACCTCTAAATTATGGGTTTAATAATTGGCTTAATGGTATTAATTAGGGCTAAGTAAATTTGATAAGTCTTAGAAATTAGATGTTTAAGCACATAAATGAGGGTGTAAGGTTTGGGCTACAAATTGAGAAATATAAGGTGTGGATAGGCTTAATCAGTCGTTTGCCCTTTAAATATGTTATAAATTTGTTCCAAACAAATGCTCATTTTATAAAGCAAAATTAAATCGTTGGTTAGATATAGTGTTACTAAATCAGCTTTCAACTAAAGTCTAAAAAATTAAGTCGATGGAGTTTATCATTCTACTTGTTCCTTTCTTATTAGCCATATTTCTTGGGAAGATTATCATCCCATATATTATGCTTATAACATATAGGAAGAGGTTATTTGATCCCATCGATGCAAGAAAAGTCCACCAGAGTATTATCCCTAGATTAGGTGGAGTTGCATTTGTTCCCATTCAATGTTGTTTATTAGCCATTACCGTTGTATTAGTTTATAAGACTAATTTTGTCAATTTAGGCATTGTGACATGGGAAGTATTTCCGATGTTCATCATGTTAATTTGTGGTCTGGTAATTCTTTATATCATTGGGATAGCAGATGATTTAATTGGAGTAAGCTATAAATGGAAGTTTGTTGCACAGATTTTGGTAGCTACATTCTTTCCTCTAGCTGGATTATGGATCAATGATCTTTATGGATTGATGTTCCTAACTTATCTGCCAGCATGGGCTGGCATTCCGCTCACAATTTTTGCTGCTGTACTTATCATCAATGCGATCAATCTGATCGATGGTTTGGATGGATTATGTTCTGGCCTGGTTGGCGTTGGCTGTTTGGTATTAGGGACCTTATTTGCATTCTATCATGCCTGGATCCATGCCTTGTTAGCATTTATTACAACAGGTATTTTAATATCATTCTTCTATTACAATGTTTTTGGTGCATCCAAAAGGAGGAGAAGGATATTTATGGGTGATACAGGCAGTATGACCTTAGGATATACCATGGCATTTCTAGCCATTAGCTTTGCTATGAACAATAAGAGTATCAAGCCTTTTTCTGAAGGAGCTATTGTTGTAGCTTTCTCGACATTGATCGTTCCTGTTTTTGATGTAGCAAGGGTAATATTTATCAGATGGTACAAGGGCTTGCCTTTGTTCAAGGCAGATCGTAGCCATTTGCACCATAAATTACTTCGATCAGGTCTATCACATAAGAGTGCCATGATGAGTATCATTGGTCTCTCTTTGTTTTTCTGTGCTTTTAATATTATCACCGTTCAATTCATTAGCAATAATGTAGTTGTTCTTTTGGATCTTGTTTTGTGGTTCTTGTTTACATTGACTTTCAATTATTTTGTGAACAAAAGAAATGCTAAACTTGTTAATCAGGAAATGGAACAAGGAACGATAAAAGTAGAAACTGCTCAGTTTACTGAGGCTCAGGTTAAAGAGGTTAAAGCTGGGGAAGCTCCAGATGCAGTTTCAGTCACATTAATAAATAAAATATAACATTTAGATTTTAGATGAATATAGCTATTATCGGTGGTTCAGGTTTTGTTGGCACAAAGCTAATTGGAAACCTCATTGATACTCCCACACTAAACCTTATCAATATTGATAAACAACAAAGTTCTAGTTATCCACAGTTGACAAAAATTGCGAATGTTCTTGATAAAGTTCGATTAAAAGAGCTTTTGAAGGGCCAAGATGTGGTGATTTTGTTAGCAGCAGAGCATAGGGATGATGTTTCTCCGACGTCACTTTATTATGATGTGAATGTGGAAGGGATGAGGCATACCCTAGAAGCCATGGAAGCTAATGGTGTTAGCAGGCTGATCTTTACCAGTTCTGTAGCGGTTTATGGCTTGGATAAGGATAATCCGGATGAATCTTTTCCTGCGGATGCATTTAACCATTACGGTAAGAGTAAATGGGAGGCTGAGCAGGTTCTTCAAGAGTGGTATAAGACCCATGCTGACTGGAACATCAATATCGTTCGCCCTACAGTGATCTTTGGAGAAGGTAACAGAGGGAATGTTTTTAACCTGTTGAATCAAATTGCATCAGGTAAATTCATGATGATCGGTGATGGAAAAAATCAAAAGTCTATGTCCTATGTTGGGAATGTCGTTGCATTTCTAGAATTCTTGATTCAACATAAGCGAGAGGGTTATAATGTATATAACTATGTAGACAAGCCCGATTTTACTACCAATGATTTGGTTTATCATACTGGTGAGATTTTGGGTAAAAAGATTCCGACTACCCATATCCCTTACTGGATCGGGATGCTAGGAGGTTACGGCTTTGATGTATTGGCATTTTTAAGCCGGAAAAAATTGACGATCAGTTCTGTTCGCGTGAAGAAATTCTGTGCAGTTACTAAATATGATTCTACAAAAGCGATGTCTTCAGGTTTTGTTCCCCCATATTCTATGGAGGAAGGCTTAAGGAGAATGTTGAATGCAGAATTCGGGAAATAATATAAAATCATAATTTTATATTAAAAATTTTGAAACTATAAAGCATGGGGCTTAAAGAGCAAGCTGCTAAAGGAGTATTTTGGGTTTTTGCTGAACAGTTTGGTTCGCAACTGATCGGTTTTGTCATAAACCTGGTTTTAGCAAGAGTTTTATTGCCATCTGATTTTGGAACAATTGCTTTGTATGGGGTAATTATGAGTGTATCCGCTGTTTTGGTAAACGGGGGATTGACAAATAGCCTTATACGAAGTCAAGATGTCGACCAAAGGGATATGTCCACTGTGTTCTGGTTCAATTTTGGTGTCAGTGTTATCCTGTACTGCATCATCTTTTTTACCGCTCCACTTGTTGCCGCTTTTTATGAAATCCCAGTTCTTACAGGATTAATCAGGACTTATGCCATCATCTTAATCATTGATTCCTTTGCGGCAGTTCAAGCGACGAAGGTCATTAAAGAGATGAATTTCAAAAGGGCGTTCAAGATTCAGTTACCATCCATGCTGGCTGGCGGTGCATCTGGGATTTTCTTTGCGACCCATGGGTTCGGTGTCTGGTCACTGATCTATTCTTCCCTAGTTCAAAACTTTGTTTATACATTACAATATTGGTTGTATAGTGATTGGAGGCCTTCTTTTGTCTTTGATAAAGAGAAATTCAAATACCATTTTTCCTTTGGTGTGAAATTGACCGCTTCGTCATTGTTGGATACGATTTTCAATAATTTGTACAACATTATCATTGGTAAGAAGTTTTCTCCAACCCAATTGGGTTATTATAATAGGGCTGATTCATTAAAGCAATTGCCGATTACAAATATAGCTGGGGCTTTAAATAGGGTTACATTTCCACTGTTTGCCAAGCTAGCCCATGATGATGCTGCATTGAAAAAATATTATCAAAGTATTATTTTGGTTGTGATCTTTCTGATAGCTCCATTGTCAGTTTTAATGGTTGTAGTTGCAGAACCTTTGATCCGGTTTTTATTGACAGATAAATGGTTGCCTTCTGTCCAATACTTTCAAATCTTATCAATAGGAGGGATTTTTTATCCAATCCATGCCTATAACCTGAATATCTTGCAGGCAAAAGGTAGGTCCGACCTTTACTTGAAAATCGAGGTTTTCAAAAAGATAGTTATTGTTTCGGTCATTTTATGCTGTTTGCCATTCGGTATGATTGGTTTAGTCTGGGGTAGTGTTATTATTTCAGTCATTACGGTTTTCATAAATACCCATTACACTTCTAAGTTTATTAATTACCCTATTTGGAGACAATTTGCTGATTTGTTGCCGAGTATTATCAGGGCGTTAATTGTAGGTGGGCTCGTTTTCCTAATTGACCAATATTTACTTATAAATTACCACGATTTAATTCGTTTGATAATATCTGTTTCCATATATTTGTGTACTTATTTTGGCGTTGCTTATCTATTAAAGACTAAGGAATTGGCTATATTAATTGACTTAATTAAAGGTAGCCGCAAGAATAAAGAGACTTAAACAACTTTATGGGCGTTAAATTGACCAAAAAGGATGTTATTTGGAGTTATTTAGCGCAATTTTTTGGAATAGCTTCAGGTATTTTCATCCTTCCTATTATTTTAAGATTACTTTCAACAGAGGAAATTGCATTAAACTACTTGATTGGATCCTTGGGGTCCATGGTTGCTTTGTTCGATTTTGGTTTTGCACCGCAGTTCGGAAGGAATATTACCTATGTATTTAGTGGGGCCCAAGAAATTCAAAAAAAGGGTATCCAAGATGTAAATGGATTAGGAGAGATTAATTATAATCTTCTCGCCAATATGATCAATACGGCTAAATTCGTGTATCTACGGATTGCTATTTTTTCTGGGATAGTTCTTTGTACGTTTGGGACCTGGTATATCTACAGTGTCACCAACGGTTTTACAAGTGTGAACCATGTGATCTGGATTTGGATATTTACCATTATTTCCATCTTTCTGAGTTTCTATTTTACCTATTTTGATTCTTTATTGATAGGACGAGGATTGATCCGCAAAGCCAAAATTGCCGGGATCATCTCCAAAGTTGTCTATATTTCTCTAGCCATCTCCTTTTTGTACATGGGCTATGGACTTTTTGGAGTGGCGATTTCCAGTCTATGTTCCACCTTTGTATATAGATTCATTTCTTACCGGTTCTTTTATGACCGTGATTTCAAAGAAAAGCTGAAAGGGATAAAACCAAAGCCTGAAGAAAGAAAGGATTTGTTTCTAAAGATTTGGCACAATTCAAGTAGATTGGGATTGGTGTTTATCTCTGCATATGCCATAAATAACCTCAGTATGTTTTTAGCAGGTTTATACCTGAGCAGTGAGGAGGTCGCATCTTATGGTCTGTTAATCCAATTGGTGGGTATTATAGGGGTGGTTTCAGGAACATTGATCAACAGTTATAACCCTACATTTGCTTCGCTGCGAATCTCAGGGAAATCAAAGGAGGTGATGCAAACTTTCTCCTTTGCATTGTTCGTGTATCTTTCCTTATTCATTATGGGGGCCTCTTTTTTGATTTTCTTGGGCCCAATGGTACTTGAATTTATAGGTTCTAATGCAGTTTTGCCAAATGCCTATATCATGATGGCATATTGTTTAGTTGTCATTTTAGAAAATAACCATTCCAACTTTGGAACTTTGATAGTGACCAAAAATGAAGTTCCTTTTTTGAAGTCGTCCATCATTGCAGGATTTTTTGTTGCAATCGGTGATTTCCTGGTTCTAAATTATCTTTCGTTTGGAGTTTTAGGGTTAATTCTAGTCCAAGGGATAGTACAATTGGCTTATGCGAATTGGAAGTGGCCACTACTGGTATGTCAAGAGTTTTCAACCAGCTATTTGAAGATTTTGCGCCTTGGTTATAAGGAAACCATTTTAAAAGTTAAGCTCCTGAGATGAACGAATTAGCAATAGTAATTCCTTATTTCAAGATTGATTATTTTGAAGAATGTATAAAATCTTTAGCTAACCAAAGCAATAAGAGGTTTTCTGTTTACATAGGAAACGATTTAAGTCCGGATGACCCTTTACCTATCATCGAAAAATATTTATCATCAGACCAGTATTTCTATTTCAATTATTCCGACAACTTAGGTGGGAAAAATTTGGCTTTTCAATGGATGAGAATTTTGACTGAGGTTAAAGAGCCTTGGTTTCAAATATTGGGTGATGACGATTCCATTTCCTCAAACTTTGTAGAAGAGTTTTATAAGAATTTAGCCTTCATCGATTCTTGCTGTCATGTGTTAAAATTTAATACAATCCTTGATTTTGTAGGTGACAAGGAAGTTAGGTTTTATAATGGATTTAGAACTGGTTACTATGACACCTATAATCTAATATTAAGAAAGATTGCGGGAGGACTGAACAGTAGCCTAAGTGAGCATGTTTTTAGGAGAGAAAGGTTTAATGATGTCGGTTTTGAAATTTATCCTCTAGCTTGGCACACAGATGATTTTTTGATCTTGAGTATGTCAGGATTCAATAAAATTTACTTCATCAGTGATTCCAGTGTGGTAGTGAGGGTTTTTAGAAACAGTACCTCCGGTTCTGAAAAGAATCACGTTGAAAAGTCGGATGCTACAAAAAAGTATTTGAAGGATTTTGCACAGCTATTGATCCATAGCAATAGGGGGGTCCAAGATAAGAGGGACTTTTTAATTGCAATAAGAAAGTATAAATTTGAAGTCGGGTTAGACTATATATCGGAGATTTATTCCTTGTTTGGTCTATTAGGTACTGTGTATTTTCGGTTATATTCAATTGGCTTAAGTTTAAAGATAAAATAAGGGTTTTCGGTAGAGTAAAAATTAGCATAGTTCTTTTGTGTGAATTATTAGAAAATTGTAATTAAAATATTGTCCTAATATTTTACAATTTATTAATATATCCCTATATTGGACCCATGATCCAAGTAACAGTAATTGTTCCGGTTTTTAATGTTGAAAAGTACATCAGAGAGTGTTTTGAGTCGGTTGCTCTTCAGAATTATCCTTATTTGACCTGCATGTTCATTGACGATGGGAGTACTGATGCAAGCTTTGATATTCTTCAAAAGAAAATTGATAGCTATAATGGACCAATCAATTTTAAGTTGCTCAAGAATGATAAAAACCTAGGGGCTTCAGGAACTAGGAATCGAGGGATCAGAGAAAGCCAGTCCGATTATATTTATTTCTTAGATAGTGATGATGCAATTTCTTCAACTTGTATCGATGAGTTGGTATACCATGTATTTAAACATCCAGGTGTCGATATCGTTCAAGGGGAAATTTTAAGTGAGGTTGCAAATATCAACCATGTTCTGAAAATCTCTGGTAAAGGATATCCAGATTATTCTTGTGACATACATTGGGTCCGGTCAAACATTTTCAATAGCTTACCTATTTCACCTTGCAATAAGCTTATTCGCTTGGATATCTTAAAGAGGCATGAAATCTACTTCATGGAGGGTATTGTGAATGAAGATGTGCTGTGGACCTATCATTTAAGGAAGTACATAAAAAGTTTAGCCTTCAATTTCAGAGAAACTTATTTCTATAGACATAATCCTAATTCAGTTACTATTTCTGTACAAAATGAAAGACGGAGATTAGTGGATCAGTTCTTTATTTTGGACAGTTTTCTTCAAGATATTGATTCAAGCTATAAGGAAGTTGACAATTTTGGAATTCTAAAACAGTATTCTCATGTGAAATTAATGACTATTTCTCCCGAAAATCAGGAATATTTTATTGCAAGTTTAAACACCTGTATTCGGAAGGCTTTGAACACCCAAGGAATTTTGAAATTTTATAAGCCATTTTTCTACTATTTAACCATTTCAGGCGCGATTTTTGGTAGATCCTTATTCATTTGGCGTAAATTTCTTGGTATTTTATTTAGGTACAATAAAGTTATTGAGAAACAGCGACTTAGGGAGATTTAATCAACAAAACTGAACTATTTTATTCATTTACCTATTAGTTAATACATCATGGGGAAAGTAAAGGCAATCGCATTCTATCTTCCACAATTTCATCCAATTAAAGAAAATGATGAATGGTGGGGGAAAGGTTTTACAGAATGGACAAATGTTGCAAAAGCAAAACCAATGTTTCCGGGACACTATCAACCACATATTCCTGCCGACTTGGGTTTCTACGACTTACGTCTTTCTGAGGCACGGATTGCGCAGGCAGATTTGGCAAAGAAATATGGTATTTCTGCGTTTTGTTATTGGCATTATTGGTTTGGGAATGGGCGCCGGATATTGGAACGGCCATTTCAAGAGGTTTTGGAATCGGGTACCCCAGATTTCCCTTTTTGTCTAGCCTGGGCAAATGAAACCTGGAGCGGAATCTGGCATGGTAATCCCAAAACTATTCTAGTTGAACAGGTTTATCCTGGAGAGCAAGATTATATCGATCATTTCAATAGCATATTACCTGCATTTAAGGACAAACGATATTTTAAGGTTGATGGGAAACCATTATTTATGGTTTATAAACCAATGGAAATTCCTGATTTGCCGTTGTTTGTTTCCACATTTAGAAGATTAGCTACCGAGAATGGTCTCGAAGGCATTCATTTAGTTGCGACTAATGTCGATCCAGATTGGGATACTGAAAAGTACGGATTTGATGCTCTAACTCCTGCGGTTCATACAAAGGATTCTTATTTAAGATCTGCAAATAAATTTGTTGACATATATAGGAGAGCGAAGACAAGTAGATTAAATAAGTATTATAAAAAAATATTTAAGCGTCCTGTTAGGATTTATAACTATAAGGATGCTATTCAAGAGTTTGATGAGAATTCGGGCAACAATATTTATTATCCAACCGTGATTCCAAATTGGGATAACAGCCCAAGAAGCGGATTAAATGGATTTATACTTCATGATTCTACGCCTGAACTATTTAAGAAGGCAATGGTCAATGCGGTCAAGATGGTGAAAAAATATGATCCCGAGAATCAGATCGTTTTTATTAAATCTTGGAATGAATGGGCTGAAGGCAACCATTTGGAGCCAGATTTAAAATTCGGTCATAAATATCTAGAGGTTGTAAAGGATGTCCTACAAACAAAAGATTAATTAAGGCTTTTCAATAAAAAAAGGTATCATTTATTTAATTTTCCAACTCGAAATTAATTAGATGATACCTGTAACAAAACCATTTTTACCTCCAATAGAAGATTATAAGCAATACTTGGACAGTATTTGGTCTAGGAATTGGCTTACAAATATGGGTCCTCTTGCCAGTAAACTGGAGATGGAGCTGAAGGATTATTTCGATGTAAACCATTTATTATATGTTACTAATGGTACAGTAGCACTTCAATTGGCAATCAAAGCCTTAGACTTAACCGGAGAAATCATAACCACCCCTTTTTCATTCGTTGCCACTACGTCTTCCATTGTTTGGGAGGGCTGTACACCTAAGTTTGTGGACATTGATCCTAAAACTTTGAATATAGACCCCAAAAAAATTGAAGAGGCAATCGGACCAGATACAAGTGCTATATTGGCTACCCATGTTTATGGAAATCCATGTGATGTTGAAGCTATTGAAAAAATTGCCAAAAAGCATAATTTAAAGGTGATATACGATGGGGCACATGCATTTGGAGTAAAAGTGAATGGTAAATCAATTTTTGAATATGGTGATATCAGTACTTGTAGTTTGCATGCCACAAAGCTTTATCACAGTATAGAAGGCGGATTGGTTGTTACAAAGGACCCAGATTTGTTGAAGAAAATCGCTTACATGAGAAATTTTGGAATCTCTGGATATAGCAGTTTTTCTGAATTGGGGTTAAACGGTAAAAATTCGGAATTCCATGCAGCCATGGGCTTGGTCAACTTTAAGTGGTTGGACAAGATTATCAGCCGACGCTTAGAAATAATACAGCGATATTCCGAAAATCTAAAGAATTTTAAAGCAACAGTACCCGTTTGGCATGAAAATTCAAACCAAAATGGTGCATATTTGGTTTATGTAATAGAATCAGAAGATCTATTATTAAAAATCAAATCCACTTTGGATACATTTGAAATTTTCACAAGAAGGTATTTTTACCCTAGCTTGTCTTCAAGTCTACCTTATCTTGATCCAGTATCAATGAAGGTTACTGATGACATAGCGAAAAGGGTTTTATGTTTACCATTGTACTATGAATTGACAGATGATGAGGTGGATTGGATTTGCCGCATTATTTTAAGAAGTCAAAACAATTAGTACATGTTAATATTTGGAGCCAAAGGCCTTGCAAAAGAAGTTTTGGAGGTTTGTTTGGAAACAGTAAATAAGAGTAATATCGTATTTTATGATGATGTATCATCTGATTTACCTGATAAGCTATATAATGAGTTTTTAGTCCTGCGAAACCTAAGTGAAGCAAGTGATTATTTTGCAAAGGTCGATAAGAAGTTTGTTTTAGGATTAGGTGGGCCATTATTAAGAGCTGGAGCGTTCAGAAAATTTGTTGAAGCAGGAGGGATACCCCATTCATTGATTTCCCAGACCAGTAAGATTGGTTCTTTTGGGGTGGAGGTTTCAGAAGGGGTAAATGTAATGTTGAATTCAGTCATTACCAATGATGTTAAGATTGGGAAAGGAGTTTTAATCAATCAAATGGCATCGATTGGACATGATGTGATAATTGATGACTTTGTTGAAGTATGCCCTGGAACTGCGATTTCAGGACATTGTAAAATAGGTGAATTGAGCTTCTTAGGAACAAATTGTACCATCCTGCCAAATGTCACAATCGGAAAGAGAGTGGTAGTAGGGGCAGGTTCAGTGATAAATAGAGATATTCCGGATGGCAGTACAGTTGTGGGTGTGCCAGGGAAAATAATAAAAACCAACAATTATTATTAAGGTTAATAGTTAGAATAAAATTTATAATTTAAAACAAATGTGATATGATATAAAAAGGGATATAGTACTCGAAAAAATCACACACACTAAACACACGCTAATAATAGTAACATCTTAGAACAAGTTCATTATGCTTAGAAAAAAAATAGGTATAATGCAGCCATATTTCTTTCCTTATTTAGGATATATCAGTTTGATCAAACATACTGATAGGTTTATTCTCTTGGACACCGTCCAATTCATTAGACGGGGTTGGATAGAAAGAAATCGGATTTTAAAGCAAAAGGAAGGATGGTTGTATATCCAGGTTCCATTGAAAAAAGAAAATGGAAGATCTACCTTAATTAAAGATTGTGTTTTAGATAACACTAAACCTTGGAAAGAGAAAATACTAGCACAATTTCAAATCTATAAGAAAATTGCGCCGAATTACGAGTTAGTGATGGATTTTTTGAGAAAGACATTTTCAAAAGATTTTGATAATATCACTTCATTGAACCGCCATGTCCTTACTGAAATATGTAAGTATTTGGATATGGAGCGTGATATATCAATTTTTTCAGAAATGGGAATTAAAATTGATCAACCTCAAGATTCAGATGAATGGGCATTAAATATCTGTAAAAGATTAGGAGCAAAGCTCACTTACATTAATCCTATTGGAGGTATGAGTTTCTTCGATCGAACAAAATATTTCAATGCTGATATTGATATGTATTTTCATCAAATCAATCTTCAGGAATATAAACAAGGATACAGAGAATTTGAACCAGGATTGTCCATTTTGGATGCGCTGATGTCCAATACAAAAGAAGAAATCCATAATATGTTAGATCAATTTGAATTTATTTAGATCCCCTTTAATTACACCAAACAAACAACAATTTTAACATAAGTAGTAACTATTTATCAAATAATAGGTTTTTGTTTCATGACGGAAGCCTATTGAGAATTTAACTATGGACGAAAATAAACAAGGAAATGTAGATGTTTCAGTTGTAATGACTACATACGGACATGAAGATTTTATTTTAAAAGCAATCAATGGGGTTGTTAGTCAGGAGTTTAATGGTGTTATTGAATTAATCATTTCGAATGATAAATCACCAGATAATACTCACCAGGTGGTCGAGAAATATATAAAAGAGAATCCCTGTCCGCCTAATGTTATTATTAGGTATTATAACCATGAAGTTAATAAAGGTTCCATTAAAAACTTTATTTGGACCTTTAAGCAAGCGAAAGGAGAGTTTATCGCAGTTTGTGAAGGTGATGACTATTGGATCGATGTGAAAAAAATCCAGAGGCAGGTTGATTACCTGAATGAAAATCAAGATTGTAACCTTGTATACCATAGAGTTCTACTATATGAGAATGAGGAGGGTCGCTTTATGCATGAAACCTTGAATAAAGAGGAGGAAAGTTGTAAAAAAACTATTGAAGAGATATCAAACGGTAATTTTATCCATACTCCTTCTGTACTCTGTAGGAATAACTTAAAATCTATAGATCTTTTAGAACATTCACTTGTTGGGGATTATGTATTGTGGTTTCTAAATGGTGAAATGGGCAAATATGGCTATTTACCGCAATTTATGGCGGTTTATAGGATGTCTAATATTTCTATTTTTGGGAAGAAATCTATCTATTTCCAATCCATCCATGTATTGAAGGCTGTTTTAAATCTAAAAAACTACACAAAAGACAATAATATTAAAAACAATTTTGTTCTTCAGAGCCAGAGGATTTCTGAGGATATAGGTATATCGGCTTTGTCTGGGAAAGAGTTTATGGACCTTTTCAAGATCATGGTTAAGATTTCTCCTAGTAATGCTGCCTATTTAATAAAAAGGTTGGCTACCAAAATTTCATTTAAAAGAGCTGCCATAATCGCAATGATCTTTTCAAACCTTGAACTTTATGCCGCTTAATCTCTCAAAATATCCAAAGGTTCTGCGATGCCTTGCTGCTGGATATAGCAGGAGGATTTTCAATCTCCCGCTATTCTCCAATGAGGAAGCGGTAATTGAAATATGCCAATCTCAGGAGAGAAGAGATGATATTCCGAAATTAATCTGGATCTATTGGGAAGAAGATGAGTTGCCGCAAATTGTAAAAGGGTCAGTAGAAAAAATAATTAAACTTAATCCCGATTTTGAAGTAAAGGTTCTATCTAGTCATACTATTAAAAATTATCTGCCTGATTTTTATTGCCATGCGGAAGTTCCTATACCAAATAAGACCGATTTAATGAGATTAGAATTGTTGTTTCGGTATGGAGGTGTATGGATGGATGCTACTATCATCTTACAAGAAAGTTTAAACTGGATATACCAGGAGCCATTAAGAAACAAATATGATGTCATTGGTTATTATAGATCGGTAAATACCTATGATAACAACTTTCCGGTAATTGAAACTTGGTTTTTAGCCTCTCAGGTTGGCAATAAATTTATAAAAGATTGGCTGGATGTACTTAGTCCATTAAGGGATATGGGGAGTCCCCAGTACTTTAAGATGCTGCAGGAGAGGGAGGATTACGCCATTATCCAAAAGAATATTGAGCCTCCATCATATTTATTGGTTTACCTGGCATGTCAAATTGCTCAAAGAAACACACTTGGATATAATTTATATCTACGTAAAGCAGAGGCAAATGCATTTTTTTTACAAAATCACTATGAATGGAATTCTAATGTAATTTCTTATGCCCTAACTCGTTTGGACGCAAGTCAATCAAACTATAAACTCATTAAGTTGACGTCGGGGGATAGGTCTCTTTTAAGTAGTTTGGAGGAGTTGAGGTTGATTAATAAAAGAAGTTTTATCGGTCAGTTATTGAATTGAAAATCTTAATAAATATTGTTTTTGAATAAATAACAAACATGTTTTATGATTGAAAAGGAATTAGTTAATTTTATTAAAAGTTTTGGAGTTAATTTTCTAAAGAACAGTTTCATTAAAAATGGAACACATCATTTAGAAAGTAATATTTCATTGCTTAAAAAGAATGCTATTTCCTCTGTCAAAATACCTAAAAAAGTATGGATCTATTGGGATTCTTTACAGGTTCCTGATTTGATAAAGGCAATAATTGAAAACAACAAAAGGAAAAACCCTACCTATGAATTTACGGTGTTGAATGAAACCAATCTCTTTGATTTCATTCCAAAAGTTGATTTTCATAAAGACATGTTGGCTGCCCACAAAGCAGATTATATCCGGTTGAAATTACTATCTACAAATGGTGGTATTTGGTTAGATGCGACTACTATTCTGGTAGATAAATTGGATTGGATAGAAGAGATGAGTAATTCAAGCCATTATGATTTGATCGGTTATTACCGTGAGAAAAGTACTGTTTGTAAAGAATTTCCCATTGTAGAAACTTGGTTTTTAGCAACAGGGCCGAACAATTATTTTATTAACCGTTGGCTGGAAATGTTTTCCCCAATAATAAAATATGGTAGTAAAGGATTTTTTGAAGTATTAAAATCAAGAGCGGATTATAAATTGATATCACAAGACTTGTCAAATCCAGCTTATCTCATGTTAAATATGTGTGAGCAGATTGCTAGCCGAGAATTGAAGGATGTAAATATGTATTTGAAAAAATGTGAGGACAGTGCATTTTTTATCCAGGAGAATTGTGATTGGGATTTTAACAGGATTAATTATGTCCTATGTAGGCAAAAAATGAACATTAATAATTTTCCTGTTTTGAAATTGACATCAAAAGATAGAGAGTTAGTTGAATTTTATTCAAAGGTCAATTTGATAAAAAGAGAGAGTATAATAGGCCAAATTCTAAATAATAAATCGAACGTAGCATCATAATATTCATGTTGAATAAATATAAAAACTACACAAAGAGCCAATATATAAAAGGGGACAGAATGTATTATCCAGCAAGATTTTCTAGGGAAAATATTATTGATTGGATTCTTTGTTCTGAAAGATATCTTTTGAGGTCATTTGTAGTTGCCTTAAGATCTGAAGAATATTATACTTTTTTGCAACCTAATAAATTGTTGAAGTTTTATTATACGAGAAAGAAAAATAAACTAGGATCAAAGCTTGGGTTTTTTATTCCTGCCGGTTGTTTCGGGTTAGGATTGCACTTGGCACATTATGGTTCCATAATTATCAACCCAAAAGCAAGGATAGGGGAAAACTGTACCATTCATGGGAATTGTTGTATTGGTAATACCGGAAGTGATGATAATGGCTTGCCAGTCATTGGAGATTTTGTGGATTTTGGTCAAGGTTGCCAAGTTTTAGGAGATATTACAATATCGAATCATGTAAAAATTGGAGCAGGGTCAATTGTGTTAAATTCAATCCTTGAGGAAGGTGTTTCTGTTGTTGGAATTCCAGGTAAGGTAATCGTTAAAAAATAATCAAGTATGTTAATTTCATTTGTTCTTCCAGCATATAAATCGAAATTCCTTAAACAAGCAATCGATAGTATATTAGATCAAACTTATTCAGAAATAGAGTTAATAATTATAGATGATAATTCTCCAGAAAATTTATATGAAATAGTTTCAACTTATCAGGACCCAAGAATTTCTTATTATAAAAACGAAGTAAATATTGGAGGGAAAGATCTTGTAGCTCAATGGAATAAATCAATTGATTATGCTAAAGGAGATTATTTAGTTTTAGCTGCAGATGATGACCTTTATCATCCTGAATTTACCGCAAATTGCATAGAGTTGATTAAGAAATATCCAGAGGTTGATATTTTACGCGCTAGGGTCTCTGTAATAAATGATGCTGGTGACCTATTGGAAATCGATGGAATCTTGGCCGAAAAGTGTAGCCAGATGGAATATGTCTATGACTGGGTAAAAGGCATTCCGTTTGTATGTATTGGAAATTACATGTTTAAGACTAAAGTGATCCAAAAAGAAAGGTTTGACAGTTTGCCTTTTGCCTTTGGAACTGATACTATTAGTACAGTGAAACTGGCTAGAAATGGAATAGCTAATACAAGTCAATTATTATTTGATTTTAGGGTCTCAGATATCCATCTTTCAAGTGATAAAACGAAATATGAACACAAAATAAAGGCAATTACTCATCTTTATACCATGATGCGAGCAATTGATTATCATCAGCCAAAGGATGAAATTGAGAAGCTGTGTTTGCAGAAAATCCAATGGGACACCCTTTATCAAAAATGTGTTTATGATTATTATAATGTAGCTGTTAAGAATTTACCTATAAATAAAGCAAGATGTATAGAGAATTGTGAATTATTAAGTAGAAAGGATAAAATGATTATGTACTTTAGATTTTTTAAGGACAAACTACTACGTTAGTTAAGAGGAAAGTCCTAATAATTTATATTTTTTATGCGTGTTTCGGTTCCAATAGTAGTCGCATTTACTGAGAATTATTTTATTCCTGCAGTAACCTGTTTGTCTTCCATTTTAAAAAATTCAAATCCAAAATATCAATTTGAAGTAATCTGTTTATTAACAAAAGACCTTCCTGAGGATCTGCAGGGCTTATTAGCGAAGTTAAATCCACAACGGATGAAATTCACGTTTCTAAACCTTGACGGGGCATTAGAAGGCGTTTATGTAGATGAGCGATATACCATTGCTGCCTCATTTCGATTGTTATTACCCGAACTTCTAAAACAATATGATCGTGTAATTTATACCGATTGCGATGTTATCATTCAAAAGGATCTCGGTGAATTATATGAATCTATGGACTTAAACGGTAACTACCTAGCTGCCGTTTATGAAGCTGCATTGGAATCACAGATACCGTATTTAGAAGAAATTGGCTGTGAACCCGGTTTCTACTTTAATTCTGGTTTTTTGCTGATGAATTTGGAGTTAATGCGCCAAGACAATATGTCGAAAAAGTTTATTGATGGTCTGAAGGTTCCTTATTTACAATTCCCAGACCAGGATGTACTCAATATTTATTGTAAAGGGAAAGTATTGGGCCTATCGCCAGTATATAATGGAATTCGTACCTTTTTCCTTCCTCAATTCAAGCCTGATTTTCTGAAAAAATATACGGAGACTGATTGGAATCAAATTCAAAATACTGGAACAATACATTATACAGGTGGAAAACCATGGAATGAGTTGACCATAAAATTTGAAGTTTGGTGGAAATATTATTTTGACTTACCTCAAGAATATAAAGAAAAATGGAATCCAAATATGAAACTTCAATCATTAGCGAAGTTACTGCTAATGCCAATATTAGGAAAAGTTAGTTTAGGTTCAATTGCGTTAATTCGAAAAATTAAAAATATTTGATTTCTAATAATTTTTTTCAATTCTCTAATTTATTGAAAGGTGCTAGGAAGTATAAAAAATTTACCCATAATTAGTCAAATCTGGTCATTCATAAGAAAAACCAAGATTATCAAGAAGCATAAGGAAGTTGCTAGTTTTTGGCATCCTGTAATCGATCAATATTATTCTGGTCAAATTGTTCTTGAAAATTTAAAACCTAAAAAAGAATTTCAAACCGATAGGATTATTTGGCAGTATTGGGGTCAGGGCTGTAGCGATGCTTCTCTTCCTGAGGTTGTGAAACATTGTTTTGAATCAGTAGATCAATATAAAGCCGATTATTTAGTAATTCGAATTGACGACTCAAATTATAAGGATTATGTGGATCTTCCAGAATATGTCATTGAAAAATTAGAAAAGGGTATTTTTAAGAGAACTTTTTTTTCTGATCTACTTCGACTTTCATTACTCAGTCTTTATGGAGGCGTGTGGCTGGATGCTACGATTTTATTGACAGCTCCATTAGATGAAAAATTTAAATCCTTGCCTTACTTTATGTATCAAAGGGATAATAAGGAGCAAAAAAAGAGTTTTTGGGAGAACAGTTATGCCTTTTATTGGGGATGGGACAAAGAATTTAAAGTCAAGGTATTAAACAGCATTATCTATGCTGAGAAAGGCAATGACTTGATAACAGATATGTTGGAGTTGATATTATATTATTGGCGAACGCAAAATGAAATTATAGATTATTTCTTCTTTCAAATTTTATATAATGAACTTGTAGAAGGGGAATTAAAGGACAAGCAGTGTCAAGTGGTCAGTGATGTATATCCTCATATCCTTCAGACTAAATTCAATGGGTTAGAAGGATTAATGGAATATGGGGAGGCTTTGAATTTTACATCAACTCATAAAATGTCCTATTTTGATGCTGATGGTATGAAGAAAATGAATGCATTTTTACAAAACTCGAATAAATTATGAAACACGCATTCCTGATTATAGCTCATAATGAATTTGATATACTATCAATTCTGGTCGATCTTCTAGACGATAGTCGAAATGATATCTTCATCCATATTGATAAGAAAGTGAACGATTTACCTGCAATAAAAAGTAAATATTCGAATCTGTTTTTTGTAGATAATTCAAGCAGGATAGATGTTAGGTGGGGAGATATCAGCCAGATTGAAGCAGAATTTGCCCTTTTTGAATTGGCAAATCAAAACGGTCCTTATGCCTATTATCACATGATTTCCGGCGTCCATCTCCCATTGGTCAAACAAGATACCTTTCATGAATATTTCTCATCCATACCCATTTCCCAAGTATTCGTTCCGATGCCCTCGAGTCCTGAAGAACTTGAAAGAAAAGGGAATCGTATGAATTTATTTATGAAGAGCTTTAACTCCAGATTGATGTCTCAAAGGTTATGGAGGGTAGGAATCAAGGTGCAGGATCTACTTGGGGTATATGTGAATAAAGATCGCACCTTTATTAAGGCTTCAAACTGGGTTAGTATTACTGATGACGCCGTAAAATTCCTTTTGTCTAGAAAGAAAACAATATTAAAAAAATATAAATATACCATGTGCGGAGATGAGCTTTTCGTACCTACTGAACTTGTCTATTCTGGAAAAAATTGGAACATTATGTATTCTGATAGGGTATTGATGCATAAAGTTGGTAATGCAAATTCAACAATTTTTTCTCAAGAAGATCTTGGGTCTTTAATTGAATCTAATTGCTTATTTGCAAGGAAATTTAGCTCATCACATTTTGGAATAGTTGAAAAGATATTGGATAGAATTAAATCCTAATTATGAAACATGCATACCTGATATTAGCTCATAATGAGTTTGAGGTTTTAAACAGACTTATTGAATCACTTGATGATGTGAGAAATGATATCTATATCCACTTCGACGCAAAAGTTAAAGAGTTACCGACCTTAGCGGTAAAATTTTCGAAATTATTTATTCTGGAAAACCGCGTAGATGTTAAATGGGGAGATGTAACTGTAGTGGAAGCTGAACTGAATCTTTTCGAGGCAGCCTCAAAAAACAAGTCCTATCAATATTACCACTTATTATCAGGGGTAGATATGCCAATAAAGTCCCAAGATTTCATTCATCAATTTTTTAACTCCAACCAAGGAAAGGAGTTTATTGGTTTTTATACTGGGGACATAAGTAAAGAAATTGATAGGAAGGTAAGAAGGACCCATTTGTTTTCAAGTTCTTTTAGAACGAATGAAGGAGTTTCCAATCAACTGAAAAGAATTGTAAGAGCAAGTTTAATTCGAGTTCAGGAACTTATTGGTTATAAAAGGAATAAAAGTATTGAATTCAAGAAAGGGACGCAATGGTTAAGTATTTCTGATGGCTTGGTTAAACTAATATTAAAGGATAAAAATAAGATTTTGCGAATATATCAAAACAGTTTTTGCTGTGATGAAATTGTAGTTCAAACGATTTGTTGGAATTCCGTATACAAAAATAAAGTTTATGATTACAAGGATGAGGGAAGAGGCTGTATGCGAGAGATTCGATGGGAAAATAATGTGATCAGAGATTGGGAAGATGCTGATTTTGAGTATTTAATACACTCAGATAAATTGTTTGCACGGAAGTTTAATTCAAAGAGTATCAATGTTGTAGATAAAATTCTACAGTATGTTCAGACAAATAAAGCTTAGTTTTGTGGGGACTTGAAAATGAATAGAAAGCCACTAATTTCGATAATTGTTCCTGTTTATAATGCAGAGAAAACTTTGCATATATGTTTGGATTCTTTATCATCCCAGACTTACAAAAATTTACAGATAATTTTCATCAATGATTGTAGCACGGATAAAAGCTTACAGGTGTTGGAAAAGTTTAGAGACCAATCACAGTTTGATGTAGAAATCATTATCCATGAGGTGAATAGGGGTGTTGCAGCTGCTAGAAACACGGGGTTGGATGCTGTAAAAGGGGAGTATATTTATTTTGTTGATGCAGATGATGCAATTGACCATGATGCCTTGGAGTTGTCAGCTGAAAAGGCTGAAAAAGAGAATCTCGATATTTTGGGATTTAGTTGGTATCTGACTTTTGAGAAAAATGAAAGAAAGATGAATCAGCCAAATTTTGAATCACCGATGGAGGCAATTGAAAAGATGATGAGGGGAACGATGAGGTGGAACCTATGGCTGTTTTTGTTCAAGACAAAATTATTTGTTGATCACAATATTCGATTCATTGAAGGTAAAAATATGGGGGAGGATCTGATGGTAGCGATTAAATTGTTCTGTAGTGCGAAAAATGTAGCTTATTTAGATCGTCATTTTTATCACTATGGACAAAGTAATACCGCTTCATTGACAAAAACCTATTCCGATAGTCATATTGAACAAGTGTCAGCAAACGTAGAAGACGTTGAAAACTATTT
This sequence comes from Sphingobacterium sp. LZ7M1, assembly GCF_024296865.1. Classification (GTDB taxonomy): domain Bacteria; phylum Bacteroidota; class Bacteroidia; order Sphingobacteriales; family Sphingobacteriaceae; genus Sphingobacterium. The sequence goes on along the minus strand of NZ_CP101134.1, from coordinate 2,668,498 downwards.
AAAAAACAGTGAATTATCAGATAAGTTAGGTAACTTAATATATTATTTAAAATTAAATATAAAACTACCATTATTAATTTCTGAAAAAATCTCTCAATATGAAAAGTGGCTAAGCTGGTTTCCAGAGGCAAATCCGTATGTGATGGAAAACACAGCCCTTCCTATGAGAACAAGACTTTTACAATTAGCTGCAGTCAAAAAACAATTTTGGCTGATTAAACTTTATAATAGAGTTGTTTTGAGAATGGTTTATGGAGTATTGTATAAATAATCATTGTACTATATGATTCGATTGTTGCTTTATATTATTCTAGGAGCTTCGGTGAGTTTTTATCTCTTTCCGATCTCTTTCACTTTTCTACCTAGCCTAAACACCAAAATGATCCTAGCATTGCTAGGTGTTATGTTTGCTGGGATGAATTGGTTAATGGAAAAAGAAATTAAAATTTCAAAAGGGTTTTTAGTTTCAGTCATATTAGCTTTGTTGTTTTCATTCATCTGCTTCTATTCTACCGACATAAATAAAACTACCGATTACGCCTATGCTTCTTATATACTAAGTTTTGCTGTTTGGTACTTTGGCGCTTATGCTATCTGTACTATGATTAAATCTGTCCATGGGAAAGTTGATTTTAAGTTAATAACTTTTTATGCCACAGCGGTTTGTGTCTTTCAATGTATAGCAGCACTTATGATTGATAATATCCCAAGTGTCAAGCTTTTCGTAGATAGTTATGTGTCTCAAGGCCAGGAATTCTTTGAAGAGGTCGGAAGACTTTATGGGATTGGTGCAGCATTAGACCCCGCTGGTGTTAGGTTTACCATCGTTTTATTAATGATTACTGCAACCCTAAATAATGATGAAAAAGTTAGGAACAATACTTGGTCAATTAGTTTATTGTTAATCGCCTTTTTCTTTATTGCAATTATTGGAAATGCCATTTCTAGAACGACCATTTTAGGATTGGGGGCATCCTTAGGCTATTTAGTATTTGGTTCATCCGTTTTTAGACAAGCTGTAAAGAAGTATTCTGGAAAATTAAGTCTTTTGTTCGGACTATTTCTGGTTGTAGCCATTGGAGTATCCATTTACCTATACAATACCAACGCAGAGTTTTATGATCAAATGCGTTTTGCTTTTGAGGGTTTCTTCAATTACGTTGAAAAAGGTGAATGGAGAACAGACTCAACAGATAAGTTGAATAGGGAAATGTGGGTATGGCCAGAGGATCAGAAAACTTGGTTAATCGGTACTGGATTGTTTGACAACTTCGTATTCAGTACGGATATTGGCTATTGTCGTTTTATCCTTTACTCTGGCTTAATTGGTTTTTCTGTATTCGCCCTTTTGTTTGTGGTAAATGCATTGGTTTTTATGAAAAGACACCCTGATTATTGGATGTTTTTCTTGATTTTATTGGTTTTAACCTTCGTTATCTGGTTTAAGGTTGCAACTGATATCTTTTTTATATACGCAGTTTTTTATTGCATCGATTCGTTAAAGGTTACAGAAGATATAGCTGAAAAAGAAGAAGTTTATGAAGATAGTTTATTGCATCCTAGGTACATTTAACTCAGGAGGTATGGAGCGAGTATTGGCTAATAAAACCAATTATCTTGCTAAACTTGGACACGATATCAGCATCATTACTACTGATCAGAAAAATCGAAAACCTTATTTTGATTTGGATGAATCAATAAAGCAAATAGATTTAGGCATAAATTATACAGAAAATAATAGTTCTGGTCTTCTTAAAAAGCTTTTTGATTACCCCAAAAAACAGGCATTGCATAAAAAATTGCTAACAGAACAACTGTTAGCAATTCAACCTGAAATCTGTGTTTCCCTGTTCGATCATGAAGTAGACCTATTGCCTGAGATAAAAGATGGAAGTAAGAAGATTGTTGAAATACATTTTTCAAGATTTAAAAGATTGCAATATGGTCGGAAAGGAATTTGGAAGATTATTGATAGCTATAGAAGTAAAAAAGACCTAAAGACCGTTCAGAAATATGATAAATTCGTCGTCCTTACAGAAGAAGATAAATCCTATTGGGGCGATCTTCCAAATATCATTGTAATCCCAAATGCCAATAGCTTTCCAGTTTCGCAACGTAGTAATTTAACTTCGAAACATGTTATTGCTGTCGGACGCTATGATTATCAAAAAAGATTTGAGGATCTAGTGGATGTTTGGAAAATAGTTCATCAACAAGAGCCAGATTGGAAGCTGAATATCTTTGGAAAAGGACCAGAAAAGGAAAACTTACAGAATCAAATCAATAAGCTGGGACTCGAAAAGACTTTAATTCTTCAAGAACCAGTAAGAAATATAGACCAACAATACTTGGATAGCTCAATGATAGCCATGACTTCAAGGTATGAAGGTTTACCAATGGCCTTGCTAGAGGGGCAGGCGTCCGGATTGCCTATGATATCATATGCATGCAAATGTGGGCCACGTGACATTATCCAGGATGGTAAAAACGGATACTTGTTAGAAGAAGAGGATAAAGCAGGTATGGCAAATAAAATATTAGAGTTGATACGTGATCCAGAATTAAGAGATACGATGGGACAGCATGCATTTGAAATGTCTGGAGATTTTTCAGAAGCAGCAGTTATGAAAAAATGGATTCAATTGTTTAATGATGCCTTGAATAGACGCCAATGAAAACTATTGTAATATCTGCCGTAAATTTAGTTGAAGCCGGTACTTTGGCTATCCTTCAGGATTGCTTGAGGTTTTTGTCAGACTATGCAGTGAAGAATGGTTACCGTGTTGTAGCTATTGTATATAAAAGAGAATTAACTGATTTTCCCAACATTGAATATATAGAGACACAATGGCCAAAGAAAAGATGGGTTAATAGGCTTTGGTATGAATATGTCTCTTTAAAAAAGATTTCCAAAGAAATAGGTCCGGTTGAATTATGGTTTGCTTTACATGATACGAGCCCTTCCGTAATTGCCAATAGGAGAGCGGTATACTGTCATAATTCATTTTCCTTCTACAAATGGAAAATGCACGATTTGTTTTTTGCCCCTAAAATTGCCATGTTCGCAATCTTCACCAAACTTATCTATAAGACCAATATCCATAAAAATGAGTATTTAGTTGTTCAGCAAGAATGGTTTAGGAGAGGGCTAAGCAAAATGTTTCATATTGATCCTAAAAAAATTATTGTCACTAGACCGAAAATTGTTGACAATGCAGTGGAGGTCATTGATCAAGAGCGAAATTCCAATTATAACTTTTTATTTGCAGGTTCTCCAAATAGTCATAAGAATTTTGAAGTTATCTGTGAAGCAGCGAGAATATTAAAGTCAGATTATGGTTTAAATAATTTTAAGGCTACTATCACTGTAAAAGGTAATGAGAATAAATATGCCAATTGGCTGAAAAATAAATGGGGAAGTGTAAATAATATTGAGTTTTTAGGTTTTATTCCAAAAGCGAAATTGCTTGAACTCTATGGAATGACCGACTGTCTTATCTATCCTTCAAAAGTTGAATCTTGGGGCCTGCCAATTTCAGAATTTAAGAAATATGATAGACCTATGCTTTTGGCTGATTTACCTTATGCACATGAAACCGCAGAAGGAAGTAAATTGACGGCCTTTTTTAATCCGGATAAACCAAAGGAATTGGCTGATTTAATGGCTCAATTAATAAAAGGAGATTATTCTTCACTAAAACCAAAACCGGTTGTTCCACTTGATGAACCAAAAGCTGACAATTGGGATGAATTATTTAATATTTTACTAAAATAACCGACGTACAGTTTATCATATGAAAGTTCTACAATTAGGTAAGTTTTATCCGATCCGAGGCGGTGTTGAAAAGGTTGAATACGATTTGATGCTTGGTTTATCAAATCAAGGTGTTCATTGCGATATGCTTTGTGCTTCCACAGAAGATCATCCAGAGGCTACAATACATCTAAATAAGTTTGCAACACTATTTGTCGTTCCGACTCAAATTAATGCTGCAGCGACCAAATTAGCCCCTAAAATGATCAGCAAACTCCGCAAGATATGTAGGAACTATGATGTCATTCATGTACATCACCCTGATCCCATGGCAACTTTGGCTTTGTTTTTATCGAATTATAAAGGCAAGGTTGTTCTCCATTGGCATAGTGATATCCTAAAGCAGAAGACTTTATTGAGGCTGTACAAGCCCTTTCAGGATTGGTTGATCAGGAGAGCTGATATAATTGTAGGAACCACCCCAATTTACGTTGAGCAGTCCAAGTTTCTAAAGCAGGTTCAATCAAAAGTGGATTTTATTCCCATTGGTGTGGATGTTGATCCTGAAATATCTCCATTGCTTGAAGATATTAAAAGGGAATATCCGAATAAGAAGATAATTTTTTCATTGGGTCGGCTGGTTGAATACAAAGGCTATGAGTACCTAATAAAATCTGCCAAATTCCTGGACGATAGTTATCAAATTGTAATCGGTGGCAAAGGACCACTGAAGGAAGAATTAGATGCTTTGATCTCTGAAAATGGATTAGGATCCAAGGTGAAATTACTAGGATTTATGACTGATGAAGAAGTGGTTGGATATTATCAAGCCTGTGATTTGTTTTGTTTAAGCTCCATATTAAAGACTGAAGCATTTGCTATTGTTCAAATCGAGGCAATGGGATATGGAAAACCTATTGTTTCAACCAGAATCCCTGAATCTGGCGTAAGCTGGGTAAATCAAAATGGTGTTTCGGGATTGACCGTAGAAATAGAAGATGAACGTTCTTTAGCGGATTCATTCACTACAATCCTGACCAACGAAGATGTCTACAAAAATCTATCGGATGGAGCGAGAAAACGCTATTTTGAGCATTTTACGCGACAAAAAATGGTAGATAAATGTTTACAAATATATAATAAGATTTTAGCCTAATATTGCCAATACCTAATTTAGCGCAAAATCGTAGAAGATGATTTTTATTGACGTTCAACAAATTTTCTTGCGATTCTTTCGTTGTTCTTATTCTTTCTTGCTAAATTATCATTATTTAACCTAAAAAATATTGATTAATGGACGAAAACATGAATGCAAAGAGCCATAAGGTTCCTAATCAATTATTTTTCAATTTAATCCAAGAAGATCTTAACCTTGGAAAAACCGTGAAATTTAATGTTTCAGGAAACAGTATGTTGCCCTTTTTAAGGCATGCAGATCAAGTTACAATCAAACAACCCATTAATAATAATGTTAATATAGGTGACATTCTTTTAGCCAAACATGAAGGAAAAATTGTTTTACATCGATTCGTTGGAATTAAAGATGGTAAACTAGTCCTTGCAGGCGATGGAAATCTCTATCAAAAGGAATTCATCCTTAAAGATGATGTGTTAGCAATCGTAATGAACGGCTTTAGAGATCGTAAAGAGCTTAATGTTAATTCTTGGTATAAAAAGAAGTTAGGGATGTTGTGGTACTATTTAAGGCCATTTAGATACCTCATAAGTAAATTTAATAGTTGAAAAATGAAATTGAGAACTGATTTGCAGCTTCGGAAGTTAGGAAATGACTATATCATTATTGACCCAGGTCAGGAAATGATTGATATGTCCAAAGTTTTTACACTAAACGAGACTGCTGCATTTTTATGGGAAGAGTTACAAGGTAAAGAATTTACTGAAGAAACTGTTTCCGATATTTTGTTGGAAAATTATGAAGTGAATGAGGATGTGGCGGTAAAAGATGCCAAAAAGCTTATCCAGACCTTTATAAAAGGAGGTTTAATCAGAGATTAAAGTAATGCTAAATAACAGGATTATTAATATATTTTTTTTATTACTTAAATCTGGATTGTGGAAAAATGCTAATTTAGATACAGAGTTTTTTCCTTTAACTAACCGAGAATGGGAAGAAATCTATAAAATTAGTATAAATCAAACCGTAGAATGTATCGTATTTGACGGTATTCAAAAATTAGAGCCAAAATACCAACCTAGTAAAATTTTGTTGTTGAACTGGGCGGTGAGAGTTGAAAAGCATGCGCAAAGGAATGAAAGAATGAATGAGATCATCATCAAATTACATTCTCTGTTCCAGGAACATCAAGTAAACAGCATATTGTTGAAAGGTCAAGGCCTTGCAAAATGCTATGACAATCCTGCAAGAAGGGTATGTGGTGATATAGATCTATTTTTTGAAGACAAAAACACTTATACGAAAGCATTTAATATTATTAACGAAAAAGGGTTAGAGATCAATTCTATGCCCGGATTTAGTTCCGAGTACAATTTTGAAGGATTTGAAGTCGAACATCATCGCAATATGTTTGATATCCATAATCCATTCGTTCAAAATAAACTGGAGAAAATCCGACTGGAGGAGGTCAATAACTTCACAACTTTAAATATTGAAAACACTAAAATACAATTACCGTCTGCATTAGAAACAATTATCCAAGCTAATTCCCATATCCTAAAGCATTTGCTTTCCTATGGTATCGGAATACGTCAATTATGTGACTCTGCAAGGATTTATGCACATTATAATCAAGAGTTGAGGACAAGTAATTTAAAAGAAATTTATTCCTCATTGGGGATAAAGAATTGGATAGATATGTTGCACCTCTTGTTAGTTAAATATTTGGGTTTAGAAGAATCTAATCTGCCTTATAAACTGACAGCAAATTTAGACGCGGATTGGATGATGGAAGATATTTTGGTGTCAGGGAATTTTGGGTTTCATAATGCAAATTTTGTAGATAAAGAAATCAATTTGAATGGCGGACGAGCGAATAAGAAAAGTAGGATATGGAAAAGCTTTTTGAAATATGTTAAGGTAACACCTTCAGAAGCAATCTGGTTTCCAATTATGCAATTTTATTCAAGGTTCAAAATATAAGGTATTGTTAGCAGGAATTACATATCAGCTAAAATGGGCTTGGGAACAAGCAAAAGGTCATAAAAATGAACTGATAGTTTTTTTCATCCTTGAGTTAATTGGAATTGCCTGCTCGTTATATTTTGTTGTATGGTCGAAACATGCAATTGATTTTGCAATAAGCGGTGATAAAGCTTCCGTTGATAAAGCGCTAATATTAACCGTATTATTTATCGTTCTTGGACTTATTGTTAAAGCTTGGGGATCTTGGATCAATGAAAGGACAAGAGCAAAAATGCTCATTGAAGTTCAAAATAAACTGATCAAGATCCAGATGTTGTCAAGATGGAAAGTAATTAAGAATTGGCACACTGGAGACATGCAGATAAGAATAAATAATGACGCCAATGAAATCGTGCAGATGATTGGTTTCTCATTTATTTCCTTTCTGATTACAGTGATCAAATTACTTGCTTCGTTTGCATTGCTTTGGTCCATGGACCCAATGCTTGCATTATTGATTTTGGCAATTTCACCATTGTTCATTTTTACCAAAATTTATTTCAAGAAACTAAGATTTATCAATAGATCTTTGAAAAAAGCAGAATCAAATTTAGGTAAAGTGGTACAAGAAAACCTGAGATTCAGAATGGTTCTCAGAGCTTTGGGACTTCAGAATTTCAGATGGCAGAAAGTTGAAGAGAGCCAAGCTAACATATATGATTTAAAACTGAAATTGTTGAATTTTTCAACAATTTCACAGAGTTCTTTGAAGTTACTTATCAATATCGGTTTCCTACTGACTTTTGTCTGGGGAGTTTATAAATTGAGAACTGATGAAATTACATTTGGAATGATGACCGCTTTCCTTCAATTAGTTGGAAGGATCCAAGGGCCATTATTGCTCCTTATGAGTTTTATTCCTGTTTTTATAAAATTTAGAACAGCAGCTGAAAGGGTGGAAGAGGTTTATAAAACAGAAGTTGAAGAAGAATATACCCCTGAATTTATCAAAGACCCATATGAATTGATCATCAAAAACTTAAGCTTTAAATATGAAGATAATTTGGTGATCGATGATTTTAACCTGAAAGTGAAAAAAGGCGAGCCAACAGCCATCATTGGTTCAAGTGGCAAAGGAAAAACAACGCTGATTAGGTTGTTGTTAGCTGTAATCCAACCTAACAAAGGTGAAATTTATGTGGAAACAGGGCTAAAAACATATGCAATTAATCATAATCACCGTGTAAATATAGCTTATGTACCGCAAGGAGATAAACTGTTTTCAGGTACCATTAAGGAAAATATCCTGACTGATACTGAAAATGTTAATCCTGAAAAGATATATGAAGTCTTGTACCTGAGTTGTTCCGAATTTGTTTATGACCTTCCTGATGGTTTGGATACGGTAGTTGGAGAATCCGGGTATGGTCTTTCCGAAGGGCAGGCTCAGCGTATTGCACTGGCAAGGGCATTAATGAAGGAAAACAGCATTTGGTTATTTGATGAAGTAACATCGGCTTTAGATCATAAAACATCAGAACTATTAATAGAGAGATTGATGAGTGCAGCGAAGAACAAGATTGTAATTTTTGTAACACACGACTTAAAATTGGCCGAAAAATGTAGTCAATCGGTTTATATGCAGTAATAAAAAATTTTTTGAAGGAAATAATGAAAACAGTGGACTATTTAGTTGCTGAGAATTTGATTAGGATCGTATATGATGATTCAATTGATATTCAAAGTAGTTTATCTTCATTTATTGATTTTGAGGTTCCATTTGATCAAAACGCAGAGGCCATTGTACACGTTGAAATTGTTTTGGAACCCACTGACATTGACCTCACAAATGCCAAACTTCTAAGTGATGTTTCCATTATCTGGGGCGATAGGTTCAAATTTGAAGAAACAGAACAAAAGTATGTCACCTCTGTGGAAAATGGAAATGCTAAAGACACTGAAATTTGGAGAATGATAAGTGATAAAGACTTCCGATTCTCGAAAATTCACATAAAAAAACAAGAGTTGTATGACTCAAATATTTTAAGCTGGCTCATTATGGTTGCATTTGGTCAGCGAGTTCTTTCAAATAATACAGCATTGATACATTCCTCTGTAGTCGAGAATGGAGAATATGCTGTTTCCTTCTTAGGAAAAAGCGGAACTGGGAAAAGTACACACAGTAGGTTATGGATAAGTACCAATGATGGTTTTCAACTATTGAATGATGATAACCCAGCAGTAAGAATCGTGGGTGATGAAGTATTTATTTATGGAACTCCTTGGAGTGGAAAAACAGCTTGTTACATTAATAAAAAGCGAAAATTAATGTCAATTATTAGACTGACACAAGCAAAAGAAAACCAAATGGAATGGAAAAGCAAAGGTGTTGAATCCCTATTGGCTCTGTTGCCAAGCTTTACCGCAATCAGATGGAATGCAAATATTTTTTCTTCCATGGTTACCATCCTTGAAAACATTATCCAACGAACTAATGTTGGACAATTAAATTGTCTCCCAAACCAGGAGGCAGCTATACTATGCTTAAATGAAATTAAAAAAGTAAATAAACTTGAAAATGAATAGATTAATTATCAGCCTGTTTGCATTGACTTTGTTTGGACTTAGTTCATGCGTTGTTTCTAAAAAGGTAACTTACCTTGAAAATATGGTTCCAGGTTCTGAATATCCTATGCAGGAGATTCCAACCTTAAAGATTCAGAAGTATGATAGATTGAGCATTATTATCAGTTCAAAGACTCCTGAATTGGCAGCACCATTCAACCCTGATGGTGGAATTTATAATGTAGGTGATAAAGGTGAAATTACAACCTCAGCTACAGGAGTTCCAACTGAAAAAGGATATTTAGTGGATAAAAACGGAAATATCGACTTTCCAGTTCTTGGTGTCATCAAAGCAGAAGGTAAAACTGCCGAGGAACTTAAGAGTTTTATTACGGACAGGTTGGTTAAAGAAAATTTAATCAATTCTCCTTTAGTTAGAGTAGAACTGCTGAACATTAAAATCATGATGATGGGTGAAGTTGGTGCTGTAGGTATCCTGAATGTTCCTGATGGTCAGATTTCTATTCTAGAAGCAATTACTCGTAGCGGTGGTCTAACCACAAATGCTTTAACCGAAGCCATTACGGTCATCAGAGAAGAAAACGGCTACAGAAAAATGTATACAAGTAATATTGAAGATGTTAATCTATTCGACTCTCCAGTTTATTATTTGAAACAAAATGATATCGTCTATGTAAAACCTAGATCTGCCGTTCCTACTCCTAGAGAAGACTTAACATGGAGATACATTGGTTTTGCTACCGGTATGTTGACCCTTGGTGTGAGCCTTATAGCATTATTTAATAGAAACTAACAAATTAATGGTTAATCATTCAATAAATAAGCCTTTTCAAGGAAAAGGTAAACAAGATCAATCTCTTTATGTATTAGATATCTTGCGATATCTTTTGGGGAACTGGAAATGGTTCTTGTTATCGATATTGATCTTTGGTGGATATTTTTATTACCAATACAGTAAGACTCCATTTTTATATAAAAAGGATCAAACTGTAATGATAAAGACAGCCACGAACTCCATGAGTGCCTCTAGGATCACCAGACCTAATAACTTTTACAATTTTGTAAATGTTAACTCTGAAATCCTTCAGCTTAGATCGCAAGAGTTAATGCGTAATACCATTAGTCTCTTGAATGCGGATGTAAGCTATTCTAGGAAAGATGGACTGAGGTCAGTGGAACTCTATAAAACTTCACCGTTTATTGTTCGTTTTACAAATGTTCCTCCACATGCTGGGTTTTCATTTAATCTGAAATATAAAGGAAACAATCAGGTTGAACTATCTTCATTTTCAAACTCTGACCCAGATAAAACAGTAACAGTAAAACTTAATTCAGAAGCCAAAACACCAGTTGGAAATGTAATCATTTCAGCCAATTCTGATAAAGCATATCGTGTAAATCTTTCTGAGGATATTACGATTACCAAAAGCCCTATCGAATCTATGGTAGGTTACTTTTTGGGAAATCTTAATATCGTTCAAATGGAAGATGTAGAAATCCTTCAGATGACTATGGAAGATACTTCTCCATTGCGTGCAGAAGACATGATCACTAAGTTGATTGAGGTGTACAATCAAATGACCATTGAAGATAAAAAGACAGTCGCTAATAATACGGCTGATTTCATCAATGACAGGATTGTAATCATTGAAAAGGAACTAAGTTCAGTGGAATCTAGCTTGGAAGGCATGAAAACCCAAAACCAAGGGTTGGATGTTAAATCTGCAGGTGAGGCTTATTGGACCGAATCTAGAACTTACCAAAGCTCAAGTAAAGAGTTAGAAACGCAATTGAAATTGGTAGAGATCATGCGCCAAAGGTTAAGTGATCCTAGCCGAGTGGATGATCTTATTCCAAGTAACACTGGATTGGTAGATAATAATATCGAGGACATCATCTCTGAATATAATACGTTGTTATTGAGAAGAAACCGTTTGATGAGTGGAAACAGCTCAGAAAACCCAATTGTTCAAGATCTGAACAGTGCACTTTCTCAGGTAAGACAAAATATCGCCCGTGCTATTGATAACGTAATTTCTGGTTTTAGGATCAGAATGAATAACATGAGGGAAGAAGAGAATGCAGCGATCGGAAAAGCGAGAAGCCTTCCTTCAAAACAACGAATTATGTTGTCTGCTGAACGTCAGCAAAAGGTAATTGAAGAGCTTTATATTTTCTTGTTGAACAAACGTGAAGAAAACGCGATCAATAGAGCTATGACGGATGATAACATCCGTGTTATTGACTCTGCATCGGGTTCTAATGCTCCTTTCTATCCTAGCAAATTCAAAAAAGTTGCCATTGGTGTAGCCATTGGTATTGCAGTTCCAGCAGCCATATTGTTGTTGATGCTTTTATTGAATACCAAGGTTAGAAACCGTAAGGATATTGAAGATGTAGTAAGTGTTCCTTTCTTGGCCGAGATTCCTTTCTCAACAGAGATGAAAAATGCCAAGAGTGATATCGTTATCAAAGAACAAGGCGTTGATGAGGTGACAGAAGCATTCAGGATTTTCAGAACGAACCTAAGCTTTATGTCTTCTGGTGATAAAAAACAAAAGGTCGTAACATTTACTTCATTCAATGTAGGTGCCGGTAAAACCTTCTCCGTTATTAATTTAGGAGTGAGCATGACCTTCTTGAAAAAGAAAGTCGTTTTAATCGACTTAGACCTTAGAAAGGGTACTTTAAGTAACATCACAAAATTCCCTATGCCAATTGGTGTTACGCATTACCTTTCTGATAGTTCTGTTACGGTAGATGAAATCATCTATAAAGATAGAACAGATGCCGAGATAGACATCGTTCCGATTGGTGTGATAGCGCCGAATCCAGTTGAGCTATTATTAAGTGAGCGTTTGGATCAATTGATCGCTGAACTAAAAGAACGTTATGACTATATTATCGTTGATAATGTTCCATTGGGAATCGTTGCAGACGCTGATATCGTGAATAGGATTACCGATGTGACCATATTCGTTGTTCGTGCTGGTAAGATGGATAGAAGACAATTGCCTGATGTTCAGAAAATCTATGATTCTTCAGCATTGACCAATATGGCCATCCTATTAAATGGGGTGAAATTCGGAAATAACCCTTATGGTTATGGTGGATATGGATATGGTGGTTATGGCTACGGTTATGGCTATGGTTATTCAGCCCAACAGAAAAGAGGTTTCTTCTCAAGACTATTTGGAAGAAAATAAAATGAACAATACAGAAAAAGCCCTATAGAATATTTATAGGGCTTTTTTTGTTAATCATTTTCTGATTCTATGATTTTATGAATGGAATCGATGTATCCCTGTAATTCTCTATTTTGCTTTTTTACGATCCGTGGTTTTAAATAGAGCCAAACAAATAATAGCCAACCCAAGGTTAAGGCATAAGTAATAATAGCCATTCCGTAGCTCATCCTTAAACAGAATTCATAAAGGTAAATCAAGATACCAATGATAAGCAGTGAAAAATAAACATTCATAAAACGGCTTTCTATATTCCTTTGTTTCTCCTGGATATTAAGTAAGGAATTTAAATAAGCCTTATTGTCCTGATCTTTGTTTAACTCAAAAATGGATTTATAAAATAGATTGAACTTTATTAAGGAAAGGGAAATCGCCAGAATAATAAATGACATTCCAATTTTTGGATAAATAGTGCTAGCATCATATAAAAACCAGATTGAAAGAATAAAGATAACGGTTAGACCCAATGTGATATTTGAGGTCCATTTCTTCTTCAGAGAATTCTTTCTATATTTTGAAAGGCGTTGTTTTAGTTCTCTTAAATCTGGAGAGATAGCGGGTTGCTTCTTCCAAATGTGAGATAGATTTAACTCGTTATTTTCCATGATTTTTAAATTTTATATTTAATCTTTCTTTTATCCTATGGATTTTGACCCTAATATTGCTGTCAGATAATCCAACAATTTTTGATATCTCCTGTTGTTTGATCCCTTCCAATTCCAAAGAAATAATGATTCTATCCAACTCCGGAAGTTCAGAAATGAATTGATATAATAATTTTATCTCTTCATCCAATTCATGATCCGCATTGTCCTCCTCAGGAAGGAATGTTTCCACCTTCGAAATTTTTTCGTTTTTCTTGATCTGGCTTAAACAGGTATTGGTTGCTATCCTGAATATCCAGGTTCCTATACTGGCCTCATTCCTAAACGTTGAAAGCTTTTTCCAAACTGTAATAAAAGTTTCTTGGGCTAAATCCTTTGCTTGGTCTTGGTCATTGATGTAACCCATGCACAATCGATAGATTTTGTCCCAATATTCCTCGTATAATTTGTTGAAATCCATTACTTTAGAAAGTTTTGAACTTGTTGTAAATACCAATCTTTAGCATCATACATGATAAAGTGTAAACTGTTCTCAGCATACCTAAAATCAGCAGATCTCAAGTTGACATATTGTTGCTCTATTGCGGGTTTGATTTGTTTGAAGCTACTTTCAAGCAAAATCAAGGTAGGACATTGAATCGATTTTATCTCTTCCCTCAAATCGGTGTTGCTGAAATCGCAAAACATCTTTCCAAATGTTGATCGGTCAGATTTCATGGTCCAATCCAAAATTATTTGTTGTTTACTTGTATCTTGAACCATACCTGTCATTACTTGTTTTTGCATTGCTTTAAACTGTTCATCAGTAATTGAATTCATCTGATTGACAATTGCAGAACAATCAATATTAGGTTTTGATTTATAATTTGGGTCACTCAATGCAGCCAAGCAAGGAACCGCATCAACTACCACAATCTTGTTGATTAAAGTCGGTTCTGTAGCTGCAATGTCCATGGCCATCACTCCGCCCATACTATGACCGATGATAATTGGATTTAGAATTTTTTCGCTTTTAATATATTCAATAATATCATTTCGCCAACCTTTAAAGCTTGGGTCTGTTTGCGCAGGCACAGAAGCAAAGCCTGCCATGGTTAATACATAATAAGTGTAATCATTCCCAAGGGCATCAATCGTTTCTTTCCAAACCTCTCCAGATGATGCAAAACCCGGGATAAATAGGATGTTTTCCTTTCCATTTCCAATCTTTTCTATTTGGAAACTATTTTCTTTGGTTTGAGCGTCTGCTGTTGATACCAATGCTACAAAGGCGATAGCGGCTAGTAAAATGTTTTTCAAGTTCATAACTAATTGTTTTTGTTTTCCTTTAGATATGATTTTGAAAAAAATGTTACAGTATATTTCATAAATATATTACTATTTCAATATTGCGTTGAGTAAGTTGGTGAATAACAGTTCGATAAAAGAAATTGCTTTGTTTTTTTATTCAGATAATGTTGGTTTTATTACTTCCACTTCTTAGCATATTTTTTTAAATTTATTACATCCAAGCCTTAAGCTCTTGGTTTATAAATCAATAACCATTTCCTAATACAGCACTGATTATGTCCAAAAACCCCTTATTCCGAAAATTGATTGCCTTAATTTTGCTTACTTCGGTATTTGCTCCATTGTTTGGTCAAAAAGCTCCAAAACTCATCATCAGATCCGATGATATCGGTTCGTTTAATGCGACAAATCTTGCCATTATTGAAACCTATCAAAAAGGCATAACAACTTCAGTAGAACTGATGGTAAATTGTCCCTGGGCACCTGAGGCTGTGAAGATGTTAAAGGAAAATCCAAATTTAGATGTTGGAGTGCATTTGATGATTACCAGTGAATGGGAGAATTGTAAATGGCGACCTTTGACATCGGCGAAAAGTTTGGTTGATGATTATGGCAATTTTTTCTCTTTCATCTACCCAAA
Organism: Sphingobacterium sp. LZ7M1; assembly: GCF_024296865.1. GTDB lineage: Bacteria > Bacteroidota > Bacteroidia > Sphingobacteriales > Sphingobacteriaceae > Sphingobacterium. Next base: position 2,653,278 of record NZ_CP101134.1, on the reverse strand, counting down.
TAAAAAGGTACCGATGGCATCCATTCAGGAGCACCAATGGAAATTGGCGGATATTGAAGCAGAGTTCAGGGCCCAAATTGAAATGGCGAAGAAATTGTTACCGCGAATTTCACATATATCCACACATATGGGTTGTGGTAATTGGGATAAGGAGGTTAAGGAAATGTTGATCAGGCTTTCTAAGGAGTACAATCTACCTCAGGATATGGATTATGAATTCTTAATGTTCCCAGATTTAGACCTGAAAAGCAAAGCTAATGTAGAAGAAAAAATTCAAGCTTTTTTGAAGGCGCTTGATGAATTAAAGGAAGATAAAGTATACTTGTTTGTGGAACATCCTGGCCTTGATGTCAGTGAAATGGAAAATGTAGGCCATGAAGGTTATAGAAATGTTCGTGAAGATAGGAGTGAGGTAACCAAAATCTTGCTAGATTCTAGGATTAAAACCAAAATCCATCATTTAGGAATTGAATTGACAGACTTCAAATCCTTAAAACAAAAGAGGGTTGAATAAAAGCCCTTAATGAATAAAATTAAAAAACGGATAAATATACATGAGATAAATGGATATTAATGCTAAAGCAGAAATCCATATGCGGTATAAATAATGCATCATTCGATAATCTCCTGTGATATACCAATTGGCATAGATAGCAGCACTTGAGAAAAAAATAATAAAGCTGAAGAATAAGACGATCACCATATAATAATTTTGTTCATTTGTTAATTTCCTTATTTCAAATAATTAGAATTTTTGGTTGGTCTGATAACTTCAGTTATTCTTCAAATATATATAATATATTCATAATAAGAAATTTTAAATCTTTGAAATTTCTAAATTATTTTTGAAATAAAATATAAAAGCTTTTTTTATATAGTTGTTTCGTTGTTGTGAATGAACTATTCTTAATAGAATTTAATATATTTGTTCTGTTAAAAAAAGAATCCCTTTTGGTTATGCAGTTCAAAAAAAGAACATTCACTTTGCTTGATAAGTTGTTTCTTTCCGTGTTTATCTTAAATATTCTGAATTATTTTCTGTTCGAAAAAACACTAATTTCCCTTAGGGTAATTTTTTTCTTTTTCCTTTTTGGAATGGTTTTCTATTGGTTGATCCGAAAAAATGACCTATTGCGTAATGTTGGAAAATTAGAAAGCATATTCTATAGTATAATCCTTACTGGATCCTACCTGACTTTTATTTTTCTAGGTCTAAATTATATGTTTTGCTCATCCGAAACCGAAGTTTCGACCTATAAGGTAAAATGTAAGATAAATAAAATTTGGTTTCCAGAGGAAGGAATGACACCAAAAGTAGTAAAAGCGGAATTCGAAAACGGATTCCATAAAAGAATAGGGCTCTCAGAAGGCATAAGAATTCAAAATGTACATCCAGATTCTTTGAATGTCTATTTATCCTTGGGCTTATTTGGAATTCCTGTAATCAAAAAAGTGGAATTTGATCATTCGCATTCTTAAAAACCGTTCAAATATGTGCCTCCGTCCATTTCAATAGCCATAAAATGGATGATACTTCCGTAATTATCTGTAGTAATCGGTTCTAATAAATATTTTAATATAGTTTTTATGGGATCGGGGTTGTTCAATTCTAAAGGGACATCTTCAAAAATATTATAGGAGAAAGTGGCAGTTTCTATAATTATCTTTTGCTCTTCTGTCAATGCTTCATCTTTAATATACCTATTCAATGCAACTTTTAAGCTGTTTTCATCAAAATCAGATTGAACAAAGATCAACGCCTTCCTTCCCCAAGTGATACTTATAACATAGATCAGGTCATCGTCTTTTAATTTAGCCAATTCCTCTAAATAATTCTTGATTCCATCGCCCCCTGGATCTATAAACATATCAAATAAGGGAATCTCATATTCCACAAGAATATTGGATTTTGGCATTTTGTTATTGACGTCTAATCCAAACCATTTTCCAAGGTCCATTTTTTGGCCAAAATTAGTATATAGGTCTTCGAGGTTTCGAATAGAGTAGAATGAATAACTCGCAATTCCTGCATTTCCTGTTGGAGCACCTTTTGCCTTCAATTCATCAGAAATTACCTTGTACATGTTTTCCTTGTTAGGTACTATTTCAGGAAACTCATATTTAAACGAGGTTGAAATGGGGGTAATCTTTTGATTGGTTTTGATATCCTTGAATTCATGCTTCTCTGTATTGATCGATTTCTTACTAAGTACGGCGCCTAGAAATAAGCCTTCCGGATTTTTACCAAAGTAAGTCGAAGAATTTCTTGGTTCCTGAGCCGATAGGAGACCCAAGGTTAATATATAAAGCAAAACAGTTATTAATCCAGTTCTCATTTTATTTCTTTTCAGGGGTAAATACATAATTCTTCTTTAACCAGATTAGTCTGGAATTATTCAAGGGCTCTGAATCAAGTAAATGTCGGTTATCGGGCATTTCATATTGTTGACCAATACTTAGCTGAGCTCGGTTCTTATTATTGGCGTTTTTTTTGAAAAAGCTAATTTTAAGGGTTAGGGTTGAATCAGCATTCCTTGTTGCCCAATTTTTCCAACTATTGTTTTTGGATTCATGGATTTGAAGAGTTTGCTCTGTCCATTTTATCTGATAGGATTCCATGGGCATTTTTGATTTATGCACAAACATGGAGTCTTCTTTGATCAGGATGGAATCTGGCTTGAAATAGGTCACACGGTTCCCGAAATGCAATTTGATATCTGCCTCGCTTAGGTCCTTTACCACAAAGCCCTTAAGGAATTCTATGAAATCTTCATTTTTTTCAGAAGTGAATTTATATAAAATAGCTTTGGGTTTTTCAACAGGTTCAGGCTCTGGCTCTGGTTCGGGTTCCGGTTTTGGAGCTGGCTTTGGTTCAGGTTCGATTTCACTTGGTCCGCAAGAATGTAAACTAATGAAGAAAATGGAGAGCGGAATTATTAATAAATAAATAGCAAAGCGATTGGTTATTAATGTCATACCTTAGTTATTAAAAAATTGGTAACAGCTAGAAAAAAAGTGTAATTAACGTAAATATAAAAATAATTTCTATTTATTTAATAAAATAAATAAGGTGGTTGAAAATTAGCATTTCCAACCACCTCATTTCGATTTGATATAAACCTATTGTTAAATTTAAATTAATAACCTTTCTTATTGCTTTTCTCTGCTTACAAAATAGTCGATCCAAATTGGCGCAAAAGGAGAGGTACAGCCCTTAGATACTGGATAGTCCTTGTAAACACCTAATTTATGTCCGATTGCAAGAGCACGGTCCCTATATTGAGGTTGCTTTATGCCAATTTGAGCTAAGGTACTGTTCATGGTCCATTGTATTTCAGGTTTTGCTTCGAGCATATGTTTTTCAATATAATCCAATAATTTTGGGCTGTCCTCCAATTCAGGATTCCTCGCTATATTTCCGGAAATCAAACTCCATGCTAGTCGCTGCAACATGACATTATCAGCTTTTTCCCACTCTAATCTTAAAGTTTGCTTATCTAAACTGTCTTTAACCAGGTAACTATAAAGCCAATCAATAACATTTGTGAATTTCTCTGATGAAACCATCGCCGTCAATTGTGCATTACTTAATTTTTTAGGGTCAAGAATAAGGATGGCTACACATCGTGCTTCCATGTTGTTGGTCTCCCATAGCTCAAGTCCAAGTTCTTGATCCTTTTTAATCTTAGTAGCTATCTTACGAACATCGCCCATTTTCACACCGTATTGATTATCGCCTGCACCTCTTTTTTTATTCTGAGCTATCAGTTTTTCAGATCCTAAGGACTTTAATTCCTCAAGAATTTCTTGTTTGGTCATCTTTGCCATGTCTTTATAGGAAGTTTAATGTGGTAATTCCTGTGATTAGATGTTGGTATGAACCATTTCATCTTACGTAAAAATAAGAAATCTTGAATAAGATTGATTCACAACATAAAAAAACTCCTTAGGCGGGGAACCTAAGGAGTTTTAACTAACCAATTATTAACCTAAATTATGAAATTTGATTAGATATATTCAATGTCTGTGCCGAAATGGAAATTAACATTTCGTTTAACTATTTTTAACATTTTCTTGTTGAATGCCAATAAAAACATCTTAATCCATTGCTATTTATTTTATTTTTAAGTCTGCTGACAATCTGACATTCAAAGGTATTGTACAATTTGTCATTCAGTAGATTATGTTTTTGAAACAATCAGTTCTCCTTTTATCATATTTAAATCTTCAACACATCGCTTGCAAGATTCGAAGCGTCTTATTGGGCTTGGCATCTCTTTGGCTTTTTCATTCGAATTAAATTCAACGACATATCCAATTTGATCCATAGTCGTAAAATATACGGTGTCTGCATTGTTTTTGTTGGCAGAATTGTATACCATTATTCTCTTATTGGCGGATCGGTTATCTATCCAAAGGTCCATTTTTTTAGAGGTCAACCAACCCGTAACCTTAGCATTATATTGAAGGTACAAAGGGTATTCTAGATAATTTAATAGATAACAATAATGTTTGAAATCAATTTCATAAGGGAACAGAAGCAAGCATGTATTGGGGTCAATCCGAATAAGTTTGATGATGACATGGTATTCCATTTCGTTGATCATCTCACAAAAATCCATGCAGGCTGCCTGGACCTCATTGTAAATTGGGCCTTCAACTAGGATACCTTTGTCATTATTTATTTGGGGATAATCATTTTCGGAAAATTCAGGCCGACTCGCAGTTGACTTACCAGTAATCCAGCTCACTATAAGAACAATAATGACTATAGCGATGATAACTATACTAATAATTGTACTCATGGCTTTCTTAAATTAATAATGGTTTGATAGACCGCTATAAGAAGGGCCGTTCACTTAAAAATAGAAATAAAATGTTGATAATAAAATAATTGCTGAATTTTATTGAAGCTTTTAATGTTGACTTATTGTTCCAAAATTATTTTCAAAAGATCATATTTAGCTTGCCAAATGTCCTGACATGATTTTAGGTAATCACTATTGGCTTTATTGAAGTCAATTAATAGTATTCTGCCCGCCTGATAGGCGGCCAACTTTTCTTCTTTGTTTTGTAATGCTAGGTCCTTGATTCTATTTAGACTTTCAATCTTTTGTTTTGAAAAAATGATTTTTTCCTGTTTTTGTTTTTTGTCGATTTCATCATTCAATTGAAGGTCTTCCAATTGTTGTATATAAACTTTTTCACTGAGTTCAGCTTTCTTTATCGCGTTGCTATTACTAAAATATGCTGAAATTGGAATTCTCAAACCTAGATTTGCATAACTATAGCCATACCAATTGCTTTTGTCAATAATATTAAAGGAATTACTGAAATACTGAGCCCCATAATAAGCGTTAAATGACAGGCTGGGTAGAACCTGTCGCTTTATTCCCTTTAATTGGACCATGGATAATTGCTGGTCAAGCTCAACCAGCTGTTGGTCATAGATCTTTTTTTCAAAAGCACCCAACTCCATTAATATTTCTTCCATATTGTTGCTCAGCACCCTAATGGAATCTAGCGGATAATACCTGCCTAATTCTAAATTTGCCTCTTTTAAAATTGACCATGATTCATGCATCAAGATCTTTTTTCTTTGTACTTCTTGCTGTGAAAGACTGTAATCTTCAGAACTTCCTCTACCTGCCAAAAATCTTTCCTTATTGATGTTGTTGATCTCTTCAAATAGAGCGGAATCTTTAAGGGCAAATTGATATTGTTCGGTTGCTAAAACAATCGAAGCATAGGCCAGGGTAGAATTAATCTTCCAATCCTGCTCTGCTAAAGATTCTTCCACCTTGGCTTTCTCTAAAGCGATCAGGTCCTCCTGTTGTTGGCTCTTCCTATTAGGATCGAAAAGGTTCCATTCCAATTGTAAACCAGCTTTGGAATTCCATTTTGTAGAAAATTTCAATGGTAATATAGCACCTTCCTCTGCATTGGGGTCAAAGGCAATTGCAGGAACCGGCGTCGTTGGAATAATTAGATTCCTCTGCAAATTGGCGTCGCCATAAATTACTGGAAATCGCTCAGACCTCCTTACATTCAATTGGGCTGCCTGAACTTCTTTATTCAGTTTCTTAACTTTTAGATTACTCGATTGACCTATATAGTTCCACAGATCCGAAATGCTCAGGCTCTGGGCATTTCCGGATAAGGTAAATCCAATTAAAAGTAAAATAAGATAGATAGATTTCTTCATGTTAAAAAACTGATGCGGGTTCTAATTTTGATATTTTTCTAACGGCAAAAAGAGATCCCCCAATGGATATTATCATGGTTACCAAAAGCAAAAACAAAGCAAATGGTATACTTACATTTATGTTTAATCCGCTTTTTTCAACCCCAAACTTAAACCCATAGATCAATAACATCGCTACAGCATATCCAATGGTTGCATAAAGAAACGCTTGCGCAATGATCAGGCGGTTTACAAATTTGTTTTTAGCTCCAATTGCTTTTAAGGTACCATAGTCTTTGATCCGGTCCAATGCAGAAGAATATAATGTGAGGCCAATAATAAAAAATCCAGAGATCATGGCGAATACCACTAATGTGCCAAAACTCATCCCCATATTCGATGAGACCAAGATTTCCTTGACTGTTGAAGATTTTAGTTTTTCAGCATCCCAAGCCCTTAAATGGGGAAAGTTCTGATTGATTACCTCGATCATCTCCTTTTTATCTTGCCCTTCGGCAAGCCTGGCAATGATTAAACTGACCTTATCATTCGGGAAGTTTCCAAAATAACTTGCATTTTCTAAAGTCGTATACATAAAGCTGGCTCCAAATGCCTGGGCATTTTTGGTGATGACCGCTAATTTTGCACTCTTGCCATTGATTTCAATTGGTTTATTAAGATATAGTGAAGTTTCCCAACTTCTTGCATTAAAATATTCTGCACTGACGGCGTATGGCTGTAACAGATCCTGAACTGAGCCGCTATCAATTTTATTTACCTCCGGTCCCATCAGAAATGCTGGGGCTGGTGCACCAACTAAAGTGACTGCAGCAGTCTTGCCATCCAGAAAAGTGGCCTGAGCGTTAGCCAATATTATTGGAGTTGCTGTTACTATTCCTTTTAAGCTGCCGATTTCTTGGACAGATCGCTGATCAATGCTGTTTATGGAATTTACATTTCTGCTTTGGGACTCAATTATCCATAAATCATCTTTTTCAACGGGCGCATTGTTAACCAAGTTTCCCATTAAACCCATCAGAAAAAATAGGAGGCTTAACTGTTGTCCAATGAGGAATACACTGATCACGATTGCAGTGACTATTCCAAAGCTTTTGGCCCGATCAAAACGAATAAATTTCCAAGCTAATCCCAACATGCTATCACAATTTTATCCTACATTCAACTTTAGAATTGATCAATAGAGTAGAATTGCCCTCAGGTTCTATGCGAATCCTTCTTACCCTTCGATCTTCTGCCTCATTTGCCGTCTCAAACAATATGGATTTGTTCATTAGGGTAGGACTCAAATAGACAATCTTTCCTTTTCCGATGACAGCAGGTTTACCCACAAAGTTGATGTCTACAGTTTGTCCGATCTTTACGCTATCCGCAAATAATTCATCAACCTCGGCCTCAATGACTATATTTTCGCTGTCGACTATTTTCCCTAATTCAGCTGTACCATTGATGGTTTGGCCAATCTCCACGTTTAGTTCAGATACTATTCCTTTCTTGATGGCTGTAACCTGATAATCCTTTAAGCTTTGTCTATTTTTTGCAATGATGATGGATTGTTCTTTTTCCGTAGCTTGATTGGCCCTGATCTGACTTTTTAAACCTGAAATTAATTCTTCCTGTTGCTTGACATTGGAAAGATCTTTGTCTACATTTTCCCTTGTTTCTGCATTTTTCGCTAAAAGGGACCTAGACGTTTCATATTTCGACATTAACTCTTTTAATATGATTTCCTGCTTGGCCAAATCCTTGGTACTTGCTTGATGTTGAGCTTTTAGGCTCTCTAATTGGCTTTGTGATTGAGCAAGATCTAATCCCTCCATATTTTCTTTCAAGGTCATTAAGACCTGTCCTTGTTCCACTACATCACCTTCTTTGACCATTATTTCCTTGACCTCGGCACTGATCGGTGAACTTATCTGTACCCAACCACCTTCCGGTAATACCTTACCGATTGCAATGACTGAGCCGTAAATTGCAGACAGCTTCGCTTTCTCTTGCTCTTCTTGTTTCTTCTTTTCGTTTTTGCAACCAATTAAAGCAGTCAAAATCATGAAACAACCAAAAATGCTTAACCTATTTATAATCTTCCTCATTGCGAATACTGTTTGAAACATTTCCTTCCTCTACATAAATGACATGATCAGCGAATTTTCTCAACCTTAGGTCATGTGTGACAATAATTACTGCCTTACCTTCTTGCGCGAGATCCTTGAGTTCCTCCATGATAATGGCTGCGCTTTTTGCATCTAAGGATGCTGTTGGCTCATCACATAAAATCATGGTTGGATTGGTCACTAAGGCCCTCGCTATGGAAACCCTTTGTTTTTGACCCCCACTTAATTTTTTGGGCAAGTTGTGCAAACGATCGGCAAGACCAACTGCTTCTAGGGCTGCAATTGCCTTTTCTTTCGCTTCCTTTTTATCCACCGCTTGCAGTAAAAGGGGTTGCATCACGTTTTCCAAAGCTGTGAGAGGCTCCAAAAGGTTGAACTGCTGGAATACAAAACCTATATCATGCAACCTTAAATCTGCAAGTTTGTTTTCCGACAGACTTGTTACCTCTTTGTCTTTATAGAAAACCTTTCCAGAACTAGGATAAATGATGCAACCAATGATGGATAATAAAGTTGTTTTTCCAGAACCGGAAGGCCCCATGATTAAGGTCAATTTGTTGGACTCAAAACTTAGGCTACTTTTAGCCAATGCAGTAATGCTAGTGTCTCCAGTTTGATATATTTTTTCAACGTTTTCCAGGCGAACGATTTCTTCAGGCATGCTTTTCCAGCTTTGTTTTTAAAAATAACCAAGAATTAGCCTAAAGCCAAAAACAAAAGCTAATTTCTTTATTAAAATGGGAAATGATTATTAAAAAAGCCTTAACTTCATGCTAAGGAATGTCCTTGCGGATTTATCTCAAATAAACCTAATACCATGAATAAACTAATCAATTTGTCTTTATGTGCCTTTCTATTGACATTCGGAAGTGTTCATCTTCAAGCTCAACCCTATAAACAGAATAAAGCGCCGCTCATCCAGAAACCTTTTATGGAGTTGCCTTTGGGAGCAATAAAACCTCAGGGTTGGTTAAAGGAAATGCTGAACTCCCAGAAAAATGGAGCTACGGGACAATTGGATCAGCTCTATCCATTAGTCATGGGAGACAGAAATGGATGGCTTGGAGGAGATGGTGATCAATGGGAGCGAGGACCTTATTGGGTGGATGGACTCTTGCCTTTAGCATACCAGTTAAATGATAAGGGATTAAAAGCAAAAGCGCAACGCTGGGTGGAATGGGCCTTACAAAGCCAATCTGAAGATGGCTATTTTGGACCTGCGAAGGATTATGATCATGAACCAGGAATTCAGCGGGACAATTCACATGATTGGTGGCCTAAGATGGTCATGCTCAAGATACTGCAACAGGATTATTCCGCAACTGAAGATCAAAGGGTAGTAAACCTCTTTACTAAATATTTTCACTATCAACTTAGAACCTTAGAAGAGAAACCACTAGGACATTGGACCTTTTGGGCTGAATACCGTTCAGCCGATAATCTTCAGGCTGTTTATTGGCTTTACAACATTACGGAAGACCCTAAATTGCTTGAACTTGCAGATATCTTGCATGCCCAAGGTTTTGATTTTACCCAAAAGTTCATTCAGCGGAATATGTTGGCTACTTTTAGAAGCATTCATTGCGTGAATTTAGCGCAAGGGCTGAAAGAACCAGTAATTTTTTACCAACAAAGTAAAGACCCAAAACATCTGGCCGCAGTGAAACAGGGCTTATCTGACATTAAATTATTTAATGGTCAGGCGCAAGGAATGTACGGTGGGGATGAGGCCCTGCATGGTAGTAACCCGACGCAGGGATCGGAACTCTGTTCAGCAGTTGAATTGATGTTTTCCTTGGAAAAGATGCTGGAAATAACCGGAGATGTTGGTTTTGCAGAACACTTAGAAAAAGTAGCATTCAATGCTTTGCCAACCCAGATTTCAGATGATTTTATGCGCCGTCAATATTTTCAGCAGGCCAATCAGGTTCAAATTACTAGACAGATGTACAATTTTGATGTCAATCATCAAGGGACCGATGTGGTTTTTGGACTTTTGACGGGTTACCCATGTTGTACTTCCAATATGCATCAAGGTTGGCCCAAATTCACGCAAAACCTTTATTATGCAACCGCAAATAAAGGAATTGCATCCATGATCTATGCACCTTCATCTGCAGTTGTAAAAGTTGGCCAGGCTGGAAAAATTGTTCAAGTTTCGCAAGAGACTTTTTATCCATTTGAAAACAGGATCAACCTTACATTTAATCACAGAGAAAGTGCTATTGAATTTCCTTATCAGCTTAGGATACCCACTTGGACAAAAAATGCCAAAATCCTGATCAATGGCGAAGAATTCAATGTAGATACAAAACCTGGTTCTGTAATCGAAATAAATAGAGCCTGGAAAAACAATGATGTCATGTCTTTGGACTTTCCAATGGAATTCAACTTTGAGACCTATCACGAAGGTTCTCGGGCCATAGAAAGAGGTCCATTGGTTTATGCATTGGATATCCCAGGTGAAGAAAAAGAAGTGTTCCTTGAAGACAAGGAAAAGGTCGCCTATGGAGATTCATTTATTGAGGTCCGGCCGACAGCAGATTGGAATTACGGTTTGCCTTTGTTCAACAAAAATGAAATGGCTTCGCTATTTCAGGTTTCTGAAAAAGACAATGCCAATAAAGCCTATCCTTGGAACCGTGAAAATGCACCAATTGAATTAAAAGTAAAAGCTAGGCAACTTCCGTTTTGGAAATTATATAATGGAATGGCAGGACCGATGCCGACAGCTGATATGTACGGATTAAATATCAATGATTTAAAAGAAGTTGAAATCCGTTTGATTCCATATGGTTGTACCACATTAAGGATTTCTCAATTTCCTATGCTTAGAAAATAAACCTATTGAACCCTATTTTATGAAAGTTATCCCTTCACAACGATTAGAGTCCCTAGATATACTCAGGGGACTGGACCTGTTTCTGTTGGTTTTTTTACAGCCTGTTCTGATGTCAGTTGGGCAAATATGGGACAACCCTGGATATCACAGCATGTTGACCCAGTTTGAACATGAAGCTTGGGAAGGTTTTAGACTATGGGATATAATTATGCCCTTGTTCCTCTTTATGACAGGGATTACCATTCCATTTTCTTTAGATAGAAAAATCGGAAACGATAGTCCCGACGTATACAGGCACATCATAAGGAGATTTCTGATTTTGTGGATCATTGGAATGATTGTTCAGGGTAATCTCTTGGCCTTTGACTGGAAAGTATTACGGTTATATTCCAATACCTTACAAGCTATCGCAACAGGATATCTAATTACCTCTTTGGCTTATCTCCATTTCAGCTTCAAAAAACTCATAGGTATGGGTTTGTCCTTATTGATCATTTATTCTATCCCCATGTCTACTTGGGGAGGTTATGAACCCAATTATAATTTTGCCATTTATCTCGACAAAATGTTCCTTCAAAATTTCATGGATGGAGTGAAATGGCAAGGCGATGAATGGGTGTTTTCTGAACATTATCAATATACCTGGATCTGGAGTAGTTTAACCTTTATCGTTACAGTTTTGATGGGATGCCTTACTGGTAAAGTAATTAAGGATGGCAAAGATAAAGACCCAAATGGAACAACCGTAAAATTGATCATTGCAGGTGTAATTTGTATTGCGGTTAGCTTAATATGGCAATTTCAACAACCAATCATCAAGAAAATATGGACAGGGAGCATGACCCTGTTTTCAGGTGGAATATGTATCTTATTAATGGCCATATTCTATTATGTGATTGATGTCAAGCAAATAAAGATGCCCTTTCGCTGGTTAAAAGTTTATGGAATGAATTCCATCGTTGCTTATGGATTGGCTGAAGTTATTGATTTCAGGAGCCTGGTTCATTCTTTGACTTTTGGTTTAGAAAAACACTATGAAGAATATGCCCATTTGATCCTGACCGTCGGGAATTACTCTATTGTCTTACTTATCCTTATTTTCTTGTACAAAAGAGGGATTTTTGTCAAAATCTAGATTTGAACAGATGATTCCGTTTGCTATTCCTTAATTTTAGGTTACTTAATCTTTTCTGAGGAAATCAAATGGATGACAAAAATGTAATTCCTACTCTAGATATGCATGGTTTTCGTGAGGAGCAATTCGCCGGTAAGAAAGAATTGCTCTTCAATGAAATCCTTGGCGAAAAGATAATTGAGAAACCCCATAAACATGATTTCTTTTTTATTATTCTTTTTGATCATGCCTCAGGAATCCACAATATCGATTCTGTTGATTATAGCATTGGAAATAGGGAAGTCCATGTGCTTTTTCCTGAACAGATCCATAAATGGCATATCCAGGAGGGTTCAAAGGGATATCAGCTCATGATTGACAAAACCTTTCTTGAACAGTTTGCACCAGCATTTCGTTATTCTTTTACAAATTATCAGAACCATCCTGTTATTAGGCTCAGCAATGAAGCTTTCGAAAAATTGCTATATGAGTTCAATGCGATTCGAGATGAATTGTTGCTTACTCAACCTGTCAACCAATTGATCTCTGCACGTGCCGCTGTAATTGCCGCATTAGTGAGCAAGGAGGCCGAATTTGATATTGAGGAATTTAAGGTCTATCAAACCAATCCACGATTGGCTAAGTTCAATTGGCTTATTGATAAATTTTACAAGGAACAGAAATCGATTACTTTTTATGCAGAACAATTAAACATCAGTGCTAATTATCTCAATATCCTTTGTAAGAAAAATCTTAAGGTATCAGCAAATAAGCTTATCCATCAGCGAATTACTCTCGAATCAAAACGGCTATTACAAACTTCTGAGCGAAGTATTAAGGAAATTGCTTTTGATCTCGGTTTCTCCGACCATGCCTATTTCTCCAACTTCTTCAAAAACCAAACAGGTTTAAATCCAAGTCAATTTCGTTCGCAGTTATAAAATTTACAAGAAATTGGATGTAATTTCCAAGATATTGGAACTAGATCATCCTACCTTTGTATTATAGATCACAATAGCTCATTCAAAATTAATTGAATATGAAACTTTCAAGAAAAGACTTCTTACGGAATTCAGCCATGAGCGTTGCAGGAATAGCATTTGGAACAAATGCGTTTGCTGCAAACGCTGATAAGACGGCTAGTGGGACTCCATCCATCAACTATTATAAAAACATGAAAAATCTTAAACTTAAAAATGTAAGGCTTGAAACTGGTTTTGAATATTTTGAAGATGAGGTGGCTTCTACAAAAACTGATCTCTTTTCCGTTGATATCGAAAATGGAAAAATCAAAAATATCAGTTCCAATACGAATGATCCCGATGCAGTTGATGCCAAAGGACTATTGATGTTGCCTTCCTTTAAAGATATGCATATTCACCTTGATAAAACTTATTATGGTGCTAATTGGCAGGCCGTAAAAAGAAGGAAAGGAGGAGTGAAGGGGATGATTGCCCTGGAACAGGAAATCATGCCGGAGCTATTGAAGAACTCAACCTTCAAAGCGGAGAAACTGATCGAGTTATTACAGTCCCATGGGTCTGCATTTGCAAGGAGCCATGTCAATATTGAACCCACATCGAAATTAGATTCCCTAAAAAACCTCCAAAAGGCATTGGACCATAAAAAAGATGGTTTTGGAGCTGAATTGGTAGCTTTTCCTCAACATGGGGTTTATTATACCGACTCTGTTCCATATTTAAAAGAAGCTGCTAAAATGGATATTGATTTTATTGGCGGTCTTGATCCCTTCAGTATTGATGGAGCTATCGAAAAAACTATGGACTTTACCGTTCAATTGGCTTTGGATAATCAAAAAGGAATTGATATACACCTCCATGAAACAGGTGATTCCGGAGTGCAGACCATTGAATACCTGATTAAAAAGGTTAATGAAAATCCAATCCTGAAAGGAAAAACTTATTTGAGCCATTGTTTTGCTTTAGGAAAAATTGACCAAGCAAAACAAGAAGAATTAGCCGAAAAATTAGCTGAAGCAAAAGTGGGAATAATATCCACGGTTCCATTTGGAGGATTAATCATGCCAATACCTACCTTAATGAACAAAGGGGTAGAAGTAATGGTCGGTAATGATAGCATAGTTGACCATTGGAATACCTTTGGTTCAGGAAGTGTTTTGCAAAAGGCAAATTTGGCAGCGCAATTATATGGTTACTCAACTGAATTGGCCTTATCAAGAATGTTGAGCTTAGCGACTGCAGGTATCACACCATTAGACGACAAAGGAAATCAACTTTGGCCAAAGGCGGGTGATAATGCAGACTTGGTTCTGATTGATGCCAGTTGTTCAGCTGAAGCAGTTTCAAGGGTTTCTGAAGTTAAATCTTTAATTTATAATGGAAAGGTAGTTTATTGATTATGAAAGCATTAACAATGAGTTTATGCCTTGCATTAGGATTTTCCTCATGCCAGGCCTCAACAAAGAAAGAACAGGAGTTAGAAATCGTGGATCAACAAGGATTAGTGAAAATGGTGGAAAGTAAAAATGTAAAGGCCGTGGAAACCGCATTGAAAGCTGGACAAGATGTAAATACGGTAGATGCCAATAAACGGAACTTGCTATTGATTGCTACGAAAAACCAAGATTTACCTATGGTAAAGTTGTTGGTTTCCTATAAAGCAGATGTTAACCAACAAGCTGACAATCTGGATAGTCCATTTCTGTATGCTGGTGCAACCGGTCAAACGGAAATGCTCAGATTATTTTTAGAAAATGGAGCTAGGTTTGATGTGTTCAATCGTTACCATGGATCGGCATTGATTCCAGCGTGTGAACGGGGGCATGTGGAGACTGTCAAGTTATTGGCAAATACTAAGGGATATCCTATCGATCATGTGAATAGATTAGGATGGACAGCCTTAATGGAGGCAATCGTATTAGGAGATGGCACCGAAAAATACCAAGAGATTGTTCAAATCCTAAAGGATGCAGGATCTAGAATGGATATTCCAGATAAAGATGGGATAAGTCCAGTTCAACATGCCAAAAACAGGGGATTCAAAGAAATCGTTAAAATAATAGAGGGATAAATCGAAAGATTTATCCCTCTATTATTTTAACGATTTCCATATTTAGAGATTACTTTCTATAGCACCTACCTCTTCAGAGAACAATTCAATAGGTTTATCGAGCAAAACAGCAATTACAGTTGTATTTTTATCCAATCTATCCTTAGGAATATCAATATAAACTATTCCAGGCGTAGCACTCCAATATAGCTTGTTATAAATCTCATGGCCAATCATAGACCCTTCACCAACAATACGGATCCTCGCAATATTGTTCTTCAATCCCTTGATGGCAATTGGACCTGTAGGTTTACCCTCCACAAATAGATATAGCGTTTGTTTGTCTGGGGATAAGGCCGTTTTTCCGTTAAAGTGATTTGCTGGGATTCCTTTAGCTGCATCTTGGAGAATTTCAGCATGTTTTTTAACCCAATTCTTAGTTTCCTCGCTATGGAAATTAAAGGATTCAGCTAATTTGCTGCCATCATCATTGATAGAACCTTTGAATAGGTTTGCACCAATTGAGGTCATATCCACAATTTTACGGATAGATTCTTGCGGGGTTTTCGCATAGAGAAAGTCAGTAATGCCAACTGGTTCTGGTAGGATGTGAGGATTAATAGATGGCTTTTTATTGAATTTTACAGCAACTACGGAAGCAACTGGGTCAAAATTAGCTGTAGGAATCTGCAACTTCAATTTGCCAAATTCATACTCAAAAGGAACATTTTCGTTTGTTCCTAGCATCTTTATTTCCAAAGGTTTATCATCAAAACCTTGCATCTCTACATAATCCTTAACCTGATCCAGGTAGATAAATAAGGCTTTTCCATCTTTAGAAAAACTGTTCTTTTCATTTACTAAATCTTGCGATAGACCAGCTCTAGTACCATAGATTGCTTCGGAATATTTCTTGGTCCATCTTGCTAATTCCTTCAGAATTGCAACCTGTTCTTCAGGAATTGTTCCGTCAGCCTTTGGGCCGATATCTAACAACAAGTTTCCACCCATTGCCAAACATTCAATCAAGGTTCTTACGATCATATTTGGACTCTTGTAATGTTTGTCAAAATGCTGGTATCCCCAAGAGTCATTCATGGTATAGCACAATTCCCAATATCTATGGTCAGGGCGTTGAACTGGAATACCTTGTTCTGGAGTAGCGTAATCCCCATGGTTATTCAATCGGGAATTGATAATGATGTTTTTATTATACTTACGAAGTAAATCTAAAGTTTCCTTGGCTTTCCATTCTTCAGAAGAATGCTCCCAGTCTCCATCAAACCAAATTAGGTCGGGTTTATAAGCAACTGACAATTCCTTTAACTGTCCTTGATAATAATCTTGAAATTTGGTCCATCGATTAGGCTCATCCTTGATATCATACCTTTTTTGGGTTCTCGTAATGATATCGTAATTCGGGTGGCTCCAATCAGGTAAAGAGAAGTAAAGTCCGGTTTTTAAGCCCGAAGCTTTTAGTTCCTTCACAAATGGAGTCAATACGTCTTTTTTTGCAGCAGCGTCTTTGGCAATAGTAGTTGGTTGGTCCATTTTACTGTCCCATAAGGCTACTCCATCATGGTGTTTTGTGGTAATAACGGAATACTTAGCACCAGAATCTTTAATTAATTGAACCCACTCTTTTGGATCGTATTTGTTAGCAGTAAATCCCCGGAGTTGTTTCATATAGTTATCATGACTCAGATAATTATTGAAAAATGCCCAAGATTCTGATATTCCATCCACAGAGTATATTCCCCAATGAATAAAAATTCCTAATTTAGCATCATCGAACCATTCCATTTTTGGGCTTTCAATGTCTTTTTTGTTTTCTTGCCCATTAACATGTGTCATCAAAATCCCTAATGCCAATGTGATTAGTGTGCGGCGCATAAAGTATATTAAAAAGTTTAAGTTTCTACTTGACAAATAATGATACGGATAAATTCTTTAATAGCTTAAATAAAGCTGAAAATTCACAAATTTTTCTGAGATGACTTTAGTCTTATTCGAGGCATATTCCGAATTTTCCGAATATGTCTCGAATAAGACCAAAGCGAAGTCTAGAGCATTGTCTAAAAGTTTTTTCATTTTTTTGAATTTCTAAATTTTCTGGTTATCATTTTTAGATGTCTAAAAAAATTAAGGAATTCCAATATATTTGATGGAATAGCGGAAATATAATAGTTTCACAAGATGCAAGGAAAGAAAATAACCATTAAGGATAAACTAGAGCCTCAGCGACTGATAAAAGTAGCTGCATTTGATCGAGCTAAAAATCGAACGAGACCTCATAAACATAATGGTTATCTAGAATTGGTTTTCCTTTCTTCGACCAGCGGTAGACATTATATTGATGGGAAGGAAGCAGAGGTGAAAGTACCCTGTATCTTGGTAATCCGAAAGGATAATGTACATCATTGGGAATTGGAAAATCCCGTAGAAGGCTATGTGCTTTTGCTGAAGAAATTATTTGTGGAGCAAAGCTTAGATTTTGAAATCAGTAGGTTAGTGGAAGAGGTTGTCCAATTTGACCAAATCTTCTTAAAAGAGAAACTTGCCATAGAACAGATTTTAGGATTGTTGGCGACAGAGAATAATAAAATCGTACAGGAAGGGTTGTTTAAAGCCATGTTGGCAAAGGTTTTGGAGAATGCTGATCAACAGATTTCTTCAAAGTTCATCCAGAACAACCTGTATATAAAGTTTTGCGAATTGCTGAACAAAGAGGCAAAAGTGGTCAACCATGTTGCTCATTATGCTTCCCAATTAAATACCAGTCCACAAAATTTAAGTGCTGCCTGTAAGAAGCATGTTAACCTTACGGCATCCGAGGTATTGGCGGGATATATTATCAAAGAAGCCAAAAGGCTATTGTTTTACACATCAAACAGCATTTCAGAAATTGCTTTCATGCTAGGCTTCTCTGATAAATCTAATTTTTCAAAGTACTTTAAACGCTATACAGGAATTACACCCACGGAATTCAAGAAACAAGATCCTTAAAATTCCTTCTCACCGAACTCACTTTTTGGAAGTTTAATGATCTGATTCAATTTATGTAGGTTGAAATTCAGATTGATCAAAAAGACATTCTTTTCATAGATGTAATTTGTCGTGGTATAGAAATCATTTGAATAGGTCGTAATTCTTTGTTCATTAACTCCCCATTTCTTGTTGAGTTCGATAAACTGCCATAGCAATTGAGCCGTAATGGCACCTTTTAAGAATCCCTTACTGAGGTTGAAATGTGGAGTCAGGAACCTTGAATCCTTTCCTTGAACTGTTGGTCTTTCGGATAGGTAATTGACCTGTAAACCGGTGCTCCAAGTTGGAGCAAAATCTGCTTGTATCCCAGCATTGATGGAGTACACCCAGTCTTGGTTTGTTCGGGTTTCTTGATAGTTCAGTACCTTTCCTGAAACCTTGTAATTATAAATATTTGCACCAGCATTGACCTTTAACCATGACAATGGCTTTCCCTCGCCACCGATTTCCATACCATATCTTGAAGCATAGTCTGCATTGGTAAATACACGGCGTAAGATCGTATCCGCATAAACAGAGTTTACACGCTGGATTGGATTTTTAGTATGTTGGTAGTAAGCATTCAAGAATAAACTACCTGCATTTAATTTTTTCACAAGTCCCGTTTCCGCATTTGTAGTGAATTCAGGTAATAACTCCGGATCACCTTGTTCCAATGTTTCCGAGTGTTCACGCTCAGGAATAGGGTTTAGCTCAAAGTTATTGTTTCTTTGCACCCTTCTTGCAGCTGCTAATTTCCATGACCAACCAGCTCCCAGATCATGCATCAGATTAAAGCTTGGGTAGAGTTGGTGGATGGAATAGGGATATTCTTGATTATTGTCCAATAGCAGGAGATCTCTTTGATAATACTCATAACGAAGGCCAAGGGAAAGTTGTGTGTTGTTGAATTTCCGGTCATATTGGCTAAACAGGGCATGTACTCGGTTGGTTGCATTTAAACGGCCCGTGAATTCAGGGTTTATTTGAAGGTATTGGCCACCCTTTTCCTTATAAAAGTATTCAAAATTTCCCTTTTGCCTATCATTCCTTAGTTGGTAACCTGAAATCAATTCTGCATTGTCGAATTTCCATTGATGTTGTAGGGAAAGCCGCAAACCATGCAATGGATTTGTATAGATATTATGGGACCATTGCACCGTATCGACGTTGTTTTCAATATTCCCATTTTTTGTGGATCCATAGATGTTGGCAAATTCATAGATGGCTCCCAATTGTAGGGAGTGCCTTGGATTTATTTTATATTGATAAGAGAAGTCCACTAAGTAAAACTCACCTTGTTTGTTCTGTAGATTGGAATTGAAGTAATCTAAGCTGGAGATTTGATCGCCGCTGGAAGGCTGGATAGTTCTGTTATTATAATGAATATCAGCGAGCCTATCTTGGAATCTTCTTGAAGCCAGAACCCCTAAATTCAGGTTGTGTTTTTCAGATAGTTCATATGCAGCGTTTAATCTTAATCCGTAATTGTATTTGTCAAAACTACGTTCTCCTTTTGAAGGGAAGAAGGTTTGTTTGTCTCCAATGATGGTATTTACATCACCATCCCTGAAGCCAGCATTATCATTTCGAAGGTAGTTGGCAGATCCATTGAGTTCCAGCTTATCTTTTTTCAATTGGAAAGAAATATCACCTCCGAATCGTTTTTGACTTTCGATATTGTCATAATCGTCGATGCTAGGTAAGCCAGTCTGAAGGTTTAAGATCCATGCGAATCCATTTGCTGCTGATTTCTTTGTTTTTAAATTGATAATACCACCTTTTCCATCTGGATCATACTGCGCAGTAGGGCTTGTGATATATTCCACTTCTGAAACATCATTGGCAGCAATCTGCCCGAGTATGGTAGCAGGATCTATAAAGGATGGTTTACCATTGATTAGTACGATAACACCTGAATTCCCACGCATACTGATGTTTCCATTGGCATCAACTGATGCTGAAGGAAGGTTTTTGACGATATCTAAAGCAGTTCCGCCGACAGCATTTTTATATTGGCTGGCTTGATAGGTCTGTCGATCACTGCTATGTTTCTGGGCAGCGATATTTGCCGTAACAGTTACCTGTTCTAAACTTTGCTGAGCACTAGAAATTAAGATGTTTCCTAAATCAATGGATTTTTGACCCTTTATTTCAATTGGACTGTTCTTTTGACTGTAGCCAATAAACTTGATCTGTAATATGTATGGACCATTTTTCAGGTCCGTGAACTGAAATCTACCGGTTGTATCGGTAATCATTCCATCGATTACCTTTTTGTTGACATCTAATAATCCTATACTGGCATAGGCTATTGGAGCTGATGATAGTGAATCTTTAACTGTTCCGGAGATTTTTGATGTTTGGGCGATGCTAAATTGAATAGAGAAAATGAAGCAAAGTATGGCAATAATCCTTTTCAATGGTTTAAGTTTTTTTTCAAAAATAGAAAAGTAAAATCAGGATATGGATTGGATTGGAAATTATACCATTATATTTTCAAATCGACTTTTTATTAATTGAAAAATCCCCAATACGATTAGGTATTAGGGATTTTTAATGGGCTTGATCCAATCTATTTCTTAAGATATAGATTGAAGTATTTTGCAATTTTATCGTACATGTGGATTCTATCCTTTCCAACTACATTATGTTCGTGTGTTGGGTATAGGAAGTAATCAACCTGTTTACCGGCTTCAATACATTTTTGGATAAATTCCATGCTATGTTGTTGAACTACTACAGGATCTTGAGCACCATGAATAATCAATAAGTGACCATTCAATCGATCAGCCTTGTCTAGCATAGAGGTTTTTTCATACCCTTCAGGATTTTCCTGTGGGGTATCCATATAGCGTTCGCCATACATCACTTCATAATATTTCCAATCGATTACCGGTCCACCTGCTACTGCAGCTTTAAAGATATCGTTATGTTTGGTCATCAATGAGCTCGTCATAAATCCACCAAAGCTCCAGCCAAATATTCCCAAGTTTTCTGCATCTACATAAGGTTGGGATTTAAGGTATTCAATACCTTTCAATTGATCAGCCATTTCGGCTTCACCTAGATTGCGATGGGTTATGCGGGTAAAGTCACGACCGCGTGCATCGGAACCTCTATTGTCCATCGTAAAGACAAGGTATCCTTGCTGTGCCATGTATAAATCGAAATAACCCACGCCACCTAGCCATTTGTCCGTAACCAATTGCGCATGCGATCCACCATATAAATAAACCATCACAGGATATTTCTTATTGGGATCGAAATTGACAGGATAGGTGATTCTAGCATTCAAAGGTGTTTTACCATCTGCTGAGGTAAGGGTTTTGAACTCAATTTTAGGTAAATCAACCTTTCCAGTGAATGGATTAGTTGCTGTAACCAGTTTTTCGGCCTTGTTAGATTTTTTGTCAATAACCTGAACGATATTAGGGATATCCAAATTGCTGTATTGATCCAAAATATACTTTCCAGAGCTACTAACAGTTGCATTATGCGTACCATTGATACTGGTCAATTGGGTAGTTTTTCCAGATTTCAGATCGACTTCAAATAAATGGCGTTCCATTCCCTGATTACTGGCGCCAATGTAATATCCTTTACTTCCTTTCGCATCAAATCCTTGAAAATCTGTTACTATGACATCCTTATAACCTAAGTTTTTGATCAGTTTACCATCTGTGGTATAAAGGTAAAGTTGGTTAAAGCCATCTTTATCGGTCTGGTATAAAAACTGATTCGGGTTATTTGGCAGGAATTCCAATGCTACCTGAGGTTCAACCCAAGAAGTTGAAGATTCTTCGAATAAAGTTTGCACAAGAGCTCCGCTTCTTGCATCATATTTATTCAATTTTAGATGGTCCTGTCCTCGGTTTAATACCCCAACATATACAAACTCATTTGAAGGATCCCATGTTACAATTGTTAGGTATTGTTCTTTTGGTTCCCCAGTTTGCAACTGAACATACTCTCCAGTTTCTGTATTGAAGATGTTCAATGTAACTTCCTCACTTTTCATACCAGCCATAGGATAGCGGATGTCCTTAATGCTGGCCACTCGGGTATCCCATTGCGGTAATGGATATTTGCTGACCATGGTTTCATCCTTGCGATAATAAAGCAGCTTTTTGTCATCTGGCGACCACCACATTCCTTTGGCAATACCAAATTCATTACGGTGAACGACAGAGCTCCCATTTACTATGCCATCAACTGTGTCTTTGGTGACGGTTATTTTGCTGCCATCGGCTTTAAGGATTTCAATATTATTACCGATCAGGTAGGCCGTGTTTTTATTTGCATGGCTAAATTCCTCAGCATCCCTGTTACTTGGAAGGGTCGCATTGAGCTTAGCTTTTTTGCTGTTTACATTGAAATTGATGTTATAGCTGTTTTTTTCACCATTGATAACCAGGTTGATGTTTTCCTTATCAATCCATTTGTAATTATTTGGAAAGGAGCGTAATGAGAATTTATCATTTGCGGCTATTTCCTTTAAGGCTTGTAGGATATCGTTGGTTGAAGCCAATTGAACAGGATTCCAATTATTCTTTGCTTCGCGAGCCAATAGGTTTTGGTAAGTACTGTCCAGGTTGGAGAATGCATCTGCATCTTTGATCCATTTTGCTGCAGTCAGTGTTTTAGGAGCAAACTTGCTTGGTCCATAAACCGTTTCATCGATTGTGAAACCTCTTTGACCATAAGCAACTGAAGAGCTTAATAATAGTAATGCCAGTAGCTTTTTCATTATTTAATCAAATTTTATGATGACGAAATTAAGGAATTGTTAGGAAAGGAAGGGAGAAAATGGTAAAAGTCAGGATAGTACAGGACACATAATCGGAAAGAGAGGACTATCTTAGTTTTAAGTTGAACTGGGACAACCACATATTGCTCAGACAATTAACCATATAACCTGTAAACACTAATTAAGAACAGACTCAGAATAATTAGATACAAAAGTTACATATAAGATCCAGGGTAATCCTGGGCTTTGAGTGGATTTCTACTCGATGGGATTTATTTGCCTTTAAATAGGGCGAGGTGGGTGTGTATTGGTTTTTGGTTAAGAGTTTTAGGAGCTGGTATTCCTGTTTTTTTAAGAAAACAAATAACACATAATATAAACCTTTTAAACTTAAAACCATGATGAGAACCTACATCCGATGTGTTCCTTTATTGTTATTTTTCTTGTTAGCAAAAATGACATATGCCCAGGAACTCACGATTACTGGACGAGTTACCTCGACTAACAACGAGCCCTTAGCAGGTGTTTCGATCAAGAGTAGCTCTGGCAATGCCAGTACAAGCACTGATACCAATGGTGTTTATGAAATCAAGACCAGTTCAAATGCTAACCTGACCTTTACATTTATAGGTTATATTACCCATAGCGAATCAGTTAACAACCGAACGGAAATCAATGTTCAGATGAGTACCTCCTCTGAATCCATTGAAGAAGTAGTGGTAGCTGTAGGGTATGGGGTAGTCAAGAAAAGTGATCTGACCGGTGCAGTTGGTACCGTTCAAGGCGAGGCATTGCGTGAAAGACCAGCATCCAATCTGAACCAAGCCCTAGGAGGAAAAATAACGGGTGTAAATGTTTCCACCAGCTCTGGCCGTCCAGGCGGTCGGGCCAATATCAGGATCCGGGGGTCAAGTTCCATCTCCACCACCAATAATCCATTGTACGTAATAGATGGTGTAATCATGAGTAGAGATGGATTACAGAATGGTAGTTCACCGATTGATTATATCAATCCAAATGATATTGCTTCCGTGGAGGTATTAAAGGACGCCTCATCAACAGCTATCTATGGTGCCCGTGGTGCCAATGGGGTCGTTATTGTAACTACTAAGCGTGGTACTTCTGGAGGTGGAAGAGCTACATATGATGCAGAGGTTGGGGTAGGGTATGCTCCAAAATTATTGCCGGTTTTGAGTTCAGAAGAATTCTTAGCTGTTGAAGAATTAGCCTATGAGAATGCTAAGAAATTTGACCCTGTAGGTTGGGCTACAGGCACAAAATATACCGATCCTAAAACCAAACGGACCAACCCATTACTTTTTGATTCCAATGGCAAACCGCTTTACAATACGGATTGGCAGAAGGAGGCTTTCCGAAATGCCATTACACAGAACCATCAATTGGCTTTTACCAATGGAAATGAAAAAGGTTCTTATGGTGGATTTGTGAATTACAGAAATGAACAAGGCGTTGCATATGGCTCATGGCAGAAAAGATATTCAGCAAGATTTGTATTTGATACTGAGATCAAAGATTGGTTAAAGGTAGGTGGTGTATTGAGCTATACGGATCAAAAGGATAAGCAAGTTGATGAATTGGGCGGTGGAGGAATTACCATGATGCGTCAGGTACTTGAGGCATTGCCATTGATACCTGTTCGATATGCAGATGGTAGATGGGCAAGTAACCGCGATTATCCAGGTATGGAAGGTGGGGATAACCCAATCCGTGTAGCTGATGAAAGACTTTATTACCTATCTACCCAACCCTTTATTGGTAATATGTATGCCAATATAAAATTAATGGATGGGTTAGAGTTCCGTACCTCGATTGGTACGAATATCATCAATCAACGAAAAGATTATGCAGCAGCTGTAGGTCTGCAATATATTTCAAGTGATGGTTCTGCCAATGTGGACAATAAACGATTCAACTCCTGGCAATTTGAGAACTATTTTACCTACTTAAAAGATTTTGGAAATATTCATTCCATTAATGCTATGTTAGGTTTTTCATGGCAGCATACCGATTATTTTGGTTCCTATGCCAGTTCCAGCAAGTACACGGATTTCTACTATCAATTCAATAATTTGGGAGCAGGGGCTACCATGAATGCACCTTCTTCAGGTGCGAATGCCAATGGATTGAACTCTTACTTCACGAGGATCAACTATACCTTGTTGAACAAATACCTATTCACCTTTACTGGTCGTGTGGATGGATCTTCCAAATTTGGACAGGATAACCAATATGCCTTTTTCCCTTCTGCAGCAGTGGCATGGAAAATCAATGAAGAGAACTTCTTAAAAGATTCGGAGAGCATCTCCAATTTGAAGTTAAGGATGAGCTATGGAGCAACGGGTAACTCTGAAATCCCAGCCTACCGCGCATTAGCCGGTATGGGGAATTATGAAATCATTCAAGGTGGTGATCGTATGGTCGGTGTAGGGACTGGCAGAATTGCCAACCCAACTTTAAAATGGGAGCGGACGGAGCAAGTCGATCTGGGACTTGAATTAGGTTTGTTCCAAAACAAGTTGAACTTCGAATTGGATGTATATCACCGTCAGGTTAACGATATGCTACTCGATGCCCCGATTCCATTGTCCAGTGGGTATGGAACCATTTTCAGAAATATCGGAAGTATGAAAAATGATGGGATAGAATTTGGCGTCAACGTGGCCAATATCGGCAATGATGTTTTCAGTTGGTCAGGATTGTTCAATTTCTCCTACAACAGAAACCAAGTTTTGAGATTGATTGGTGGTGCAGATATCTATAGTGGTGCGACCATTATCAGAGAAGGCGAGCCGGTTGGATCTTTTTGGGGTTTCCAACATCTAGGGACCTGGTCCAGCGCAGACGAAGCTGAAGCCAAGAAATATAATATGCTTCCTGGTGATGTGCGATATCAGGATATCAATGGAGATGGCGTCATCAATGATAATGATAAAACCATTATTGGTAGAGGGATTCCAGATGGTTATGGAACATTCTCCAACACCTTCAAATATAAAAATCTATCCTTATTGATCGATTTGCAATATATGTTTGGTAATGACGTGATTGATCGCAGTATTCACTCTGCTGAGGACAGACAGGGGATAGCAAACAGTTATAAGACGGTATTGAACGCTTGGACAGAGAGTAACCAAAACACTCCGATTGCACAGGTACGACCTATCAATGCCTATTATACAACAAATAACGATAGCCATAAAGTTTCAGATGCCTCCTTTATCAGAGGTAGAAACCTAATGCTTTCTTATACATTGAATCCAGATGTAGTTTCAAGAATGAAATTGGATCGACTACGCTTTTTTGCTTCCGTACAGAACTTCTTTGTGATCACGAAATATTCGGGTTATGATCCAGAGGTTTCTAATTCAGGCTCTGCATTTGATCAGGGATTTGGTCTATATGATTATCCAAGACCAAGGGTATTTACATTCGGATTAAACATTGGATTATAATAAAACAGGAAAATCATGAAATACATTAAATATATCAAGAGAACGATTCAAATAACTACAGCCGTAATATTAACGGCAGGTATAGTAGGCTGTTCGGGTTTTTTGGACGAATCCGATCCCAGTAATTTTACGGTGGAGAACTATTTCACCAAACCTGAACATGCCCGTAGTTCCGTAAGTGCTATTTACGCCAATTTAAGAAACCCAATGGTAAGTGGATTTGGTGGGGGAACCTGGATGATGCTTGAATTTGCTACCGGATTGGCGGGAACAGATTTAGGTCAGGCGGTAAACAGTTACTACGTAAAGGACCTCAGAAACACTTCAGACAATGGTTATGGCCTAGACTATTGGACGACCTATTATAAAGGTATCGGAAATGCAAACCTTTCAATTACGTATATTCCTCAAATCACGATGGATGAAGCTGAAAAGAAACGGATCTTAGGAGAAGCTCATTTCTTAAGGGCATTTTTCTATTTTAATCTGGTGCAGATGTTTGGGGAAATCCCTTTGGTAACGGAAGCTGTAAGTCTGACATCAGAGCAGCTTTACCCAGAACAGGCAACCGTAGAGAAGGTCTATGAATTAATAGTAAGTGATCTGAAAGTTGCAGAGAACTCCGGTTTGCCATGGAGTGATCAAAGTGGGAAAGTAAATATGGGAATTATTAAATCCTTGATGGCAAAGGTTTACTTGACCATGGCCGGTTATCCATTGAACAAAGGGGCAGCTTATTTTGACCTTTCAGCCAAAGCATCTGAAGAAGTCATCAACTCCAAGCAATATCAATTGTTCCCTGCCTATGCCGATCTACATGATCCCAAAAAGAAAAATGGGGTAGAGAATATCTTTAGCATTCAATATAAAACGCAGGTCATTGCCTCCAATTGGCAAGTCGCCATCATTCCTTACAACAAGAATATATCTGCGTATTCAGATGAAACAGGTGGAATCTATGCTACCAAGGATTTTGTGGAATCCTATGATGCAAATGACTTACGACGAGCTGAAAAGCAGTTTTTCTTTACCAAATATACCCATGAGTCTGATCGTAGCAAAGAAGTCAATTTAGGGGGATATTTCCTATATAAGCATTTTGATGAGGCGGCGCAGACAAGTACGACAAACAGTGACCTGAATTGGTCTATCCTTCGATATGCTGATTTGTTGTTGATGTATGCTGAGGCAGCAAATGAAGTGACTGGACCTAACCAAAAGGTGTATGATGCGGTCAATGCGATCAGAAAAAGGGCAGAACTTCCAAACTTGAGCGGTTTATCCAAGGATCAACTTCGGGAAGCTATCTGGAAAGAGCGTTGGCATGAGCTCTGCTATGAGAATGTCACTTGGTTTGATATGGTCCGCTTGAGGAAGGCTTTCAATGTGAGTACCAAGAAATTCGACAATTACGTAGGTCACAAATTCTCCTATGGTCCAGTTTTGACCGAGCGGGAGTTATTGTTTCCAAAGCCTACAGCAGAAATCAGGAATAATAATAAACTAGTGCAAAATAAGGGCTATTAAGTGTTATAGATGTTTATTTAGAAAGCCGTCGATTGACGGCTTTCTTTATTTTTAAAACTTATACCGTGCGACCATACTGCCCCGATTGGAGGTTTTTGTTCCAGAAAAACCAGTTTCAATCTCGATGATATCCTTATTGATCAATGGGATTTGGTAGCCGGCAACCAATGAACGATATAAAGCAGGTTTGAAATCAGGACCTATCCTTTGTCCATCTGCTTTTTGTAGGGTGCTGCCTTCAAAAGCTAACCCTAAAGATCCGGCAATATATAGGTTCTTCGAAAGATAATATCGAATTCCTCCATTCAGGGAAAAAACCTCATGTTTCCAGATTTCAGGCATCGTTAAAAGAACATTTTTGGATATACCCCGAACGGTGACCTCATAATTTAAGGTTGAAAAGAAACTTATTTTATTTAAAGGTCGGTATTCATAGATCATTCCTACTCCATAGGAAGCACCATGATGGGAAAAATCATAACCCAGCATCGGACCTATTCCGATTGAATGGGTTTTTGCAGGTAAAGAGTCTTGGGCGTAACTTATATTCAGGACGCAGCAGAGAATCAGTGTTGAAAATAAAGGATAGTTCATATGAAAATAATTTGTATTAAAACGATAATTATTTCTATACGGTAAAATTATTCCAAAGTAATTGAAAAAGAAATTTCTTTAACGTTTTTAACATAATAACCAGTTTATTATTAAAAAGTTAGCATTTTTTAACAGTTGGTTTGTATGAAAGCAATTAGATATTTTTAGCTCAATTAAAAGTTTGTTGTACGCTTATTTTTATTTATAATGATAATTAATTGATTTTTTTAGGTAAGCGATATATAATCTATTTCATTTTTATATATTTTTGCTTTCTGAAATTATAAGTCTTTAGTTATAAGATATTTCATAAGCAGTTTGAAAAATCAAAAAAGCCGTTCACTAATTATTTAATAGGCCTTACTCATTCAAAGTTATATCCTACTCATTGCCATTTAAATTATTGCCATTAAGCATTAGATTTAATTCAAATTGAATCAATATTGGTTAATTACTGATTTTGATTTTAGACGTTTCGCTAACTTTTAATACGCATCCGATGAATCTAACACAGGATACACAATCAAGCCAATATTACGATTTCAACGGTCATATTATTGATATGGTTGGCCAGATTCTGCAGCAGAAATTCCTAAAGGTGGAAATAGGTGATTTTGATGTAGGAAACTTAGTTGTTGAGAATCATAAAGAGCCAACGAATTCCTTCTTTTATAAATGTAGAACGGATGGGATGAATCATGCTAACCCAGAAACTGAACAGATCTGGTTAGCTTATTTTGATTTCTTCTTTCCTCCTGAAGATATTGTCCCTTTAATGCCGGAGCTTTTCCATGCTATCCGGCAAAAAGAATTGAATAAGGTCTATTTCTTTTTTCAGCGTGCAAGGCCACAGCAGATTGGCGATTATAAATGGCATTTTGCTACCAGTAAATTATTTGCCCTTGGTGATGAAAGCCAGCCTGGGATATTATTTCGATATGCTTTTGAGTTGAATAAGGCAGAGAATAAACCACTTTCCTTAAATGATGAATCCTATTTCCAAAAGTATTGTAACCGTGTGATGTTGCTGAGCAAACGTGAAAAGGAAGTCATCAAGTTGATTGTTGAAGGTAAGTCTAGCCAGGATATCTCGGAGTTGTTGTTTATTTCCATCCATACCGTGAACAACCATCGAAAGAACATTACCAACAAATTGGAGATTAATAATCTATGTCATCTGACCAAGTTTGCCATATTGTTCAATATGGTTTAGGATGAATGCCTTTAAGGTAAAAGCATTAAGTTTAATTTTTTGTGTCAATCTGAGGAACGAAGATTCTCGGAGGTATACAAACTATAATTGAAATGGCTTACAGGTCCTTTACCTTCGGTACAGGATGAAGGAATTGATGCTGGTAAACCATACAGATTCTTCACTTAGCGTTCAGAATTGGAGATGTACAAAAGTGGGCTTCATTGAAAAGCTTATCCAAATAACCATCGACTATATCCTAAAGGGTCAGCGAAGTCGAGATGACAACAATTTTCATTGTTTCTTTTTTGCGTAAATGTGAGAATTAAAAATTAGGACTAAATATCCCCCTGCTTGAGGTTCATTAAATGATAAATTTAATTTCGAAAGCTCGCATTTCTCCGAGATGTTTCGTTCCTCAACATGACACCAAAAAACTTAATTTAATGACATTTCACCTCTGCTGGGGTTAGCCATTATTACCAATCTTCCATCTACACATATTTCACCCTCGCTAGTTTTTTAAAAATGAGGCATGGATTGTTCCAAGACCCTTCGGGGAAACCTCAAGTTGACATTTAGAAAATAAAGGAATGACAGCTGCCTTCAATGAAATGACTATTGCTAGCTATTGATGTGGAAAGGTTTTATGCAGAAATTTATTCAAGAATTACAGTATCTAGGAACAAGCACTCTAGCTTCCATCAATAACCAATCATCATGATAGATCAAGCCCTTATATTGTTTAAGACTGAACTGCTGGCTTATTTAAGTTCTAAAGGAGATAATGCGGCCGGAGTCATCATCGATAATATTGGTTTGTCTGAAACTTCTGCAGGCAATGGTTTGCCCGATAATATTGTAATCAGTCTGGTCAATATTGAGGAGGAGAATACCCTGAAGAATCAATCGCCGTTGCGACGGATGCCAGATGGTTCAGCATACTATGAAAACCCTGCTATCTATATCAATCTTTATGTATTGATTACATGCAATTATGCTGGAGACGGTTATTTATTGGCCCTGAAAAGGCTATCCATGGTGATCCGTTTTCTGCAAAGTAAAAGCAGTTTTTCATCATCCAATCCTGTAAATATTAATCCAATTGATCCTGACAATACTGAACCCTTCCATTTTAATATGGAGCTCTTCACCTTATCCTTTGAACAGATCAATTACCTATGGGGATCCTTGGGGGGTAGGCAAGTGCCATTCGCGATGTATAAGCTCCGGTTGATAAGCCTGTCTGAACATGTGAAAGTGAGGAATGCTCCTCTAATTGAGGAAATTGAAACTAAGCTCAGCAAAATAAATTGACGCTATGAGAACGCTGTACAAACCGTTATTTGAGGTAAAACTCCTCCACGAATTCTATCTGACCGATAGAACTGGAAATAACGTTTTTGATTTGAGCGCACAAGCAGATCGACTGGATTTTCTCTTTCAGAAATATGAATCTTTTGCAGAAGAGATCAATAATGATCTGTCCTATGAAGTTTCGGAAAGTTATCAGGATATGTTAAAGAACTATGGCTTAAAATTATTGCCAAGTTATTCTGGATTAAAGGTATTGATAGAAGTTAAACTCAAGAAATTAGCAAGTGGAGTGAGTACTTTTGAACCTATACATAAGTTAGGGGATGACCTACATATCCCAGTTTTGATCAAGAGAAGAACTTCAAGATTTGATTCAATTAGCAATCAAAAAGTAGAACGAAATATCAATTTCACTTATTTATTCTGCAATGATTCCTCCTTATCTGGCTCCCGAAACTTTCCATATCTACATACTGAAGTGGCCAATCATGATGCCGCTCTTGAATATGAGCAAGGGGAATTGGCAAAGTTTGGTCCTAATGATATAAGGGCATTTTATGTAGATACGGCCAATAACAAGCAGTGGCTAAGTAAAGCTGGAAAGTCATTTGCCAATGAAAATGATCGGTTATTATGCGGGGCTAACTTTAGTTATTCCTTCGTAAATGCCAATAATATCAGCAAAGCAGATTTTATACTCAAGGATCATTTGGGGAATATTATCCAAGAACTACATTTTAAAGCTTCCAATCCATTTGCAAAGGTTCATTTAGCTTTTGATCCTAAACTATTGAAGATGCTACCAGAGGAAAAGATTAGCAATGAGTTGGTCTATAACCTGGAAGTTAGTGGAACGGGCTCTTTTGCTAAATCCCATAAAGTTGTTTTTTACTCCGATAATCAAGAGTTAAGTAGCAGCATTGGGGTGATTCTCATTAAAGTGAAAGGGAATATAAGTGGCTATAAGCTATTTGATGCATCAGGTAAACTGATTACCCGAAAAAATCAATTTAATGTCACTGATCCAGCAGCACCGGTATTTGAAATTAATATCTCCAGCAAGGCTTCATTTTGGAGGTATATCAATAACAGAAATCGTGCTTTACAGAATGGTCTTTATTCTGACCTTTTGCAAACCATTGATGCCGTGTTAATTGCTAAAGAACCGCGACCATTGACCGCTAACACTACTTTATTTAGGTTACCGGATAGTAGTTTATTTTATCTTCCTAATCCTACAGGGACTCAGGAAATCCATATTGAGAATAAAAAGATATACAGTGATATAATGGTACCAGAATCAGATTTATTTCCACTGGCACCATGACCATAATTAAAAGAATAATAAATCAAAATCTATTGTTATGCAAGAATATAAAACCCCCGGAGTGTATATAGAGGAGATTCCACATCTTCCACCTTCGATTGCTTCGGTAGAAACGGCTATTCCAGCATTTATTGGATATACTGAAATAGCAAAATGGAAAGAAACAGATGATCTTAGGAATAAACCCTGGCGGATTGAGTCCATGCTTCAGTATGAACAATATTTTGGATATCCAGATCCGGAGAAGGAAAGCTTATCTGTTGTCTTTGGACCTAATGCAGATGTCAATGGGAAGATCGATGATACAAAAAGATCTAAATTCCTGATGCATTATAGTATGCAGCTATTTTTTGCGAATGGTGGAGGTCCATGCTGGATCTGTTCTGTAGGAAACTATGTAGACAGTGGAGGTTCTATTGTTGCCAGTAATCTGACGGATGGGCTGAAAGAGATTGCAAAGATCAATGAGGTGACCTTGTTGGTTTTTCCGGACTCGACCAATTTGAGTACAGCATCTGATTATTACAATGTGCATACAGAGGCTATCAACCAATGTGTAGAGCTACAGGACCGTTTTACCGTTTTGGATGTCTATCATGATCCGGCTAATCTGACACAGTGGAGTCTAGATATCGATTTATTGAGAAGTACACTCTCTGGAACGACAGAATTCTATAAATATGCGGCAGTATATTTTCCAAAATTGTTTACTGGAGTTGATTATAACTATAAGGTAGCTGGGGATCCAAGTAAGGATAACGATGAACTGGTCAGCATTACCGGAGTGGCCGGAGCTAGCACCCTTAAAGAATTACTGGCTATCAATAATGAGAAATACTTTCAGGCAAAGAGTGCCATAACCAATATTCAGATGCTTATGCCAGTTTCTGCTGCCATGGTGGGGGTATATGCTCAGGTTGATAATGCAAGGGGAGTCTGGAAAGCACCTGCAAATGTCAATGTTGCCAATGCGATCCGGCCAGAATTCCTGATCAATCAAAAGGAACAGATGAACCTTAATGTAGATACGACCGCTGGTAAATCCATTAATGTTATCCGCTCATTTCCTGGAAGAGGTCCTGCCATTGTGTGGGGAGCTCGCACATTAGCGGGAAATGATAATGAATGGCGTTATGTTCCAGTGCGGCGATTCTTTTCCATGGTGGAGGAGTCTGTTAAAAATGCTACTGAGCAATTTGTATTTGAACCCAATGATCGCAATACCTGGGTGCGGGTTAAATCGATGATCGAGAATTACCTGACTCAGCAATGGAAAGCTGGTGCATTAATGGGCGCATCGACCAAAGAAGCATTCTTTGTTCATATCGGGCTTGGGGAAACCATGACGGAATTGGATATCTGGGAAGGCAGGATGATCGTAGAGATCGGTATGGCGGTTGTTCGTCCGGCCGAATTTATTATCCTTCGTTTCATGCATAAAATGCTGGCAGAGTCCTAAGCCAAGTTTATTGTAAATTTTAAAAAACCATTGTTATGACCATTGAAAGCTCAAATATGCGAAACCCGAAAAACGGGAATTGTAATGGTAATGAGGCAAAGACAATAACTCAGAAAAATCTCCATCAGATAAAGGAAGATTACTGCAATAGACTGAAAGGGAAGTTAGGTGAGTTGAGTGAAAGTGAGGTCACCAGTGATGGGACCCTGATGATGTACGAAAAGAAGAAATGTGTTTTTGTCAAAACAGAAAAGAATTACCAAATGCTCCGAAACCTGGAATTGAAGGTCGGGGTAGAATTGATACAGTCATCGGAAGAAATAAAAAAGAATGTTGCGGCAAGCATCAGCCAGAATGATGCATTGGTGGCAGGGTTGAAAGCGGTGTTGATGACGGCCAAGAATGCAAAGGTTGCTTTCGGAAATCTTCGGGAATCTGCAGCAAAATTGGATGCTGCTATGAATGATAGTTGTAATTCTGGGCAACTAAAGATTTTGGGATGCTCAAATGACAACTGTAATGATGCTGAAAAACGAAATGAATCGGATAATCGGCCAAATGAATGCCAAGATGCCTGTCGGATTTTGAACAAACTGGTTGAAAGACCGGTTGACCTGAGCCTAGAAATTGATATTATCTGCAATTCCGTGGCTGATATCATTGGTATACAGTCCTTTTCAAATATTAAATCCTTAGAGAAATTCCAACAGGATTTTGCTGGCAATGCCAAAACTTTTGATGATCTAATCCAAGCGCAGATCAATACGGCGACCGCGGGATTAAAGAAATCTCAAGATGATCTGACATTGGCGATTAAATCCCATACGCAATCCAGTTATACCCTTTATGGTAAACGCAATGAATTGGAAACCTTGGTTGAAGTCAAGGATTATCTATGCTGCCATAAATGCAGTTGCATCGGCGACTGTGGTTGCAATGAAGGGAATAATGAGGAGAATAACAGATTCAAGAAGTGTAAATGTGATATCTGCGACATCTGTAGGGAGGTCACTGAAATCTATTGCATCCGTGATAATGAAGGTGGCTCAAGCTGTGATTGATTGAGGAAACATTTTCAATATGGTAAATTTTAAAATAGACAATTATGTTAAGCTATAATGAAATAAGCAATTCTGAGCAGGATATTTTTGATTGCTGCGATCAAAAACCAAACGGTAATGAGCCAGGAGGAGATTGTTGCTATGATGCATGGATGGGTGATCTGGTCCAAGTAACCTCAGATTGGAAGGCAGCAAATGCCTACGCCAGCAATAAGGAACTGGAATATAACCTGAGCATTGAGGAAAGAGATCGACTCAAGGCATGGTTTGCTGACTGGGAAGCTACAGATGAAAATGCAGATGCCCTGTGTCGCCAACTGGAACTATTTATCCTCTTGCTACAAAAGGTCTGCATCGTTACGGACAAAACCAATAAAGCCATAGAGATCTTATTCTGTATGGTCGAGGATCTTTATATCCGTGTGGATAGATTGAAGTCCAACTATGACAAGTTAATCCTATGTATCAATTGCTTGAAACGACCAGAGTTGGCACCAGGAATTGGGATCATGAAAGTCCTTGAAGACTATGGCCAGAAATTAGATGCTGTGATCTTAACCCGAGACATCATGATTCCACAGGTTGTTGCCGTAGTAGAATTAGCCTACGGTCTGCACATCAATATCTGTGAAGAGTATGGTCTGAAAAGGACCATTCAATATTGGAAGGATAAATTCCATTGTAACCAATCGGGTACCGAAAGTACAGCTTATGCAGAGCAGGCCAAAATTGAAAGCAGTTCTGATTCCCATGAATGCTGTTGTATAGAGCCACATATCCACCTGCCGATCGATTCTGATGAATATTACCATCAATTGGAATCAGACTATAATCAGACCAAGCAGCGTGTTGATGTGCTGAAAAAGGAATTGGATTCCGCAAAAGAGAAAAGGGATGCACTTTTTGCATGCAAGCAAAGTCTTGAGAATGCAATCAATGAGGTGAATCCTGCAAATAAGTGTAAATAATCAATAAATCATTTGTTATGTCAAACGATCCTAAAAAAAACTACCCACTACCGAAGTTCCATTTTCAATTGGATTGGGGTGGTACTAGAATTGGTTTTACAGAAGTTAGCGGACTTGACTTTGAAACTGAGGTTATTGAATACCGTGAAGGCAGTAGCCCTACCTATAACAAGACAAAACAGCCTGGATTGACCAAATACCCGAATGTTACGCTGAAACGCGGTACTTTCTTTGGGGATTTTGAATACTTTGAACAGTGGAAAAAGACCATGATGTTCCAGGAAGGCAAGGAGAAATTTAGGAGGGATGTTACCATTCGATTACTGGATGAAGAACATCAACCGATCATCTCCTGGACGCTCTCAAGAGCTTGGCCTTCAAAGGTACAATCCACTAATTTGAAAGCCGATGCCAACGAAGTGGCCATTGAAACCATGGAATTGGTGCATGAGGGTTTATCCATTGTAGAAGCTAAAAAATAAGTTATAAGCCATGGCTGACAGTTTATATCAAACGGTCAATTTTCATTTTTCAGTGAATTTTACATTGAAAGGGAATAAGGCTGTGGATATTAAATTCCAGTCTGTAACTGGTTTGGACTCTTCGATTGATATAGAGACCATAAAGGAAGGTGGTGAAAACAGGTTTGAGCATATTGTCCCCGGACGGCATAAATATGGTCCCTTGGTACTAAAAAGGGGATTGATCTCACCGGGTTCATCAGCGATTACGGATTGGTTGAAAAAGGCTTTCGACGACCAGGTTTATGAAACCCTGGAAACCGTGGTAATCAATCTATTGGATGAGGAACATCAATCCATTATGCATTGGAAAATTAACAATGTATGGCCAAGGAGCTGGAAACTTTCAGAACTGAATGCCGGGAGGGCGGAAGTACTGATCGAGACGCTAGAGCTGAATTATAACCGATTAATTTTTCAAAAATCATAGTTATGCCAGTTGAAGTTAGGGAGTTGGTCATTAAGGCGACGGTTGTTCAGGATCTTGCTTCCCCTGAAGGAAATGGAGGTTCTCAGGATAATGGTGTCACTGCATCAGAGGAGCTGATCAAGATTTGCGTAGATAAAGTTTTGGATATTATTAAGGACAAAAATGAGCGCTAATTATAGTTCGGGGAAATTGGAGAAACTGTTGATCTATTCTTTTACAGATAGGCAGTTTCAGGTTAAGGGTGTGGAGCAAACCAATAAGCCAGCATTCGTAGCCCCGATCAATCCTGAGGCTTTTTCAAAGAACTTTAAAATTGAACACGATGTACAAAGACCTCACGGGTCTGGCTCTTCAGAAGTGAAATTTAAATCTACTGCGCCAGAGGAACTGAAGCTTGATTTTATTTTGGATGGTACCGGAACCATGGAAGGCTATTGGGAGGAATACAAAACCAAACCCGTCAACGAGCAATTGAAAATCTTCATGGACTGTGCCTATAATTACCAAGGTGACATCCACCGCCCCAATTTTTTGTTGATTATCTGGGGTTCAGAGATTCGATTCCGCTGTGTATTAGCAAATCTGGATGTGAATTTTACCTTATTTAAGCCTGATGGTACACCATTGCGGGCAAGGTTATCCGCAACTTTTCTGGATTACCAGTCTCGCGAGCAGCGCATGGCAGAGGACAATCCCTCATCTCCAGATTTGACCCATCACCGAGTAATCAAACAAGGTGATCGATTGGATCTGATGACCTATGGTATTTACAATGATCCGAAGTACTTTTTACAGGTTGCGAAAGCTAATGGTCTGACCTCAATAAGAAGGTTACAACCAGGAAATGATATATATTTTCCTCCTTTTAATAAAAACGAAAACTAATGGAAGAGCTCATCATACCGAATCCGTCCCAACATGATACTATTTCATATGAAATATCATTGGGTGGGTCTAAAATGGATTCTTCTTACGAAATACTCAGTATCTCCATTGATAAGGAAGTCAATCGGATACCCACTGCAAAGATTTTGTTAAAAGATGGTGATGCCGCATTAGGCAGTTTTGAAATCAGCAACAAGGAGGATTTTTTACCCGGCAGAGCGATTGAAATCAAGTTGGGTTTTGATAGCGACAATAAACAAGCATTTAAAGGCATCATCACGAAACAACAGGTAAAGGTTAAAGAAAATGGAAATACGCAATTGCAGATCGAATGTAAAGATGCCGCAATGCGAATGACCTTGGGAAGGAAAAGCAAATATTATCTAGACCAAAAAGACAGTGAAGTAATGGATAGCATCATCAGTGCTTATGCAGATTTAAAGAGTGATGTTGAAGCTACTCCCTTGAAACATAAAGAACTGATTCAGCATCACCTCAGTGATTGGGATTTTATTGCTTTGCGTGCCGAGGCCAATGGACAATTACTGTTTGTGAATGATGCTGAGTTGAAAATAGAATCTCCCAAAACAGATACTGATCCTGTATTACAGGTTACCTATGGGTCTTCAATAATGGAGTTTGAAGCGGAGATGGACCTTCGCAGTCAATGGTCAAAAGTAGAGGCTCATTCCTGGGATTATAAAAACCAGGGATTGTTTACCGCAGAGGTTGATGAAGTTTCAGGATTTACGCAATTGGGAAATGTGAACAGTTCTGATCTTGCTTCTGCCAATAAATTGGAAAAGTTCTTACTCCATCATAGCGGTAACCTTTTGGAACAAGAACTAAAGGCTTGGGCAGAAGGGGCAATGCTGCGCAGTAGATTAGCGAAAATCAGGGGCAGGGCAAGATTTACTGGTTTTGCTGAAGTAAAACCTGGAGATATGGTGAAGATCGCCGGTGTCGGTGATCGATTTAACGGCAAGGCCTTTGTGACCGCGGTAAGACAAGAAGTAGGTGATGGTACTTGGTATACCAATATTCAATTTGGTTTAGATCCTGCAAGGTATTCTTCTTTATATCAAGATATTGATGATTTTCCTGCTGCTGGCCTGTTAGGTTCAATTCAAGGGCTACAGATAGGGAAGGTCCTGCAGTTGGAAAATGATCCAGATGGTGAAGACCGAATCTTGGTCAAGATTCCAATCATAGAAAACAATTCAAATGGCACTTGGGTTCGGGTGGCAAGCTTGGATGCAGGAAGCGATCGTGGTACTTTTTTTAGACCAGAGATTGACGATGAGATTATCGTAGGTTTCATCAATAACGATCCAAGGCATGCCATCATGTTAGGCATGTTGAACAGTAGTGCAAAACCAGCTCCACTTAAAGGAGCTGATGCCAATGATGAAAAAGGAATTTTCACCAGAAGCAATATGCGTGTGCATTTCAATGATGCCACCAAGACAATCAACATAGATACACCAGCTGGGAATAGTATAATCCTTGATGAAGACGGCAAGAAAATAGAAATCAAGGATCAAAACAGCAATAAAATAACGATGGATAGCAATGGGGTCATAATGGAAAGTCCAAAAAACATCGAAATAAAAGCTGGTGCTGAACTGAAGATCAGCGCCGGAACCAAAATGGAAATTATAGGAAAAACCATGACCCTGAAATCAGATACGAATGTGAATATCAATTCAGCAATGACAAAGATTAATTCAGATGGAGTAACCGAAATCAAAGGGTCTTTGGTAAAGATAAATTAGAAATATAGAACTGGTTATGGCTTCAGCAGCAAGAATAAACGATTTGCATACCTGTCCCATGGTGAATCCTGGGCCAGTGCCGCACGTTGGTGGTCCAATTATTGGTCCAGGCGTACCAACGGTCCTCATTGGAGGCGTTCCTGCTGCTGTTGTTGGTGATTTGTTAGTCTGTACTGGTCCGCCAGACAGTATTGTTCAAGGTTCCATGACCGTCATGATCGGTGGAAAACCTGCAGCAAGACAAGGTGACATGACTGCACATGGTGGCACCATTGTAATGGGATTTACAACAGTTCAGATAGGAGGTTAAAAATAAAGGACATGGAAAATTCTTTCAGTTCATTTTTAGGAACAGGCTGGTCTTTCCCGCCCGAATTCAATAAGGTCTCCAATTCGGTGGAATTGGTTTCCGGAATTGAAGATATCGATCAAAGCTTGAATATTCTGTTGTCAACAGCTTTGGGCGAAAGGGTCATGCAACCTAAATATGGCTGTGACCTGACTGATTATGTCTTTGAATCGCTGAACAGTTCCGTGATTGGCTACCTAAAGGATAGGGTGACCAATGCCATCCTGTTCTATGAACCGAGGATCCGAGTGGAACAGATAGAAATAACAAGTAGTGATTCCATGGAACTTATTGAGGGTCGCTTTACGATCAGCATTCAGTATTTCGTTCCAGGAACTAACTCCAGGTTTAACTATGTCTATGATTACTATTTAAATGAAGCATTAAAATCAATTTAAGTTGGATATTCCTAAAAGTCAGAAGTCATGCAATGTAAAGAGCTTATACATCCATTTCAAAACGATCCAGGTGTCAGCCAAAGGCAGCGGGTTATGGATGATCTGTTGGGGGCGACTGCCCAAATCGATGCAAGGAGCTTAGCAGACCTGTTGGATTATTTTGAAAAACTCTCTAGACATATCAACTATTATGATGCAGATCTCAATGTATCGGATTGGCAATCCTTTTTTCAGAACAGTTTGCCTTTTACCATTACATCCATTTTAAAATATGATGCCGACTCAATAAGGGAAAAGCTTGCTTTCTATAACTTGCTTTTTGAAAAATCACCTTCAAAATCCAGCCTTCAATTGATCGTAAACTATGTTTTTCGATCTATTATCTACAAAATCTATTTCTGGAACTCTAAGCTCGAAGGCTCCGATTTGCCTGTAATGTTGTCATTGGATAAAATCATAAAAGATAAACTAGCTGACAGCTTGAAGGTCTTTATAGTTCAGGTCAATTCCGCAGTTAAGTTTTTTGGGACCAAGCCGATAAACCTTATGTGTTTCCTGGAATCGGATGAATGGAATTTAGACTTAACAGATTTATATGCTGTAAAAACCACACAATCCATACAGGATTCTGGAAAGAGTAAAAGATTGAGGATGATTGCCCTGAAGAATGAAATTCTTGCTATCGGCGAATCTTTTATTACCGTCATCGATTCACTTCATGCATCAGCTGAAACTAGCCTAGAGCCCAGTTTCCTTTCGTTAAATGATGAATTCAAAGAGAAATTGAGTCCACATTTGGCCTTATTGTTCTCTTTTTTGAGGCTTTTCAGATATCTGCAACAGGATTTAAATTCTTTTACGAAAAAACACCTTGATTTCTTTTATAAAGAGGTCTTGTTGCTGCGTGCAAAACCTGCTATTCCCGATCAAGTGCATCTGGTTTTTGAAATACAAAAGCATATTCAAAAGTATCTATTGAAGGAAGGGATCATAGTTAAGGATAGCAAGGATGCCAATAAGGTAGAGGTCCAATTTGCTTTGGATGATCAGATTGTGGTCAATAAAGCCAATGTTGTCGAACAACGCACGCTTTTCCTCAATAACAAAGTGCATGCAAGCAACAGCTATTTGGAAGGTGTGTATATGTCCAGCAATGCTAAAATGGCTGATGGCGTTGAAAAACCATTTGAGGATATTCAAAATTCAAGCTGGCCAACCTTAGGTTCGGCACTCAGTAAATACGTAGATCCTGAAAGCAAGTTTTTGAAACCCTATCCAAATGCAAGGTTAGGTTTTGTTTTTGCCTCACCCGTTCTCTTTTTGAGTGAAGGCACTCGGAAAATTGAAATTACCTTGGCCTGTAAACTGCATCAGAATGTATGTGAAAATGAAAATGATGTCTCTGCATTTTATGAACGAGTACGGACAGTCATCAATGATAAATTCTACCCGATCAACCGTGATCTCATAGCACAAGCTGTCAAAAAAGGGATCAGTAAGTCACTTAAGGAAAAGCTTGAGGCGGTATTATGGAAAGACAGCCCCATTGGGAAGCAAATTTCCTGTTATTATCCATTAGAAGAGGCTTTATTTGAGAAAACCATTACCGATTTAGAATATAGAGAACTTATTTCTTCAGCAGAAGAAATTGCTGTTCTAAAAGATATTTTTAAACCGATCAAAGCATTCAATATCGCATTGACTGGAAAGAAAGGCTGGTTAGTTCCCGACCAAGGGGTTGAAATAGCCATGTCTAACATTAGTGGTTCCAGTACTTTTGAAATCAACATTTCCTTGGCAATGAGTCCGGATCAAGAGGGAATAGTGAACTATGATGAGGAACTGTTCCAAGAAGGTTTTGATACCGCATTACCACTGATGAAAATCAACCTTGACGATCGAGTGAAAATAGAGCAAGATGTTAAGTGGACAAGTCGAGAATCCTGTTGCGAAAGAAAAGCTGAAGATGAAATCCAGTTAGTTTCCCTGTATCAATTTTTCCGGAGCGTTAAGATTTCTAATACAAAAGGTACTAAGATCAAGGTCAATGTATGTGGCCTTAAGAATTTTGTTGTTCAGAATAGCGAGAGTTTGCAGAACATCAATAGTCCGATCTATCCCTTTGGTACTCGCCCTGAGATTATTGATTTTGATATAAAGAACCCGCCAAACCTTAATAATCCGACCAACTTAAATTTGTTGGGTCCAGATTTCTTTATTGGAAGTCAAGAGGTATTTACCAAGAAATGGAACGAAATCCATATTAAATTAGATTGGAAAGAAAAACCAACCGACTTCAGGGATTATTATAAAGGATATTTAAAAGAAGGTGGGCTATTTGGTCTTGATGAAAATAAGTTTTTGATCAATTTAGCCGTTTTAGAAAACGGCAAATGGATAAAGGAAAAATCGCATGGCTCTCCTACAACTAAGGCAGTTACCATTCAAGGGGAAACTTATAACGATAGGAAGCTATTTGAAAACAATAATAGTTCAACCTGCTCTGGAAGCAGTGAGTTCGATCAGACAATTTTTTTGAGGAATACCTTTTTTGAACTCAATCAGAAGTTTTCAAAAAACAGTTCCCCAATAGAACAATATGAAGTCGGGACCTCTGAAGGCTTTTTAAAAATTAACCTACAGGGGCAGGATTTCTGCCATAAGGTCTATTCCTATGTTCTAGCTAGGCAGATGATGGCATTGGGCAAACTCCCCGACAGCAAATTAGAAGATGCCATTTACTATGATGGTGCCGGCAACCTAATAGTTTTCAGCACCAATGATATTTTGGAGAGCATCGAAACTGCAAAAACCGTTTCCACAAGAGTGGAGGATGATGTCAATAATCCATCTGATGGTATTAAATCTAAAATGGGAGATATTGGTGCCGGTAAAATCAATGAGGCCGAAGCCGATTCGATCCGTCGAACAGTTCTACCTCCAATGTTTGGAGAGCTT
The DNA here is from genome assembly GCF_024296865.1 of Sphingobacterium sp. LZ7M1. Taxonomy (GTDB): domain Bacteria; phylum Bacteroidota; class Bacteroidia; order Sphingobacteriales; family Sphingobacteriaceae; genus Sphingobacterium. The sequence continues at coordinate 2,609,965 of NZ_CP101134.1, read as the reverse complement.
TCCAATAAGAATTTAACAGGTGATGTTTCATTTCTGAAGAACCAGATCCTACAGATTCGAAATATCATTGACAATAATGATCTCTTTCAGGCAGTTATCCCGAATGAACCTTGGACACCAATCATCAAAAAGATGGAAATTGACTACTCTGCTACGGCAAGTATGGAGGATATAGAACTCATTCATCTCTATCCTTTTCCTGGTACCTATAAGCTCGAGCAGTTAGAACATCAACCCAGCTTATTGCCGACCTATTGTGATGAAGGAAATTTATTTCTTGCTTTCAAGGATCTGGTACCAGGCAGCAATGTGAATATACTTTTTCAAATGGCGGAGGCAACTGCCGATTCCGAATCAGAAAGAGAACCGGTTTCATGGCATTATTTGGACAACAATGAATGGAAACCGCTAAGGAATGGATTTGAAGTGTTGGAAGATGATACCGATGGTCTGACCAGTTCTGGAATCATTAAGTTTTCCATTCCTGCCAATATCAGCAATGAAAACACAGTCCTTCCGAAAGGATTGCACTGGATAAAAGCTGGAATCGCCAAAAACAGCAAATCGGTCAGTGAAACCATTGGGCTATTTACCCAAGCCATTAAGGCAACCTTTACCAATGAAGCTTTGAATGACAAGTTAAGGTTGGATAAAGGTTTGCCAGCAGGTTCGATTTCAAAGATGAAGGATGCTGATGTCGCCATCAAATCTGTTTCTCAACCTTATGATTCTTTTGCTGGAAGGGTGCCTGAGGCCGAAGGGCATTTCTATATCCGGGTATCCGAGCTCTTAAAACATAAGGGTAGGGCAATTCAAAAATTTGATTACGAGCGATTGGTCTTGGAAGCATTTCCTCAATTATATAAAGTGAAATGTGTGAACCATAGTTTCGCATTGGATGCGCATCACTATGTCAACGATATTCCGATGGCCCCTGGCTACATTATTATGGCGGTTATTCCCGATATGAATAAGTTGAAAGCTTCCCAATTGTTTGAACCTAGGGTTCCGGTAAGTCTACTTGAAAGTATCCAAGAATACCTACAGGAAAGAAGTTCCCCATTTGTCAAGGTTCGGATCATGAACCCAAGGTATGAGGGAGTCAACTTCTGTTTGAAGGTGAAACTGCTGAAAGGTATGGATGAATCTTTCTATAGAGAAAAATTGAAACAAGATCTGCGTGAATTTCTTGCTCCCTGGGCAATCGGTGAATTTGATAAACTGACCTTTGGCCAATGTATCTACGAATCTGATATCGTAGGTTTCTTGGAGTCAAGGGATTATCTCGATTATATCGTGGAATTATGGATGAAACACGCCGATGAAGCAGGCTCTGTATTGGGTACTTTCAATAAGGTTGTCTGTCCGATCAGCCCAAGGTCCATCCTGATTGCTGGAAATATCGATGTCAAGATTGAACAGGCAGATTGTGAAAGATGGGCATCTCGCAAAGAGGCAGAACCATGCCGCAATCCGGCCATCCCAATTGAAAATTATTGTAATAGGAATTATGCATAGGTAAAATGCAAGATCATGGCAAGCCAAGGAGAAAATAAGAAAACGATAAACAAGGACAATGCTGGTTTCCCTGCGTACTTAGATTTTGAAAAACTAAGAACAGAAGGAATAGCATATCTTGGTAAACTCTCTGGAAAAATCTGGACAGATCATAATGTCCATGACCCTGGTATTACCATCCTGGAAGTACTGTGCTACTCGCTTCTTGATTTAGGCTATAGAACTAATTTACCAAGCATTGATTTGTTCAGCAGGGATCCAAAGGAAACCGGAGCTGATAATAATTTCTTTACGGCTGCTGAGATCCTGAGCTGTAATCCATTGACCATAATGGATTATAGAAAGTTCCTGATCGATATTGAAGGCGTAAAGAATGCTTGGTTAGAAGTCGCTACCGATCAAACTGACTTTTGTAGGCCAAGATATGATCAGCAGTCAACCAATTACCAAAACAATGATTGCGTTCAATATCTCAATGGGCTATACCATATTTTTATTGAGCCTGAAAAGGATGTGAATAAGGATTTTCCTGATAAATTAACAGCTAATGCTTATTTAGATGCATTGAATAAAACCGTCAAAGACAGATTGATGGCCCATAGAAACTTCTGTGAAGACTTTTTGGATATTACCATGCTTTGCAAGGTAGATATTGGTGTCTGTGCCGTGATAGAATTGCAAAATGACGCAGATATCGAAAAATCTTATCAGGATGTCGTGCAAAGGCTAAGGGATTTTATTTCACCTGTACCAAAATTCTACACCCTACAGGAACTCTTGGACCGTCAAAAAGATATAGAAGATATTTTTGCGGGTAGACCATATAATCCTGCGGAAAGCCATGGCTTCATCGATACAGAGGAGCTGTCAGCCTTAAAACTGAAAAAGGAAATCCATATTTCAGACCTGTATCAGGTAATTTTAGCCTCTACGGGTGTGAAATCAGTAAATAAGCTAGCCCTAAGAAATTGCGAAACAGGACGGTTTAGTGATATAAATGCATGGAAGTTTAATGTCCCCGAAAATCACATCACTAATTTTTCGGTAGCCTGTTCTGGTATTCAATTCACGAAAAACGGAATCCCGATTGATTTTGATAGTAAAAAATTTGATGGACTGTTTAATCTCAATTTCGCAAATTCAGGCAAAGTATTGTACCAGTTGCCATCGGCTTATTTAGACCATGCCATTCCATCTGGTACCTTCCATGAGAACTTAGATGAATATTTCCTGTTACAGGATGATTTTCCAAGGGTATATGGCATCGCCGAAGGTGGACTGCCAGATGATGTCTCAAACTTGAGGAAAGCACAGGCACTCCAGTTAAAGGGCTATTTACTGTTCTTTGACCAGCTATTGGCCGGCTATTTGGCCCAGCTGAAAAACATTCGAGCCTTATTTTCCATGAACTCGGCAGAGGATGGTCAACGAAGAACCTATTTTCTCAATCAATTGACCGAGAAACCAGAGCTGAGCAAATTACTTCGGTTTGCTGTCGGAACAGATCAGAATGAAGTTTTAGGAGCAGTTGGTGATAGCCTAATTCGCGTGATTAAAAAAAGTCAATTGGACCAATTGATCATTGACCATGCAATTGATATTCCAGCCATGCAACAGTTCCAATATAGTTCATTGATCAAGCAACAGATAGCAATCAAACAGTTAATAGAGGACTTTAGCAACAATAGCTATGAATATGGCTTTGTCCAAGATACTGAAGGAAAGATCTACTATTATCTCAATGGTACTTCAGATGATTTCGCTCTGATCAGTAAAATAAGCTTTCCTTCCACTTCTGCTGCAAATCTGCATCTCAGTTCAGTCGCCTATGTGGGTTCCTTTGAAGAAAATTATAGGAGTTTTATCATTGATGAAAACCATGTTTCCTTTGATATTGAACTAAACATGGCTTCCTTCAAGTCCTATCTTGCCTTGATATTGGAAGATGATAATCTGTATGCAGAACGCAGGAATACATTCTTAAACCATCTCTTAAGTCGATTTGCAGAAAGGTTTACGGATGATGTGCTCATGCAATTCAATCAACAACCTAACCAGTTGATTCAAGCTAAAGAGGATTTTCTCAGCCATTATGATGAGATCAGTTCCAATCGAGGCAAGGCTTACGATTACTTAAAAGATGAATGGAACAATGATAATATATCTGGTTTTGAGAAGGAAGCCAAATATCTTGCAGGGATCACCAATAAGCAATTGCACAGCCTGTGCAACTTTGTTGTTGAGCAGTTGGATGAATATTACCTCGTTGAATTAAGCATAGCAGAGGATACCTATTTCAAACTGTCAGAAAAGTTTGATTCTCCGAAGGAGGCTGAAGAAGCTGCACAGATGGTTTTCGATTCGCTTGCCCAACCAGAAAGGTTAAGGACAAAGTATATCCCTCACGAAAAGATGTACAGCATTGTGCTGCAATATGACGATCGTTCAAGTGTTCCATTCTACAAACAATATGCAACCTCTCAAGAGGCCGATGAGGTAAGGACTAAACTGAATCGGATGTTTTCCAAACAGCCTGTAGAAGATGTTTATATCAGTAGTTATGCGCATAAGGTACAGTTGCTGGACCATAACGGTAGTATTCTTAGGAACTATGTGGAAGCTTTTGATTCCGATGTCAGTGCCATGGAGGCTGCTCGAAAGAATATGAGCAAATTGAATGACAGCAATATCTGGTCTCAAGAAGATTCAAAACAACCTAAAATAACTCAGCTTACTTTCAATGATCTTGATAAGGATGATTCAAATTGTTTGGACATCAAAGCCTTTAAGATCAATATCAGTAATACCATTGTTGGTAAACCCGATAAATTTACCTACGATATTTTGGACCATGCCAATTCCTTTAAATTTTATGCGGTAAAAGAATTTTCAAGTAACAAAGAAGCGAAAGCCAATGCATACTTAGTATTGAAACTTGCTGGAAATTCAAAAAACTACGCCTTTTACCGATCCGCCATTGATTCCAAATGGCAACTTCAAATTGTCTATCAAGAGCAGGTCGAAGCCATCTGTTATACAGAATTTGAAACCGAAGAGGAAGCAAGAGAACTACGTGATCTGATTATCAGCTCTTTTCAAAAGGCCACCTATAGGTTGTCCACAAATTCATTTCCAAAGGGATGGAAATTTAATTATGAATTAGGCTTTGACCAAGACTCCAATTATAAGTTCAGTAGTAGCAAGGAATATCCATATAAGGAAGAAGCTATTAAAGCTTCACATGCTTTCCAACAAGCTACCCCAACATTAAGGGTTGGTAAAAGTAAGAATGGAATTATCCTGACCCAACAAAACAGAAGCAGTAAATTGCCTACGGTCAATTTGGATACTCCGGAATTTCAGGAGGAAAGCATCAATCGAGCTTTAGATTCGCAGAAGAGCATTGCTCAATATGCCAATAGCAATAAATCCCAGAACTTTAGAACCTCCATAAGGAAAGAGTCTACAGAAAATTCTGCCCGATATATTTACCGGCTGGTGGATAAAGATCATGTCTTGGCCTATTATCAGCAACAATTTCTATCTAAGGAAGAAGCGGTTTTATCCAAAATGAAATTGTCCAGGTTGTTTAAGAGAAAACTAAACTATCTACAGTTATGTCTAGGGTCTGCGGTGGTAAGAGAAGTGTCAGGAGCAAATAAGCAAAAAACCAAGGCATATACCTATCAGGTTCGGGCTCATAATATCCTATACAAGTCTGCCGGACATATCAATGAAGAGTTGGTGCTATTCGAAAGCTTTGATACCTTTTCTACCAAGGAACAGGCGCTTGAAGCTTTTGAAAATAACTATTTCCATATTTTGGAACTAGCGGCAGTAGAGCAGAATTACGGAACTCTCATCAGTTTCGAAGAGAAAAGGAATACTAATACAGCCGCCCTGGTCTATATTCCTTTGGTAACTCAAGAAGAGATTAATACATTTGGAGAAGGCAGCATTCCACAAATGCTGATGCAATTAGTGCGGGCCTATCCAATAAAAAGGAATGATGAACTGTACTATTTTGAGACTTTTCATTCTGCAAAGAATCCCCAAGGTTGGCATAGTGTCAAAGATTATCCCACTGCGGAGGCAGCTATGCAGGATTTTCTCTTTTTCTTGATGCTCTTAAAGTATGCAGGCAATTTATATGTTGACTGTGATTTTAATGATGATGGAAAAGGTGATTTTCGGATCTATATCCGCGAAGTATTGGCGGAAAGTACCCAACGCTTTTTCACTGAGGAAGAGGCATGGGGACTGGCAGGTGTCGAGAACCTGATCTGTGCCGTTCAATCCAACATCGGTTTCCGAAAATATCAGCGGAAGGAAGATTGCTGCTTTTCATTCTATATTAATTGCGGTGCAGACTTCTTGATCCACCCATGCACATACGATACGGCCAAAAAGAGAAATCAGGTTGTCCTTGATCTATATGATCAATTCAAACGCTTTCATGAAAGAAATGCCTATTCTATTTCTAATGAAGATAATGCTTTGATTTTTCACGATGAAGGCGGAAAACCTTTTGCAACCAAAAGGTTTGGAGCAAATGACAACCAAGAATATTGTGACCTTCTTTTTGATTATCTGGAGGAATTACAGGCATTAGGAATTGAATATGTCGTTGAAAAGGAATTTGTTTTTATAAAGGACAAAAACGGACAGGTAATACTCCAATCTTATAACCAAGGTTGGACTGTCGAATCATTTAAAGAGCAATTGGAACTTTTTCTCTGCTTTTTTCCTATTACCCGAAGCAAAAATCAAAATAATGAAGGCTATCAATATCAGATAGAAATAAAACTGCCTGGCTTTAATTCATGTAAAGAGGAGAATACTGTAAACTGTGGCTGTTCAGATCCAGTGGAGGAGGAGCCTACCTGTTATGTGGCTTGGAAAACTTCCTGCCCAATTGATAATTGCTATATGGCCATGCGGTTGTACAGCTTGACCAGCTATATGCTCAGCAATTTCGAAAATTATCAATCCATCCTGGATTGCAGCAGCAATTCATTTGGAATTGCAATGGATTTCAACCTTCCGGAATATAGGGAACAGTTTTCTATTAATGGAAGGCAGATTGCCTTTAATCCTCAGTGCTATGAAACTTCGCAAGAGATGTGCATGGCTGTCGATCGGGCAAAAGAACTCATTAATGCCGAAGGTTTACAGTTTGTCGAACATATATTGCTCAGACCTCGATGTGAAGAAGACTGTGAAATTCGACAAAGCCTATATTGTAATGAAACCTATTCCTATTGTGGCTTCACTTGGAAAGCTGACCAAGAAGATCCATGTTCCGATCAATCGGATATTTGCTTTGTCCCAGCGATAGATCCCTATTCCTTTATTGCAACCGTAGCTCTACCTGCATGGCCGAAAAGGTTCCGCTCTAAAACGGGAAGAATGCTAATGGAGGATATCTTATACCGTTTGGCACCAGCCCATGTAATGTTGAGGATATTGTGGCTAGCGCCTCATGATTATTGCTGTTTTGAATCAAAATACAAAAACTGGAGGAAATGGCTTGCCAAGAAAAAAACCTGTATAGAAAATTTCTCCAGCGATGATTTCTTGAATTTCCTATTCCATCGTAATTATGAAGATTTAGTGGATTGCGAAACTTGTAAACCATGTAATAGTCAGGTTGAAACCTATAATCCTTGCCTGTATCGTGAAGTTAACCAAGAAAACAGTTACAGCATGCAACAAAGTTTCCTAGACCAGGTAAATGCTTCATTTTGCTGGCGGGTTTCCTATCCTGGTGAATACCAATTCATCAGTTGCGATCAAAACAATCAACCCAATTATGATTACATCCGCAAGGTCCAGAAAGAGAATAAGGAAGAAGAAAAAACTATTGCTCCTGTATTAAATACGGTAAAGCGAGGTAATACTAAAGAATTGAATCTACTGAAAGAAAGACGCATGATGCACTATCGATCAGCAGTAGAACAAGTTGCTGAGAAACTCCAGAAAAACCTGGTTGTTCAAAGTGTCCAAAATTATTTGAGCGATCCTAATCTGGCCATAAACCAACTGGAAGCTATAGTTACGCAAATCATTGAAAACAAAAAAACTACGGCAAAGAACTACGTGGTCCTGAATAAACCTCAGATGCACCGTGTCTTGGAATCCGTAGTCTGTTATGCCTTGGATCAGGTCAACCATAAGAAAAAGAACAAAACCGATCTTTCCCTACTCAATGCCGCTTTTGAAAGGTTGCGGAAAGCGAAAATTGATGTAGCTGCGATCTATAATCATTGGGATGGAACGGAATTAAAGAAATATCAACCCGCAATCAATGTACTTGAAATCAAGAATCTGCTATTAGGAAATAAGAAGTGAAATCATGCTGCATATCATCAGAAAACAGCGTATTGAGCTCCTATTATCACAAGGAGAAGCTAGTTTTAGCATTCAGCAAAAACTAAGTGATCAATATTGGGAGTTTTTTGTGCCTTTGATGGATGAAATCCTGTCGGGTTTATCCAACGATGATGAAGTGTTATCAATAGATTCCTTGACCATTGATCTGGGTATTATTAAGCTAATGGATTTAGATCATATTAAATCCAATGGGAGATTAGTAGAAAACATAAAACAGCAATTAGAAGAACAGATACTAAAAGAAAGAGCATTAAACCATCGAGTGAATATTCAGCATACCACTCTCTCGGACTTTCATAAATGGATTTCTTATTTGCGACAGGGCTATTTAGATTGGAATGTTGAATTTCCGATAGATGCTTGGCAAGAACATGTCCTAGAATCCCTTTCTAGTAAGATGGAAACCTTGAATCATTTCATACTGGAGGTAGAACGTAGTCCCAATTTCCGAATTCGATTAGTGAGGCAACATTCAGATAGCTTTTTGAATACATTGATTAAAGTAATAGCTCCAAAACAGGAAAAATCATTGGATAAAATAGTAAAGGATTTTTTCGCTTTTGTATCCAAATACAAGGAAATTAATGCTGGAAACAAAATAGTTTGGCGAGAGAAGTTCTGGCTGGATTTGCTTCAGGTCGTTTCAAAAGAGTTCTTTAAATCAGACTCAGCTGAATTCAAAAATCGCATAGAGCAAATTAAAGTGGATTACAATTCCTTTGCCAATCCGGTGATTGATCAGGTACGAAGTTTTGAAGAATTTAAAGATATAACCGAGATTAAAGAAGCTATTTTTCAGGACCATGTAGGGTTGGTTTTATTACATCCCTTTTTAAACTCATTATTCAAACAGTTGGGATTGGTCAAAGACAAAGATTTCATCTCTCTGGATGCTAAGGAAAAAGCTATCTACCTATTACATTTTGCAGCAACTGGAAAGCAACAGCCTAAGGAATATGAATTGACAGTTCCAAAACTGCTATGCTCATATCCGATAAAAGCCGCAATCCCGACATCAATAGAAATGAGCAAGGATGAAAAGGAGGAAGTCATTGCTATGATGGAAGCCTGTATCCCCAATTGGGAGATATTGAAAAAGACTTCTGTTGATGGGTTAAGGGAAGGCTTTTTACAGAGAAAAGGCAAAATAGAGCTGGGAATGGAAAAGATTACGATACAAGTGGAAAAAGGTCCTATCGATATGTTGCTGGATTATCTGCCGTGGAATTTGAATATGATCAAGTTCCCATGGCTAAAACAGCTTATCCATGTAGAATGGAGGTGAATTTTAGAGGCTTATGAACGAATTATTGAATGAATTTATAGTATAATATCATGTCAGAAAAACCGCTAGTGTTAAAATGGAATCAACTTATGCTGGAGGCCATCAAGTTGACCAAAACCTCTGCTCCATTGGCTGCAAGAGCATTGGCAATGATGCATACAGCAATGTACGATGCATGGTCTGTATATGATAACTGTGCCTATAGCACAAGTACAGCTAAATATATAAAAATCCCAAAATCAAATTGTGCCAAGGATAATATCCGTAAGTCCTTCAGTTATGCTGCTTACCGGATTCTGGTGAACCTATTCTGGTTAAAATTGCCAGCTGAAGAAAAGGATATTTTCCGTGATTTTATGTGCCAGTTGGATTACGATCCTGACCATAAAACCCTGGACATTTCCAAGCCGGAAGGGATTGGCAACCTTATGGCAAAATTAACCATTGAACAGCGATATGGGGATGGAAGCAATCCTTATGGAAGCCTGCATATGCCAAGATTTTCTGACTATACAGGTTATAAACCTATCAATCCTCCCGAACACCTGAATAATCTCAGTTATTGGCAACCCCTTCAAAAAATTAAGGAAGGAGCCAAAATCAGCTTCCAACGATTCCATGTTCCACATTGGGGCTTGGTACAATCCTTTGCCCTTCCATTTAACTGGCAATTTAGACCTGACGCACCTTTTACGAAGGAACAACCTGAGTTCAAGCAACAAGCCCGGGAAATCTTGGATATCAATGCTGCATTGACGGATGAACAGAAAGTCATTGCTACTTACTGGGAAGACGCCAGAGGTACCTTTACGACTCCTGGGCATTGGTGTGAGATAGCGCAGTTCGTTGCCCAAAAGGAATTCTACAGGAACTCCCAATGCATCAAGCTTTTCTTTGTGCTCAGCAATGCGTTGTTGGATGCATCAATTGCTAGTTGGGAATGCAAACATCAATATCAATCTGTCAGACCTATTACGGCGATCAGGAACTTATTCAATGGCCTGCATGTACATGCTTGGGGAGGCAGTTGTAAAGGAACAGAGACGATTAAGGGGGATCAATGGAATCCTTATCTGAAAACGCCAGCGACCCCAGAATATATTTCTGCTCACAGTTGCTTTAGCCGCGCAGCTGCGGTTATCCTGAAGAACTTTACAGGGAATGATGCCTTTGGAGGCAGGACAACCTTAAAAATGGGTTCTTCAAAAATTGAACCTGCGGTAACTCCATGTATGGATATCGTGCTGGAATGGCCGACCTATTCTTTCGCTGCTGAGCAAGCGGGACTTGCCTGTATCTATGGGGGAATTCATTTTCCCAAGGCTACTGCTGAGGGGCATAAGCTTGGTTTGAAAGTAGCCATGACTGTTTGGGAAAAAGCAAAAGTCTATTTCAATGAAAAGTAAAAAGGCAAATACAGATCTAAGCATTAGCTTTCTTGATATCAACGCCCCGGCAGAACTCAAATTCCTGGAGCAGTTGATCTTGTACCGTTTGAGCAATTGGTTTCCCGGTGAAACTGAATTTGAAAAGCCTAAACCTCTTTATAGGACCTGGTCCAAAAAGCTGCAAGAATTTATCAAGCATCATCAACTCAATGAACAAGAAGCTTGTCTATTACTGATTGGGATGGCTCCTCATATGCAAGCCGACCTCTTTGATAATGCCATAAACTTTAAACTGCAGCGCTCGGGAGATTTTCAAAAAATAGGTGGGGTAAGGGGAAAGGATTTTAGAGGATTTATCCCAACGGGTGAAACTGCTGTCTTTCTTTTAGGCGATGATGATTTTGATAAAAAGACCGCAATCCATAAGCTGTTTTGGGCTGACCATATTTTTGACAGTAAAAAAATCCTATGGTTAGATGATGTTCCGGCAGGAGAGCCTGAGATGAGTGGAAAGATCTTGATTTCCAAAGAATACCTCGATGCATTTATCTATGGCGAGTCTACCCAGCCTAAGTTCAGTGTTAATTTTCCAGCTAAATTAATCCGTACTAAATTGGAATGGAAAGATTTAGTCATCAATGATGAGCTCCAAGAGCAGATCCAGGAATTGAAGAGCTGGTTAAAATATAACAGCATCCTGATCAACGAATGGGGAATGGGGGGTAGGATAAACAATGGTTATAAAGCCCTGCTATACGGTCCTTCAGGGACCGGTAAAACGCTTACCGTTGGGTTATTGGGCAAAGAAGTCGGGAAGGATGTGTACAAAATCGATCTCTCGATGGTCATGTCGAAATATATTGGGGAGACCGAAAAAAATCTGGAACAGATATTTGCAAAGGCCGAGGACAAAGGTTGGATCCTGTTTTTTGATGAGGCGGATTCCTTATTTGGAAAAAGGACCAATGTTCGGGATGCCCATGATAAATATGCCAATCAAGAGGTTTCTTACCTGCTACAACGTATTGAGGAGTATAATGGCATGGTAATCCTTGCTACCAATATGAAAAATAATATTGATGATGCCTTTATGCGCAGGTTCAATGCCATTTTGAAATTCACTGTTCCCGAAGCGGCAGACCGCGCCAAAATATGGAAGTTGAGTTTTCCAGAAGAGGCCTTGTTCTTTAATGACAAGAACGAAAAGGTAGATATTCCGGAACTCGTGAAAAACTATGTTGTATCGGGAGGCTCTATCGTCAATGCGGTACACTATTCCTGTATCAAAGCCATTGAAAAATCTACTCCCGACAAAGATCAAAAATCCATATATCTCTCCGATGTATTGGACGGAATCCGTAAAGAATTATTGAAAGAAGGCAAACCTTTCCATTAACAGCTACTCTGAATATGGGGCAATATTAACTTCATGCCCCTTAGAACCCTGAAATATTTATTTTTAAAATCCCTCTCTTATTCGCCTAGGTATTACTATTTTAGGGATAGCAATTACCTTAGGCTTTCGCTATGAAAGCTTCCTAACCTTCAATATAAACTAAATGGTATTTACAATCGTACTTCTTAGCCTATTGTTGCTAATCATTTTCATTACCTATTTTAAAATCAACACTTTTTTGGCCTTCCTGATCGTTTCGATCTTAGCCGCTATCGTCCTGGGAATTCCATTGGCAAAGATTCCGGGAACAGTTGAAAAGGGGATAGGATCTATCATGGGCGGGCTTACCCTGATCATTGTATTAGGTGCCATGCTCGGAAAGTTGATAGCCCATAGTGGCGCAGCAGAAAATATTGCAACCGTTATGGTTCGCCTGTTTGGGGTCAAGCATCTGCAATGGGGAATGGCCTTTACAGGTTTTATTGTCGGTATTCCTTTGTTCTATGGCGTAGGCTTTGTGCTTTTGGTTCCCCTAATTTTTTCAATAGTCTATAAATACAAATTACCATTGGTCTACATCGGTCTGCCGATGTTGGCAGCTTTGTCGGTAACCCATGGATTTATTCCTCCGCATCCCTCTCCAGTAGCCTTGGTGGTCCTGTTCAATGCCAATATGGGATTGACATTGATCTATGGATTGCTCATTGCTATACCTGCCATAATTATTGGCGGTCCTTTGTTCAGCAAAACCCTCAAGAATATCAAGGCTGGTAAATCTGAAATCTTTCAACCGGTAGATCCAAAACCAGAGGACGAGGACTATCCTAAACCTGGGGCTTTCAATAGCTTCTTTACCGCTTTATTGCCGGTGGTCATGATTGTTCTCTTTACCGTTTTACCATATGTAGTACCAAAAGAATCTACCTTTTTGCATGAAATCATTGCATTTTTAGGCTCGGCAAATATCGTTATGCTCATTGCAGTTATCTACGCTATGTTTTCTTTAGGGATCTTTCAGGGCAGACCCATCAAAGACGTAATGTCGGTGTATGCAGATGCGGTCAAGGACATTGCGATGATCCTCTTGATAATTGCTGGTTCTGGGGTGTTCAAAGAGGTAATGGAGGCCAGTGGTGTCAGCTTAAAATTGGCTGAGGCCCTGCAAGGCTTACCTATCCATCCGTTAATCTTAGCATGGATCATTACGGCCATAATCCGTGGATGCATAGGCTCGGCAACAGTTGCAGCACTCACTGCGGCAAGTGTGCTATTGCCTTTGTTGCAGGCTACTGATATCAATCCAAACCTGATGGTCCTTTCGATCGGTGCGGGAAGTCTCATGTTTTCACATGTAAATGACTCCGGATTTTGGATGTTTAAAGAATATTTAGGAATATCGGTAAAAGATACTTTTCGATCATGGTCCATGATGGAGGCTATTGTCTCCACGGTTGGTCTGATCGGTGTAATGATCTTATCTTTATTTATATAAAAATTACTAATCAAAAAATAATAAATCATGTGGAATGCAGATGAACAATTTGAAAAATTAGGTTTAACATTACCTCCAGCACCAAAGCCACTTGGGGTGTACAAACCATGTTTGGTCGATGGAAAATATCTTTACTTATCTGGTCATGGTACGGTTCAAAATGACGGAACCTTAATCATCGGGCGCGTTGGTGAAGATATGGACATGGAAGCTGGTAAGGTAGCTGCTAGACAGGTCGGTCTGGCTATGCTGGCTACGATAAAAGCCAATTTAGGTTCGCTGAATAAAGTAAAACGCGTTATCAAAGTTTTAGGAATGGTCAATGCCACGCCTGCTTTTGAAAGACATCCCTATGTAATCAATGGTTGTAGTGAATTGTTTGCTTCGGTTTGGGGCGAGGAAAATGGTATTGGAGTGCGATCAGCAGTAGGCTTTGGTTCACTGCCAGACAATATCCCGGTGGAAATTGAGGCTATGTTTGAATTACATGAAGGCTAATCATGGAAAAGTGGTTTGAAGTAAAAAATTCAGATTGTATCGCTTCACCTGCTCTTTTACTGTATCCTGATCGGATAACCCGTAATATTCGCTTGCTCAAAAGAATGGTCGCCAATGATACGTCAAGGTTGCGCCCTCATGCAAAGACCCATAAAATGCTTGAAGTGAGCAAGATGATGATTGAGGAAGGTATTGAGCAGTTTAAATGTTCTACCATTGCTGAAGCGGAAATGCTGGCATTGAGTAATGCTAAGGATGTCCTTTTGGCCTATCAGCCCGTGGGACCAAATATCTCACGGTTTCTGAAATTGATCCAAGAGTATCCGAACACCCATTTTTCCTGTTTATTGGATAACGTAGAATCTATTACAACAGTCAATTTTCAGGCAAAGGAGCAGGGAATAAAAACCAGCTTCTACCTGGATCTTGATGTAGGCATGGGTAGGACTGGTGCTTCCATAAAAGACATTGAAAAGCTCTGGAACTGCATTGCTGAACAGGACAGCTTGCTTTTGGAGGGCATACATGGCTATGATGGGCAGATCAACAATGTTGATGCTTCCATACGTGAAAAGGAGGCAGATTCAGGGTATGATTTACTCAAGCTTGCATTTGATTATTTTCAGGAAAAATGTACTTATCCATTGAAAATAGTAGTGGGCGGTTCGCCTTCGTTTACACGGCATGCTGAACGTCCTAATGTGGCCTGTAGCCCTGGAACCTTTGTGTTTTGGGATTGGGGTTACTCCCAGAAAATACCCGAACAAGCTTTTGAAGTCGCCGCAGTACTTTTGACCCGAGTGATATCCGTGATCAATGAGCATCGCATATGTATAGACTTAGGTTACAAGGCTGTCGCTTCGGAATCTCCATTGCCAAGGGTTAAGTTTTTGAATGCCGATGATGCAGTTCCGATATTACAGAGTGAGGAACATATGGTGCTCAACGTCAATGATAGCAATGAGTATCCAGTAGGTACGGAACTCTATGCCATTCCTTTGCATATCTGCCCAACAGTGGCCTTGTATGATAAAGTCTCGGTCATCGCAGACCATCAAAAGGTTAAGAATTGGCAAGTTGTTGCGAGGAATAGAATGTTAAATATTTAAGGATATTATGGAAGTACAGCCTTTTTTGATCGATGGTCACCTTGATCTAAGCATGAATGCCATGGAATGGAATCGAGATCTCCGGATCCCCATTTCAGAGTTGAACCGGAGGGAAGAGGGCATGGTCGATAAACCAGATCGCGGCAAAGCGACCGTCACTTTCGATGAACTTCGAAAAGGGAACATAGGTCTGGTCGTTGCCACCCAGATTGCAAGGTATGTAGAGCACGGAAGTGTTCTTCCAGGTTGGTTATCTCCCGAACAGGCATGGGCACAAACTCAAGGGCAATTAGCTTGGTACAAAGCGATGGAAGAGGATGGGCAGCTAAAAATGATCCGGACAAAAGCGGAACTGGATGCCCATGTCGAGCATTGGAATGATAATATTGGAGATGTGAAAAAAGCCATCGGATATATCCTTAGCCTGGAAGGTGCTGATTCCATCGTTAACCTGTCATATCTTGAAAAGGCATATGATTATGGCCTTCGTGCACTTGGTCCCGCCCATTATGGACCAGGTCGGTATGCCAATGGTACGGATTCCAATGGAAAGTTAAATCAGGATGGAATTGCCTTGCTCCAGGAAATGGACAACCTCCAGATGATCCTTGATGCAACCCATCTCAATGACGATGCATTTTGGGATGCTTTAGATCGATATAAAGGTCCTATATGGGCCAGTCACAACAACTGCCGGACATTTGTTGATCATAACCGTCAATTTTCTGATGATATGATCAAGGCTCTGGTTGACAGAAATGCGGTTATTGGCGTTGCACTGGACGCCTGGATGATGGTCCCAAATTGGATACGGGGAACATCTACTCCAAAAGAAACAGGTTGCAATATGGAGATCATGGCCAACAATATCGACCATATCTGTCAGATTGCCGGCAATACCAACCATGTAGCAGTAGGCAGTGATTTGGATGGCGCATTTGGAAGAGAACAATGTCCCTATGATCTGGAAACCATTGCCGATATCCAAAAAGTATTCCCGATCCTAAGAAATAGAGGCTATGCGAAGGAAGATATACAGAAGATTGCAAACGGCAATTGGTTGAGGTTTATGAGGGGGAGTTTGAACCAGGATTAAAGGGATTTGAGGATGGACCAAGAACTGGGAATGAACCAGGATTAAAGGGATTAGAGGATGGATCAAGAAGTGGGAATGAACGAGGATGGGGTTCGACTTTGCTCACCACGAGGATTGGAGGATTGGCCAAGATTATTGTTTTTCCCTCTCAGTTATTAGTTTTCAAAGTTGATAGAGACATATGGAATGGGCCAGACGGTTTAAACGAAAATACGTTACCATAAATGGGCAATTTATGACAATCTGCCCCAGAATGGCTGAAAGATTTTAGAAAGGTATTGAACAATATAAGGTAGCGAAAAAAAGGTATTCGATTAATCGAATACCTTTTTTTGTTAATTCTAGGTAACTTATCGTAACAGGGACTTTCTTGCAAAAAAAATAATCCAAATCTTGACCCATCCTCTCATTCTTTCCATCCTAGTTCAAACTAAAAATTTTAATAAACCTCTAGCATTTTCATTTTTTGACCTCCATTTTTCCTTAAATTTTCATCCTATCTGTTTTATCGATTTTAGTCTGACCTGACTTTGACCTTATTCGAGACATATTCCGAATTTTCCGAATATGGGTCGAATGAATCTCGAATTTGTCCCGATTGCAAAACTCAAATTTTTATTGATTTTCAGGTTCATGTTATACATAATAAATTGTGTAACAAAATTGTTATTAACGTAGGGTTAATATTAGTAAATACCCAAAATAATGGTTTTAGCACAGTAAAAATGGGGTTATGTGTTTTTATTGATTTAATTTTTTAATGAAAATTCCTGAATTCGTTAAAAATTTACGCAAACGATTGCTGTTTTTTTTCCTCTAATTAACTCTTATCATTACCCCAATAATCAATTTTACTAACCGCTAACTATGAACATGAAAAAGGGTCAACCTATTAAAAAACCTATGTCCAATGTTTTTAAGCTTGTCCCAAAATGGGGTCAGGTTTCCGTAGCAACCTTATTGATTTCATCGATGTGTCCAATTGATGTTTTAGGTGCCACAAACATTTCGGAATTATTTTCAGCCGTAACCATGATCGATCGACAGCAGACCGTTTACACAGGAACGGTGAAGGATGCCAATGGTAATCTTTTGCAGGGGGTAACCATCTCCGTAAAGGGACAGACCAAGGCTCTGACTTCTACCGATGCCAATGGTAGGTTCGTTGCTGAAGTACCATCAGATGCTACCCTTGTTTTCAAATTGGTAGGCTTTGAATTCCAGGAAGTGCCGCTGACAGAAAATGAAAAGGACATTACAGTAACTTTAAATGAGGATCTGGCAGGAATCGATGAAGTTGTTGTTGTCGGATTCGGTACGCAAAAGAAAGAAAGTAATGTGGGCTCGCAGGCGACAATCAAGCGAGAAGAGCTCAAGGTTCCAGTTGCTAACTTAACGACAGCTATTGCGGGTCGTTTGGCTGGGGTTGTTGCGACGCAACGCAGTGGAGGTCCTGGTTCTGGTGGTGCAAACCTGTTTGTTCGCGGGGTATCGACTTTCGCAAGTTCACCTCAGTCACCATTATTGATCGTCGACGGAGTACCAGATCGTGATATCAACAATATCGATCCAGAGGACATCGAAAGCTTCACCATCCTGAAGGATGCAACCGCCACTGCCGTTTACGGTACGAGAGGTGCGAATGGGGTTATTATCATCAATACCCGTAAAGGTAAGGCTGGTAAACCTTCCATTTCTGCCGAACTGCAACAGGGTATCACTGGATTTACGTACCTGCCTGATTTCGTAGATGGACCGACCTTTATGGAATTGTTCAATGAAGGTTTGACCATGCGTGGCAAGCAGCCTTTCTATACACCAGAAAGAATAGAATTGCACAGAACTGGTGCCGATCCAGATCTATATCCAAATGTGGACTGGTATGATGTGCTTTTCAAGAACAATGCTACCAATAACAGAGCTAACGTAAATATTACCGGTGGTGCAGATATTGCCCAGTATTATTTGTCGCTAGGCTATTACAACGAAACTGGTCAGTTTAGAACGGAAGATATCGATACCTATAATTCAGCATTGAAAGAAGATCGATTTAATTTCACCAGTAATTTGACCGTCAATGTAACTCCAAATACCAAGATTGACTTTGGTATCAATGGTTTCTTGAAAAACTATAATGAACCGGCAAGGGGTAGGGACTATATTTTCGCTTTGGCCACCCAGACCTCTCCACATGTAATTCCAGTTCAATACTCGGATGGTTCATGGCCATTTGTGAAGGGAGCTACAGAAAACCCTTACAAGGCTTTGACGCAATCGGGTATCAATAACAGATATGATAACGTAGTTCGTTCCAACCTGAGATTGACCCAACAATTAGGCTTCTTGACCGAAGGTTTGAGCGCAAATGGATTATTCGCATTTGATGCTACGGTTCAATCCGTACTTTCCAGGGTTAGAAACCTACCTTCTTATTTTGCAGAAGGCAGAGATGATGAAGGCAACTTGATTTTGAACTTGACGGATGCAGGATCTCCAGACCTAAACTTTGGATTAGGAAGATCATCTACCCGTCGTCTTTATGCAGAAGCATCATTGAACTATAACCGTGCATTTGGAGACCATGAGGTTGGCGGTTTATTGTTGTTCAACCAAACGGATTTCTCAGATGCAGCATCCAATGTTGGTTCGTACCAAGCAGCTATTCCTTACAGAAATAGAAATTTAGTGGGAAGAGCAACTTATGCTTACAACAGAAAATACCTTTTTGAATCCAACTTCTCTTATTCCGGATCTGACAACTTTACGCCAAATAACCGTTTTGGTCTGTTCTCTTCCGTAGGTTTAGGCTGGGTGATCTCGAATGAGGAATTCTTTGAACCATTAAAAGACCATATCGATCACTTGAAATTACGCTATTCCTATGGTTCTTCAGGAAACTCAAATACTGGAAACCGTTTCTTGTACCTAACAAGATTTTCGCAAGATGGTGGTTCCTATAATTTCGGTATTCCAGGATCTCAAAGAGGTTTTACAGGTTATGTAGAATCCTTGATGCGTGGTGATGTAACTTGGGAAACTTCCTACAGACATAATATCGGTTTCGAGATCAACCTGTTCAATAGCGAATTGCAATTCATTGCTGAGTTATTCAAGGAAGATAGAGAAGGTATCTTGATGCAAGGATTGGATATTCCTTATGTATCGGGATTTAATTCTGGAAACGTTCCTTACAAAAATATCGGTGAAACAGCCAATAAGGGTATCGACTTGACCTTGGAGTACAACAAGCAAATGACCAATGGTTTCTTTATGGCAAGAGGTACGATGAACTACAACTCTAACCGTGCTGTGAAAGATAACTTACCACCATGGGCATTCCCATACCTGAACAGAGAAGGTCACCGTATCTCTCAACGTTTCGGATACATTGATCAAGGTTTGTTCAAGACTGATGAGGAAATTGCAAACTCAGCATCTCAAGCTGGTGATGTACGCGTAGGTGATATCAGATACAAGGATTTAAATGGAGATGGTATCATTAACTCCAATGACCAAACTGCCATTGGATATGGCTCAACACCATTGTTGACTTATGGTATTACCTTAGGTGGAGGATTTAAAGGATTTGATATGAGTTTATTCTTCCAGGGTTCAGGTTTGGTGGATCTTAACTATGCAAGTGGTTTCGCAGTGACCCCGTTCTCGCAAGGTGCGACTTACGGAAACATGTACACCAATCTATTGGATCGTTGGGATCCAAATAACCCAGATAAAGAAACTTTATACCCAAGGTTGTCAACCAACGAAACCGTTACGACCAACTACTATGGAAGTACATATTGGTTGCACCGTTCGGATTTCATTCGCTTGAAGCAAGCCGAATTTGGTTACAACTTTACAGACAGATCATGGTTGGATAAAATTGGTGTTTCTAAGTTCCGGATCTATCTGAATGGAACCAATTTGTTCACAATTTCAAACTGGGATTTCTGGGATCCAGAAATGGGAGATGGTAGAGGAGCAGCTTATCCTATCACACGAGTTTACAATATGGGGATAAGACTAAATTTTAAATAAGAACAGCAATGAAAATCAATTATAAAAATATTACGTGCATGTTGTTGCTTGCAGCAACGACGATGTCCATGAACAGTTGCAACGATAAGTTCTTCGATGCACAACCGGACAACCTATTGAATATTGAAACCATTTTTTCCAACCGTAGGCAGACAGAAAACTATTGGGGAGGTTTGTATTCTCCAATCCAAGATGTTTGGGATCAGCCATATAGTTACTTTTGGTCAGCGATCACCGACGAAATGGATGTATCCAATTGGCAGGAATTCCCAGCGAATTCAGGGGCATTATCAGCGGATAATGTAAATACCATGTATGTCAATTATTACAATAAGATCAGACAGGCTCAGATTTTCATTGATAATGTTGATCGCTGTACAGAACTATTGACAGCAGAGAATGGTGCTACATTGGTGAAAGAATACAAAGCAGAGGCGAAATTCTTAAGAGCTTTTTATTACTGGTCGGTCATGAAGATGCATGGTCCAGCGGTAATCCTTCCTTTGATCAGTGAAGAGGCTGCGGGAGATAATTACCAGATTCCTAGAAGTTCTTGGGATGAGTCGGTTGCCTTTGTTATTGCACAGATAGATGAGTCGATCAAAGACCTTCCGGTTGAACATTTCCAAGCGGGAACGACAACAGCTGATGGTACACAATTAGGTCGAATCAATAAAATGGTCGCCGAAGCTGTAAAATCTGAAATTCTATTGTTCCATGCTAGTCCTTTGTACAATGGTAACACGGCTATGGCCAATTGGAGAAACTTAGATGGTAAGCAATTGATCAATCCAACATATGATGCTTCACGCTGGCAAAAAGCTGCTACCCAAGCAAAAGCGGCAATCGATTTAGCCGAAGCAAATGGTAAGGCCTTATTTGTAAAAACGGGTGCCAACGATTTTGAAACAGCCTTTCTTTCCACTAGAGATGTATTCTGGGACGGATACCAAAAAGAAGGTATCTGGTTAAGACCAGCGACCAACCGTTACCAATGGGAAATCCATGCCTCACCTAGAGCGATCTCGGGTACAGCATACAATGGATTGGCAGTTGTTCAAGAGTTGGTGGATGATTTCAGGATGCAAAATGGACAAACGATCCAACAAAGCAATACTTACAATGAAAACACCTATTCAAGTGTAGAGACAAGATACTATGCAGAAGGAACCAACAAAATGTATATGGACCGTGAACCAAGATTCTATTCCTATATCACATTTAATGGATCATTGATTCCGGGAGCTCCAAAAACAGGGATGAAATGGGTAGAGTTTTTCGCAACAGGTAATTCAGGTAAAAATGGTGCCCCTAGGGATTGGCCTAAAACAGGTTATACCGCTAGAAAGAATGTTCACCCCTCATTTTCTGTGGACCCATCGAATGCCACTAACCGTGCAGCCATGTTGATCAGGTTATCGGAGCTATATCTAAACTATGCTGAGGCATTGAATGAAGCACAACCTAACCATCCAGATGTATTGGTTTACTTGAATAAAGTTAGAACAAGAGGTGGACTTCCAGCCTTGACATCAGGTCTATCACAAGCGAGAGTAAGACAAGAGATCCGTACGGAGCGTAGAGTAGAGTTATGTTTTGAAGGAAAGCGCTTTTTTGATGTAAGAAGATGGAAAGTTGCTGACCAAGATGGTTACAGACAAGGTGGAAATTATGAAGGAATGGATATGACCAAAGGTTCGGCTATCAACAGTCCTGATTTCCATAAACGTGTGCCAGCAGTATTGAGAGCACCATGGGAGGACAAAAATTACTTTATGCCTTGGCATCAAATGGAAATTGATCGTAATAAACAATTGGTACAGATTCCAGGCTATTAATCATGAATTTTATGAAAAAGAATAATAAATCATTTATTGCAATCTGTATAGGGTTATTGGCCATGGTTTCCTGTAAGGAAGACATCCCAACCTATGAAGAATTGAACGATACCCGAGAAGAAGCGAAATTAAATGTACAGAAGGCTACTGATGGTAGACAAGACCTTGTGCTTTTTCCTCAGGTCGATGAAAGAAAAGACCAGTTTAGGGTTAATTATGGTGGGGTAGGTTTACCAGCTGAAGATCTACGTGTAAGCTTTGCCCAAGACCAAAAAGCCTTGGACAGTGTCAATAAGATCCGTGAAATCAATGGACAGGAGTTGCTATTGCCATTTCCGGCAGGAAGTTTCAATATCGATAAGGAGTCTGTCGTGATCCCTAAGGGGAAGACCAGTTCTGAATATCTGACATTGACCTATAATCCTAAGAAGTTTGATCTGAGCAAGGAATATATGTTAGCACTAACGGCTACGAATGATCAAGGATATTCCTTTTTCCCAACTGGGAAAACCATTCTTTATTATGCAGCGGTAGTGGAGAAGGTTCTTCCAAAAGCAAAATGGGAGGCTAAGGCAGATTCAGAAGAGTTAACAGGTGAGGGAGAATCAAATGGTAAGGTAAAATTTGTGATTGATAACAGCATCAATACATTCTGGCATACACAATGGCAGGGCAGTGAACCTAAGTTCCCACATTGGGTAGAGGTTGATTTCAAGGAATACCTGTATGTTACTCAGATTGGTTTGACCAGGAGGCAGAATAATACCAATGGCTTTAAAACCTTTGATATTTTAGGTAGCACCGATGGAACCACTTGGAAAACCCTAGCTGCTGATCAAGTTATGGAAAGGACAGAAATCGAGATGCAGAAATTTGCGGTTCCAGCTCAATACCTAAAAAAGATCAAGATCAATATTAAGGACAATTTCAACAATCAAGCTTCCACTCATCTTGCTGAAATTGATGTGATTGGGTATTAAGAAAAGCGTTAGTTAAGTTTAGATAATTATTAGATTAATTAGGTTATGGTCGTTTAGCAATAAACGGCCATTTTTTATCACTTTAGTCTGTAAAGTTTTCGTTGTAGTAATCCTTGGACAGAATGCTGAATTTCCATAGATTAATTTTTTGATAGTTAGCCATT
This sequence comes from Sphingobacterium sp. LZ7M1, assembly GCF_024296865.1. GTDB lineage: Bacteria > Bacteroidota > Bacteroidia > Sphingobacteriales > Sphingobacteriaceae > Sphingobacterium. The sequence continues at coordinate 2,586,770 of NZ_CP101134.1, read as the reverse complement.
CTCACTTTTGTTGTCACAGTCTGGATCACACTAGATTTTCCCTTATAAAGTTGTATCATCTTATCCCCCCTAAAGTAGTTATCCGATAAAAAGTAGTTGTTAGATTTTAATTTTAAACGGTAATTTTTAAAGATTTGAGGGTTATAGATATCAATAGAGATACTTTTTATAACTTTTTGTGGCGTGATTAAAAGATAGATTCTTGTCTCTTCATTTTTCTTGGTAAAGTGGCTTTTGGCGAATCCTCCAACTTTATTGGCCAGGTACTCGGAGGCATTGGATGCTGTATAGTTCAAGATAATTAAAGTGTTGTTATTGTCATTTGTTAAGCTGACTATTTTCCAATCTTTCTTTTGAAGATAATTTATGCTTTTGTCGGCATGCATCTTTTTGAGCATAATAATTTGCTCAAGGGATAGATTTTGGGCATAGTTTAAAGAACAGATAAAGAATAAAATAAGGGTAAGAATATGTTTCATTTCAAAAAGTTTATGCAAAATTATATTAATATTTCCTATTAGTTAAATGTTTATTAAAAATTTAATGTATTTTTAATTGCCTAGCATTTTGCTAATCTTGATGGAAGAAGTCGTATTCACGCGCTGAGATTGGCGTTAATATTTACTTAAAATCCAATAAATTGAACATAAATGATTATTTTATGCTTGATAACGATTTAATATTAACACACTAGCTAGTTTACTATGGAAAACAGATTGGAAAAGGAATCCTTAGAATTGATCAAATCGCTTAAATTACCAGCATTAGTTTCAGAAATTTTCAATGGGAATATTTCAGATCCGGAGATAGATGAATTGATGAAATATGATTATCATAAAGCTGACTCGATTTTTGAATTAAGTGAGGAAGGACGAGAAATCTATCATGTGGAAAGATTTATGCCAATTTTACAATTCAATAGTTTAGAGATATTGGCTTATGATGTTTTGCGATCAGGATTTATTCTTTATAATTTGGAGCTAGGAATAGAAAATCCACATGCCTATACCTGGGATGGTGTATGGTTAGATGAGGTTTCTTTTTGGTGGGAAAACGAATGGCAGGACGATGAAATCCGTAAGGTGGCCAAAGCGCTTGATTTGAAATACGTTGATGAAATCATAGAAAGTTTGGAGCAAAATGATGAAGAAGGTACGCTTTCCACTTTTGAAGAAAAAGATGCTTGGTTGAATAAAATGATTAATAAATATGGATTGAGGGTGGGATAAAAGGTATTCTTGGATTGCCGTTAGGATGGATCTATATCGGATTAGAAACCGATAAAGATCCATTTTTTGTATTATATCATGGGATTATGATGTTGAACCTTTTCTGAATTACATCCATAAATACATAATGAACAATAAGACGATGCCAAAAGCCCATACCCAGAAGAAAGCATATTTAATATATTTTCCCAATTCCACATTGGCTAATCCCACTGCCAACCACACAGCTGGAGCAAAAGGGCAAATAAATGTACCTACAATATTTCCTACCATCATAAATTGTATTGCCCGGCTGCTATCGACTCCATATTCCGAAACGATCTGTTCGATGACAGGAAATAAAGCGAAATAGGTCGCGTCTGTACTGAGCAAGAGTTCAATTGGAACACCGAGAAAGGCGATGATATAGTGTAGATTGGGAACCGCCTGTTTTGGTAATACTTTTACGAGATCATTGGCAATGGATTCAAGCATACCACTTTCGCTGAGGATACCCATAAAAGATCCTGCAACAATAATTATGGAAGCCATTAATAAGGCATTGGGGGCATGAGCTTTTATCCGTTGCATCTGTTGATCTTTTTTTGGAAAGTTTAAGAAGAGAATGATACTGCAGCCCAACATAAATATTAAACCCGGTGGCAATATTCCAGAGAACAATAATATAAAGATAAATAGAGCAATCAGACTGTTTAACCAAAGTGGTTTAATATGTTTTTTGTCAATATGTGTTGTATGTTCCATTATTTCTGGGTTTTCTTCTTCAAGTGTTAGATCAACCAACTTTCCATTGTTCTTCACTTTCTCTCGCCAACCAAAATAAAAGCCCATCATCAGGACCAATAAAAAGCCCATGATCTGTATTGGAATCAAAGGTTTCCATAAATCAAAGGGATCCATTTCCAGAACAATGCCGGCTCGGCCCATTGGGCCTGCCCAAGGGATCAGGTTCATGACTCCAGCACTTAAACCAACCAAGAGGAGTAGCAAATGGGGGCTCATTTTTAGGCGTTGATAGATAGGGAGCAAGGGAGGAATCGTTAAGAGGAAGGTTGATGCTCCGGACCCGTCAATATGGGCTATAGCGGCTATTATTACCGTACCGCAAGTGATGGCTATCGGATTGGAACCCGTTTTTCTCAGAACAAGATTTATAAGGGGGTCGAAAAACCCGATATCCTGCAATATCCCAAAAAAGAGGATCGCAAAAATAAACATGACAGCAATCCCAGTAACTTTATTGATTCCTTCAGTATAGAAGGTTGCAATTTCACTTTGGGAAAACCCCGCCAGCATTGCAGCCGCAAGGGGGACAATACTCAGAACGACAATGGGAGAAAATCGCTTACCCATCAAAAGAATAACAATTACCAGGATTGTTATCAAGCCAATAATACTTAGCATATAAGATTTATTTTAATTGATTATCTAGGGAGATATATTTTAAGCAACAAAAAATTAATCATTGATAAAATAATTATCTTTACAATTGGGTTGCAAATTAGTGATCTATTCAGGAATTAATAGGAGATAAGGAATTCGGAATGGTTTCTAAAGCTGTATAATGCTTTCCGAAATATTTCCGAAAGAACTAAGGGCTTAATTATCAAAAAAATTATGGTGGTTTTATCTAACAAGGAGGATTTGATTGAATTAATTGAACGGGTAATTGAAAAGTATGAAAAAGATACAGGCAATATCATCAATAAAAATACCAATCGGGAAAATTATGTAAAATTGGCCAAGGTCTTGAGTGAAATCAGTAAACAATTGCCGTATACTTCCTCGGACCTATTGCATGAGGAATATGAAGAAGATGTGCAGCCTAACCTTAGCTATCCTAATCGAAAATATGATATTACCGGTGGTCAATTGAAAGATGCATACTTTGGGATCGTCAATAAGCCTCGACCATATCTGATCGATGCATGTTTAATTTATCTGACGGGCAAGGGGGCTGGAGCAATTCGAGAATTTCAATGTGCAACAGCTACTCGCTGGTCTTTGCTTCAAAGAAATTTGGGGCTGAAGCCTAAAACGCTAATCACCTTACTTGTATCGAGTTTTGTCCTTATCCTGATATTTGGAATTACTGTACTTCAATTAGGCAGAAATAAGAATATTGAAACTGCTTACCAACCTACATCAGCTGAAATAAAGGCTTTATCTGGGATTTGGCTGTACTATACTGGAGCACCTCAAGCTAGATCCAATGAACCGGGACGATTTCGTCAATTTGTAAACAATATCGTGGAAGTGAAGTACCATGACGGGAGGTTTGAATTTATTCGGCATGGAGCTAATATCAATCATTATGGTCATATGGTCTACAATTCGCCGACAGTTGTGTCAATCCATAGTTATGTGAAGCGAAAGAAAAATGGGGAAGTCCTATCGCCAAGTCATTCCTTGGCAAGGATGGATAGTTTGAATAGAAGTATGGTTGCATTATCTGCTACCTGGAGCTTTGAATCAGAGAATAGGGATGAAATCATTGCTATCCGTAATCTATATAAAAAGCTGGCAGATGATGGACGTTTGTCGGAAATCAAAAATACACAGGACAATGCAGCCTGTAAATGCAAGATTATGGAATGGCGGTTTGGAAATAATAGCAAACAATTTAAACTTCAATACCAACATTTGGATAAGCACGAAAATGAGGAGTTGAAAATGAATTTGAATGAAGAAAGTATTTTATTGTTGAAGCCTCGAAAGGATGTAGTTTTGTTGGAATAAAATCATGTTTATTTACTTGAATCTTTTCATTAGTTTCTTCTTGATTATTAATAAATTATAACCGGTAATATGCTGTTCTTCAGTTTGTTGCCTACTTCCCTAAGTATTTTTGCTACTTCACTCATTTACGGTTGCTATTCACTCATAACCAAGCTTTTGCTACTGTTTAACTAGTAGTTTTAAGGTTCCATTTTTATCAATAGATAATTTGGTTCTTTCTATAATTTAAACAAAATTATCATGGAAAACTTGTTTTCATTTAAGGTTAAGGAAGGTCAGATACTTCCTGATACCGGAGTGCTCAAAAATCTGAATTGGAAGACGGTGGGAGAAGTTGGTTTGGAAGGGACGGCGATGAAGCTTTCCGATTCGCACGTGGACATGGAATTAGAAATACCGGATGATCAGCTCAATGAATTTACCTTGACATTGGAGGTAACTCCAGATCAGGTAAATGGAAATAAACAGATGATTTTTGAGAGTGAGGGGAAACCGATCTCACTTTATTTGGATCCTAACGGAAATTTGATCACAGAAATGGAAAGTGATCAAGGCGTGAAAAGTTTAATGAGTTCCGAACCAATGCCAGCAGGCAGGGCTAGTACCATTCGCGTGTTAAAATATGCCGATGGAAAGGCCGAATTGGAAGTCAACGGGAAAGTCGTGGCCACTGATGCCAATATGGGCAAAATAAATAATTGGGGCAAACAGCAATTCCGTTTAGGGGGATCCTTTAATGGTTCTGCCAATTCTTTCCAAGGGAGCATTGCTAAAATAGAAATGGAAAATGGTGCGATTAGCTCAAGCTTGCTACAGGAAAGGGCAAAAGAGGTGGGCATCATTTCGCAAAAGATTAAAGCAGCTTTAGATATTCAAAATATTTTAGTCCATATAGATTTTAATGAAGGAAGAAGTCAATTAAAAAGGATCAAGCAGGTCATGCAGTCCTTAGGGATTAAGTCTATCGATGATTTGGGTACCTTGAAGTTGGATGGGAGTAAAAGTATTAAGCCAGGCGATGTATTGATTGGCAGAAAGAGATCTTTTTTAGACTCGATTAGATGGGAGTCTGTGTCAGAAGCCTTCAATTCGGCAACCATTACCTCCAAAGTGGATATGTTGAATAATAAACTGGGGAATGCCAAGAGCTTCAAACATTTTGATATCAAGAAAACTACAGTACCTAATATACTGGGGCGAGGAGGAAACAGAAGGAGAGGTATAAATTTAGGTGCTTCCAATCCACAGTCTACCGGGATGAAATGGAAGGATCTTTTTAAGGAAACGGATGGAAAAATAGAATTAAAGAACAAGACCGATTTCAAGAAAACCTTTGAAGCGATAAACCCTTCTTTATGGCCTACTTTGATGGAAGGTTATCAGGTCATGGGAGGTCCATCTGTAATTGGGCAAAGGGAGACGGTCATCATTGCCAAAAAGATTGATTTAACCAATGTGCATTTGGAGGTTTCAGCTGATGTGGAGACCTTAACGATATATGCGGAAGAGTTGATCTGTGGGCCAGATGCGTGGATTATTTGGAAAAGGCCAGGTGGATTTACCCCGGCACGCACGGATGATCCTTATTTGAATGGTTTACCGAATTATAACCGTTCACCGCGGAGTCGAGACTATGATAACCATACCGGACGGCAAGGTGGTCGAGGAGCAGATGGTATGGTTGGGCAAAATGGAGCGGCAGGTAGAAATGCACCCAATTTAAAATTATGGGTAAAGGATTTGAAGAATCTTCCAAATATAGATTTGAATGGTGAAAACGGTATTCAAGGAGGCCAAGGACAACGCGGTGGGAATGGTGGCAATGGAGAGGGTGGACGATTTGGGAAAGCGTGGTTTTGGGGTTCTTGCTATAGTGAAGGTGGGAATGGAGGCCGTGGTGGAGACGGTGGCAACGGTGGAAATGGAGGAATTGGTGGGGTGGGAGGAAATGCCGGTAATATTTCCATCGGAGTACTTATAGGAACTTTGGAACAATCTGTTACCCAACAAAGTTTTAAATGGAAAAATCAAGGTGGACAGGCAGGTTTTGGAGGTCCCGGAGCTGAAGGTGGTGATGGTGGACAGGGTGGCAGACCGGGAAATGGAGAGGATTGCCATGGTGCGAGGGCTGGTGATACGGGAGCGAAAGGACAACGTGGTTATGATGGACCTTTGGGGCAATATAATGGACAGGATGGGGAAAATGATTTTTTTCAATTCACACAAGCTGATTGGGACGAACAGATGACCTTGCCATTTATTACTTCCGCAAGCACCTATGAAATTTTTCCCGGCGATAAAATAATCCTCAAAGGAAATGTCTTTACGAATGCTGATACCTTTATTTATGATGGAACTGTAACCTTGTCGAAAAACTTGCTCCCTGATGGTACAATGGAGGTGACCATGCCGGCCGATGCCAAGGGTGGCTCTAAGGTGATATTTTTTAGGAGAGCCTTAGATAATAAGGAAAGTAATCGCATTATTGTTCGGATCAAACCTCAACTGGATGAGTTTGTAAACGGACTGATTCCGGGTTCTTTGGTGGAGGTCACAGGAAAGGCATTTTTGGATGGAGCAGCGATCTTGGTCAATGGTCAGAGTCTACCTACCACGGTTTCGAACCCTGGAACAAAACTGAGTTTTACCATGGTAGGAGTCGATGAAGGAATGCAGGTGGGAGTTGAAAAATCCTTACTGGTCCAGAATCCTGATGGTATGCGCAGTAATGTCCGTGTTGCCAAGGTGAAAGGGATACTTGAAATTCGCTTTAAATATGGTCACAACAATTTAGGATTCCATAATCCTAACATCGGTAAGCCAAGTTGGGATACCTTTAAGGCAACCTTTGGAAGTTCAGAAGTTTGGCATGAGACGATCGATCCCATATTTGGACATCCTATCCTTACCGCTGCATTTTACGCCTTTTATTATTACTTCCTGAAAGGGAAGGGAGATGGTGGATTAGCTACTGGATTTTGTACATCGATGTCGGCCAAGGTTGCCGATAACCTATTTAATGAAAACCTGAATATCTCCACCATTCCTCAGGCAGATATTATGACTGAACTCACCGGTATACATGGCAAGTTGTTGAGCAAGGAATCTTTGCTTTATTTTCACGATTGTGGAAGAAGGGCAGGAAAGAATATTGAGACTGCCATAAGGCAGATTGAAACCACCTTCCTGAAAGGATGTGATCGAAATAATTCACCTTTGCTGTTTTTTGTTCCTTCGGGTGAGGTTTGGGATAGTGGTTATTTTGATAAGTTGAGTGATTCACATTGTATCTTCCCTTATAAATTTATATATCCTGAAAATCATCCCGGAGCCCAGCTTTCTGCTGATGGAAAAACAACGATTAATAGTTTGGATGGCGTGCAGCTCAAAGTATGGGATTGCAATAACCATGATAATGAAGATTGTTTCCTAACTTTTTCTCTAGAAGACGGAGAATTGCGATATAGCTACAACAAGAAGGCAGGCTTTACTTTAAGTAACGGAATTACCTTAGCTATGATGAGCAATGGAGCCTATAACCTGGCGGATCATGATATGCCGTTTTCTGGACCTTTTGGGCTGAGCACTTTTATTTTAGACTTTTTGTTGAGCCCAGCGGATATTGAAGTTACCGATGCTGAAGGTAGAAAGACCGGAAACTTTGATGGAAAGCTGTATAGTGATATTCCAAACAGTCATCCTTGTTATCTTATCCCTGGAGCTTATCTGTTGCCATTTGGACAGAGCTTGACCCGTAATATCAAAGGCACTGCAAATGGCAGCTATACATACAATAGTATCATGCCGGATGGAGCGATGATAAAGCTGGAAAACATAGAAACCAAGAAAGATGAACGTGATATCTTGATGGTCAATGCAGATGCTACACAGATTAGGATAAAGAGCCAAAGGAATAAACCATTGGGACTGACCTTTTCCAGGGTCATTGAAAATGAAATCCGAAGTATTAGCATAAAAGGATTGCAATTGCATGAAACCGAAGATGTGGACATGACCTTGGCACCAGACTTAAGCTTCTGTCGATTTGCTAACCCAAAGATGATCTCCGAGGTATCTGTTGAAGCTACTGTAATGGATGCTACCAAAGCTATAAAATCGCAACTGATGAAGAGCATACAGGTTCAAGCCGATGCTGACTTGGTATTTGCCATGAGTAATTGGAAGGATATGAACTTTCAATTGGATTCTATTGCTTACTAGCAAAAATCAGTGGCAAAAAGATTGATTTTGAAGCCATATTATTAAGGTTTTTGACCTGATTTACGGGTTGGCAGTTGAATAATTAAAGTATTATTAAAAAATCCCTGATTTCAGCTATAGGTATGCACTTGTTTTTGGAATAAATTTGTAATAACAATTTGAAAGTATGTTTCAATATTGGATTTGAAAACAAGTAAAAAAATAAAAAAGCATATTATGATAAGAAAATCTTTTGCATGCCTAGCCGTATTAGGCGCATTGACCCTAGGAAGTTGTGGATCTAGCTCGAAGAATGCAGCGGAATACAACAATTCAATCATTACAGTGATCAATGAGAATGAGTCACATATTGCCAATATGAACTCAGCGATGACCTCTGCGGATTATGCCAAAGCAGAAACCGTACGTGGCGAATGGGAAAAAGCTTTAAGTGCTGATATCAAGAAAGTAGAAGATCTTGGTGATTTTAACGGAGACGGTGAATTTCAGAAAGCTGTCGTGGATGGCTTAAAAGGTTACCAGAAAATCGTAACGGATTCTTATCCTAAATTGATCGAAATCCGTAAGAACAATGTTGAAGATCCAGCTACGGAAACTAAGTTGTTGGATGATATCAATAAAGCTTTTGAAGATGCTGCGAATAATGTGAACAAGGCTTCAGATGCCTTCGAAGCAAAATACAATAAGTAGGTTATTATTAAGTCAAATAAAATGGCCCTGACCTGAAGGTTGGGGCTATTTTTGTTATAATAATTCTTGATTTTAATCTATATAGAGAAATAATTCCTTTTGTTCCAAATGTAAATATATTGGCATTGAGTTTGCCTATTTCTTGACAATCCCCCTGAATGTGAATTGAATTTTTTAGTTTTGGGTATCACACTTTAGGGGGAGAACATAAATCATTATTATTTCCATCAGGAAAGAATGTTTGGGAAAGCTATGAAATACGGACGAACAATGATACTTAAACAGAGGATTCGCAATAATTACTTAAAATATATACTTACCGGAACCTTTTCCGTTATGCTGGTTGCAGGCTATGCGCAAGAAGAGAAAAAGGAGCAGGTGCCTACCAAACCATTGGAAAGAACTAAACCACAGGATATGGATTCCATTGAGGTGGTTAGGGATTACCGTCCAATGTTGGCCGATGCAGTAAAGATGCGAAGGAGTCCGGAGATGAACATCGACCGGAAAGCTTTAGAGGTCGAACTTCGCCAGATTGCCGCAAGTATGTACTTTAAGAAGAATGGTTTCAAGGAGCCATATCACTTTCCTCTTCCGCAGAAATATCCAAATGCTAAGGGCAGCAATATTGACAACAACAGGATCGGTATTATTGCCTATAGGGGTAAGGAATTTGAAAGAGCGACTTCCATTCTGAAAAAAGTAGAGCCGGGAGATGCATTTTATCAAAGCTCCATTATCGCCTTAGGCTATATGGCTCAAGAAAGCGGAGATAAACAAGGCGCTCGTGACGCTTTCTATAAAGCTTCAAGACTTAGTTTCGACGAAGATCTAAAGGCAGATGCGCTATATAACTACGCTAAAATCTTATATGACCTGGACTCTGTCCAAGCCTCCTTAGTTCCCCTGCAGCAATTTATTCAAATGACCTATGACAATCTTGACAAAGAGGAGAAAGGTTCAGAGACTACAGAAGTAAGAATGGCTAAGGTTTTGGCGGGTTCCAGCAATTTTCAGGTCGCTGTTTACCTGTTGGAATCATTCGACAATAGGGAAGAGGTTGCCGATAGGGTCTACCAGAAGATAACCTATTACAGAGGGTTGGAGTTTTACAATGAGCGTGCCTTCGAGAACAGTATTTCCATGTTCATGCGTTCCGAGAAATACCCGTTTGATAAAGAAATGGCAGCATTAGCTACCTATTGGAAGGCAGAAGCCATGTACGAGGTCCGTAAATACGGTGAAGCGGTCGATAACTTTACCAAATTCCTTCAGTTGCCCGTTGCCAAGCAAACCTCTGTGTACAATTATGCAAATTATGCCTTGGCATACTCAGCATTCCGTATCAACAGATATAGTGTGGCGGCGCAGTACTTTGAACGCTTTCTTGCATATGAAGGAGGGGGATTGGATAAAAACACCCGATTTGATGTGATTGCACGATTAGGCGATTCTTATCTGTCCATGCGAAACTATGGAAAAGCCAATGAATACTACGATCAATTGATCGATGAAAAGGCTCCAAATCAGGATTATGCCTTGTTCCAACATGGTATTATCCAAGGATTGCAGGGTGACAATGAAGCCAAGCTCAATACTTTGCGTTCAGTAGTGGAGAAATTCCCAGGATCCAATTATGCAGATGATGTGGCCTTTGAAATCCCATATATCTATTTCGTGAAAGGTGATTACGATGTTGCAATCGAAGGTTTGCAGAAGATGATCGAAAAATATCCTCGTAGTAGCTATGTTCCGAGAGCATTGATGACCATTGGGCTTGTCCAATACAATAAAGACGATTCCGAAGCTGCAATGGCTACCTTTCAGAAAATTGTAAAGGATTACTCTAAAACCAGTGAGGCCTCACAAGCATTGCTATCCATAGAAAATATATATCTTGATCAAGGTGATGCTACCAGTTATATCCAATATGCTACCAGTACGAATATCACTGACCTGAGTCCAGCAGAACAGGATAACCTAGCTTTTCAAGCCGGTAATACCTTATTCAACAGAGGGCAATATGGTCCAGCTGTGGAAGCCATCAATGCCTATTTTGATAAATTTCCGAAACCTAGGCAAGAGAAACATGCGCGATACATCAGAGGGGTGAGTTTATATCATACGAACCGACCTGAGGAAGCCTTGCATGACCTAAACATCATTCTGAATGACTGGACAAGCCAGTACACCGAGAAAACCTTGATGACTGTCGCTGCACTGTACCTGAAACTGAAGGAATACAACGAAGCTATCGTGCACCTCAAAAAACTGGAACTCAATTCAGATTATAAGGATAACTATGGCTATGCCATTACCAACCTGATGATCTGTTATTATGAAATCGGTGACTATGAGCAGATGCAGAATTATGTGGAACTGATCAAGAATTACAATAATGCAACCGAGGCAGAAATTGCAACCGCCCATCTCTATAGCGCCAAAGCCTATGAGAAAGAAGGGAATGCAGAGTCTGCTTTGAAGGAGCTGAATCTGGCAGCACTGAAAAGTAAGGCTACAGCCAGTGCAGAAGCTAGGTACCGTGTAGCTGAATTACAATATGCCAAGAAACAATACACAAAAGCACAGGAATCAGCCTTTGATGTAATCAATAACATGGATAACAATGATTATTGGGTTGCAAAGAGCTTTATCCTGCTTGCTGATACCTATGCCCGCAAAGGGGATGCTGTTCAGGCAAGAAGTACTTTGGAGAGTGTTATTGAAAATTACGAAGGCGATGATGATATCATCCCTGAAGCAAAAGATCGTTTGCAGAAATTGAAAAAGAAGTAAAAGTTTTATTAATGAGTTTTACAGCTCTAAATAAGACCATAAACAATAGAAAAAGCCTTTCAGGACATCCTTGAAAGGCTTTCTTTTTTATAAGGATTCAAGACATGAAATTATGTAAATACCTTATCCTCCATATTTTCTATTAAATTATTAATGTAACGGAATAAAAAAGGGTGTAATATGCATTGGTATCTTTTACCCATTGAACCTGAACAGGAAGCACATTCTTTATGTCCTTGATATTATTTTCCTCAATGTAGGCTTTTATCTTTGCCTCTATTTTTATTCCACCAGTATTTTTTTCATTGGCATGAACATCGACGCTGCCCGTTATTACCTTTATTTCCATATAAATATTTTTGCTGTTATGATTATAGATTGGGATGTGTTGACCTGAATCTTAAATTCTCATCGCCACAGCCTAGCATTCCATCTACCTAAATATAGAGATGATTTCATCCACCGTCACCTTACCAAAATAAGATGTAAGATCAACAGAATTTAGCAAAACCCGAATATCATTTTCATTGTGATTGATTCCAACAAGCTTGTTTTCCAATTCTTCAATAGGTTTAGAGGCAAAGAAATCTCCGAAGATCTTTACCGCATTGATCACTCCGCCCTGTAAAACATCCATATGGAGCTCTATAAATCCAGATGGTACTTTGATCGCATTCTTGAAGTTATACATGGGCGAAAAACCAAAGTTCCAATCCCAAGTACCATACTTTTCAGCGATTAACTTTTCTACAGCTTTCACGTCTTCATCCGTCAGTTCATAAACCCTCGCTTGAGGATCATCAATCATCATCTGATCGATTAAGGCTTGTTTAATATGATCTATGCTCACTTGTTCAGGTAAGTATTCCTTCAGGTTTATCACCCTTGAACGATTGGATTTTACGGCCTTATCCTGAAACTTTAATGGATTTATCTTCAAAGCATCCGCCAAAATACTCATCTCCGAATCAAACAATATGGTGCCATGTTGGATCATCTTACCAGCTTTGGCAAGCTTTGCATTCCCACTGAACTTCTTGCCATCCACCAATAGGTCATTTCGTCCTTCCAAGCGGGCAGGGATTCCAAACTGATGTAGTACGTTGAGTACTGGCTGAGTGAACTTAGCGAAGTCCATAAACTCTTCTTCAATTAACTTAGTATGGAAAGAAAAATTCAGGTTCCCTAAGTCATGGTACACCGCCCCTCCACCAGACATCCTCCGAACCACTTTAATACCATTCTCCTGAACATATTCTAGATTGATCTCTGCCAAAGTGTTCTGGAACTTTCCTACAATGATTGCAGGTGCATTGATGTACAATAGAAATATAGGCTCAGTAGGATATTTGTAAAGTAAATATTCTTCTAGCGCAATGTTGAAATATGCATCAATAGAAGATGAATCGATAATTAACATATTTTTTATAGGATAAAATCAAAGCTACTGAAAATTTAAAGGAATTGGGATTTGCCGGATTTCAGGAAACCAATTATTTCTGAAATGAATGAGGAGATAGAAGCTTGTTTAGATAACCCCTGGAGGGGGTGAAATATTTTTCTATACCTTTTTGTGTCACCCTGAGGGCAGCCCCGAAGGGTCTCGGAACTATCCACAATCATTTGAAATAGATTGTTCATCTTACGATGACAACGATCATTAAAAAAAATAAAAATAGATTCTTCGTTTTACTCTGAATCCCTCTCTGAGATCTTGTATTCCTCTGGTGACAATGGAAAAGGATAGCTTATTTGTGACTTAAATCCTGCAGGGGAGCAGAAGTATTTTAGGTTAAATCAAAGTTGATGTTCGCTGGAAAACGCTCAACTATATAGAATAAAAAAAAGCTGCCCTTGAGCAGCTTTTTTTATATCATTACGCATTATCTTGATTTAAAGATTGCTTATAAATAGCCTTCTTAACTTGGATACGACGAGCAACAGATTTTTTCTCATAAGCTTGACGCGAACGTAATTCTCTTAAAACACCAGTCTTCTCGAATTTCTTCTTGAAACGTTTTAATGCTCTATCTAGAGATTCTCCTTCTTTTACATTTACAATAATCATAGCTTTTTTGTATACCTCCTTCCGTCGTGAAAATTCTTGGTCTGCAAAGATAAGTAAAGCAATGACATTACGCAAGGTAATTCTAATATAATTTCAAGTCAGCAACAATCTGCTCCAATGGCCTCTCTGCGCTGCACAGAACTGTCTGGATACCTAGCTTTTTGGCTCCTTCCAAATGTTGCGGACTGTCATCAACAAACAGCGATTCTTCAGGAATTAGATTGTTCTGCTCCAATACGCGTTCAAAAATCGCAGCATCGGGCTTGCGTAATCCCTCTAAATGGGAATAATATGTCCGTTCAAAAAACACATCATTGCTTGGGACGCCATATTTCTCCTGGATATGGTTCATGCAATATGCATAGTGCAGTTCATTATTATTGCTACAAAGGAAAGTACGGTAATTGTCCCTTAGATTCTCCAAGATTTCGTGCTTTCCTTCTGGTACACCAAGCAACAAGGAATTCCATGCGGTATCTATCTGTTCATCGCTCAAATCGTATCGATCGGCCTTTTTACGGACGCCATCCCGAAACTCCGGAACAGAAATCTCACCTTTGTCAAAAGCATCAAACAAAGAGTCCTGACCATGATGTCCAAAAAAATCATCCACGTTTTTAATCCCTAAATCCATAAAGGCTTGACGCACTTTAGGAAAGTCAATCATAAAGATTACATTTCCATAATCCAGAATAACATTTTTAACTTTTTGCATATAAAAATTTTGTTTTCTCGTCTCAAATATCGATAATTGCATCGTCAAAACGGGTATCCTATACCCATTTTAACAGCACAAAAACTGCGCCTATAGCTCAGTCGGTTAGAGTAGAAGACTCATAATCTTTTGGTCCCTGGTTCGAGCCCAGGTGGGCGCACAGAACAAACTCCCTCACCATTAAATGGTTGAGGGTTTTTTGTTGGAACTAAGCAAGCGTAAATTAGCGAACGCATAAATTAGCTTTTAAAATTTTTGATATAGGACCTCATGGCGATTCCATTATTTGAGCTAACATGTCAGGTTAGCCTAGAGATAGCGCAAAAAGATGTTCGATTAATCGAACATCTTTTTGCATTAAGCCTTTTGTTCGATACCATTTCTAAAATAATTCTGCCCTTCTAGGGTAGAATGTCGCATAAAAGCTTTCCTTTTCCGGTGTCAACCTGAGGCACGAAGGTTCTCGGAACCATACAAACAATGATTGAACTGGCGAACAGGTCATCCATCTTCGATGGATAATGACAGCAGGTAGAGGCATTCTCGTACAGATTCTTCACTTTCCGTTCAGAAATGGATATTCCTGAGAGGGATTCAGAGCACAGCGAAGAATCTATTTTTTATTTTTTAGGGATCGTTGTCATTCCGTAATCGTAAGATGAGGAAACTATTTTCTTTAGAAAGATTTGCAGAAAAATATTTCACCCACGCTGTGGGTTATCCCTTGGACGCTACAACATTCTACAAAGATGTCAGCCTCGCTAGGGGTTTTTGATTAGAATAATTAGTATTTAGACATGTTGGACCAAGTTGGTCCTTTTTTTATACCCCTAGTTTTTGGAGAATATTCTTGCCATGGAGAAGGTTTGTTTTTAAAATATTAGAAGGATCTGCTCATAAAATGATAAAATAACCCTGTTTTTTTGACTGAAAATTTGGGGATATAGTAGGGGTTTTATTCGAGGCATGTTCGAGAATGATTCGGGAATAGTATTGGAATACTATTGCTCATTTTGCGAATTTTCAATATATGTCTCGAATGAGGTCAGAATTAAGGCTGCAAGTATTGGCTAAATATAAAAAGATAAAGGTTAAGGTCCTGTTTCCAATTTTTATCAATTTGGAAAAGTTTTCGTTTGGCAGGAGTCTAAATAATTAATACTCCCTACTAAACACTAAAAAAGCCGCTCAAAGCGGCTTTTTTCAGTACCTTCGGTAGGAATCGAACCTACATCATCAGAACCGGAATCTAACATTCTATCCATTGAACTACGAAGGCGGCTCGCCAAAAATAATACTTTTTATGGGTTTTATATAACAATAGCCTGCTGATTTTAGCAAGCTATTGATTTTGAGCCTCTCAATATATTAATGACCTTCGTGGTCTTCTGCTACAAGGTGGAATTCCACTTTAAGGTCTAGGTCGTTTGCACCACCGAATTTGTTGAAATCTGGATTGAAGATGTCAGTTTTAGGATTGATCGTATTCTTAACGCCAGGGTTTAAGTGACGCATCAAATAACGGAAGGTAAAACTGTCTGAAGCTTTCAAAACGGTGATATAACCTGTAACACCTACGTTAGCGGCTTTTCCATCAGCTGTCTTGTCGCTGTATTCAGCTGCAAGGGTACCTGCTGGCGCTCCTAAAAGGAATGCAAAATGCTGATCGGCACGGTCGATGAAGGTCTGCTGACTTTCGCGACCTGCGAAATCCTTAACCATGAGGTTGAATCGGTATGATTTACCTACTTCCAAATGAACATGAGCGCCAACTGGTGGAAGGAATTTCTCGCCTGTAAACTCCACTTTTTCAATTTCAGGATTAGCGATATCATGGTAGTGGTAATGGTCATCGTGTTTTTCAGCTTCCACTTCGGTAAAGGTCAAGGTAGCTGCACTTACTTCTTCTTGGTCTACTTCAGGAGTAGGATCATCTTTAGAACAAGATTGGAAAGTGAAGAAAGAAGCTAATATGAATAAAATAAAGATGTTTGATTTCATGATGTAATTTTTTTAGAATTTATAGTTAAGTGATAGAATAAGATTCCTTCCTGGGCGGTGGGCATAGTACCTAAAACGGTCCATGTAATCTTTGTAGCTTGTATTGAAAAGATTTTCAACGGCCAAGGAAAGTTGGAGCTGTTGTTTATTAATAGTTAGTGGATGTGTAATATATGCATGAAATAATTGGTATGCAGCTGGAGGAGCAACGTAATCCGTTCCTTCAGTATACCTATTCTGTTTGGCTACATACTCATGGCTCAGCTTAATATATCCTTTTTCAGGACCAGCATAATACCACTGTACGGCATTTTGTATCCTGTCTGAAGGGATATAGGGCAAGAAAGTGTCGGTACTGATGTTCTTGGCCCGGACTAGGCTAGCTTGCAGGGTGTATTGAAGGATTGGCATAAACTTCCATTTCAATTGAAGGTCTGCACCATAGAATAGCGCTTTGTCCTGTCCATAACTAAATACTGGAAAGGTACCACGGATGGTCTGGCGCACAGAATCTGGATTTGGCGCAGCGTAGATATAGTTATGGATATATTGTCCAAATACATCTGCTGTCAAGGCTAAAGTTTCAGATTTATGGGAAATGGAATGAACCCATTTTAATCCTTGCTCTGCTTTGAGGTCCAAGTTTCCGATTTCATAGATGCCGGCACCGTGGTGTACACCATCGCTGTACAGTTCGTTGGCCGTAGGCGCACGCCAAGCAAGGCCAATGCTGCTTTTGTATTGCCAAGTAGGATTGATGTTGTACGCTGCGGCAATGGAGCCAGAGAGGTTATGGAAGCTTCGCGTATCCTCCAACAAATATTGCTGAGGGACTGACTGTTCTTTATCGGTATATTTATAACGATATCCTGCTGCGTCGAAATACCGATAGTCGTAGCGCCAACCTGCTTCCAATAGCCATTTGTCGAATTGGAATTGATGGATCCCGAAAATGCCCAGGGAATAGTTATCGAAGTTAGGGATGATAGGAGTGGTACCCGTTCCGGCGGTATTATTGTTTACCTGGTTACCTAGATCGATCCCAAAACTATGCGATTTAGCCTTCAGCATCACTTCGAGTTGTTGTGTGGTCAATACCATATCCGACATGGGAATATTGTCTGCAACTGCTCTGCGCATATCAAATTCCTTCCTATGGTTCTGCTGGAAAGAATATTGGGCTTCCAGTTGAAGTCCGCTGTTCAGTTTGTATTGATATTTTAATTTCCCTAATTGATGGGTTACATCTTGTTTAGGGGCATTGATCTTATAGCTGAAATCGTATTTTTCAAATGGTTCCCCATTTTCTATCCGCGCATAGATATCTTCGATACTTCCTATATGGGCACCATAGAAAACCCCCAGTTCAGTTGAAAATCTGCTGTAATATGCTTCCAAGAAATTGTTTTCCTTGCGGTACTGTACCGTTCCGGAGAAATTGATCTCTTCAACGCCGGTATTTCCCAATATATAATTTGGAATCCTGCTATCGCCAAGTTTTTTACCTGAACCTTGAAGTTTCCAAGCTAAGCCTTCGATGGATTTAATTCCGCCTTGTAATTGTAAGTTGGCAGATCCACCGCGTCCATTGGACTGGGCAATAAGATCGGCTCGGCCTTGGAATTTGTTAGGGTCGATTTGCTGTGCTTTCGCGATCAAAACTCCACCCAATGCATCAGCGCCATAGCGAACTGCCTGTGCACCTTTGATGACTTCAAATTCATCTGCCGTAAAGGGATCCATTTCTGGAGCATGTTCCATTCCCCATTGCTGTCCTTCCTGTTTCACTCCGTTGTTCAGGAGGATGATCCGGTTGGAATGCAAACCATGAATGACCGGTTTTGCCACAGAATGGCCTGAATTAAGGATGGAAACACCCGATAGCTGAGAAAAGACTTCAGCGGCTAACTTACCTTTGCTTTTTTCGATCTGTTCCTTATCGAGCTTAGCCCTTACGGCTGCTCGCTGTTCTTCAACCTGTGCAGAAACATGTACAGCATCGATTTTCTCGGTAAAGCTTTTTAGCTTGATTTTCAGTACTGTATCGTTATCCACATGGATGGGTTGTTCAAAGTTTTCATAGCCTAAGGCCGTAACTTTTAGCGTAAGATGCTGATGTCCTTGGCCAACCTTGATCTTAAAGTTTCCATGGATATCGGATGAGGTACTGATGTCGGAGTTTTGGATACTGATATTTGCTGCAAATATCGGCTGATCCTGCTCGTCCATGACAATACCTTTTATATATTGATTGGAGTTGTCCTGAGCTACAGCGCTATTTATTAGAAATAGGATGAGCACAGTCCATGCATATTTCAACATGTATTGTTATAAAAAAAGGGTATTAAATGCTATATATTACACGTTTGTGGTAAAATAGTCATAGGGAGGGGCCCGGAGGCTTTTGCTGGATTTGGGTTCCAATATCGGAGCTTCAAAAACTAGGATGCTTTGAATGCTATTTAATAGAAAACCTTTCGGATTAGATTCCCAATGGAAGGGGTTTTCAATCTGTATGCCTTGCTGAAAGAAAAGAAAACAATAGTGACAGTCCTCTCCGTGGGAATGATCGTGCTGATGTTTATGGTTTACTTCGCAGGCATCTTGGTTTTCATGGGAATGATCATGGCGGTGCAAAACGATCAGGCTGATGGAAAGGAACATGATGCCAATCCATAAGGATGATATTACCTGTTTATACGACCTCAATAATCTAATCACAGTGCAAAGATAAGTTAAATGCAATGCTGTTGCAAATTAAATTAAACTTTGTTGCATTATGACCTAGGGTGAAACTGGGTAATTACACTTTGTAGGTATTCTTTGTCGATGTGAGTATAAATTTCGGTAGTCGTAATGCTCTCATGGCCAAGCATATCCTGTACTGCCCTTAAGTCTGCACCACCTTCAACCAGGTGGGAGGCAAAACTATGGCGAAAGGTGTGGGGGCTGATCTCTTTGCTCAGACCAATCTTATTGGCGAGGTCTTTAATGATCAAATAGATCATGACTCGGGACAATGGTGCGCCCCTGCGATTTAAGAAAACATAATCTTCTTTGCCAGGTTTGATTACCTGATGTACACGGATCTCGTCCAAATAAAGCTTTAGGAACTTGATCGCTTGCTGACCTATTGGGATAAGTCGTTCTTTATTTCCCTTTCCTTCCACTTTTATGAACTCCACATCAAGGAAGAGATTCGATATTTTGAGGTTGCAAAGTTCAGAGACCCGAAGTCCACATCCGTATAGGATTTCGAGGATGGTTTTGTTCCGCATGCCTTCTGGCGATGAAAGATCAATGCCAGCGATAAGTTCGTCGATTTCTTGGATACTGAGAACAGCAGGGATTTTTCTGGAAAGGCGAGGGGACTCGATCAATTCAGCTGGAATATTTGGAAAGCCATGTTCAATCTGAAGGAATCCGAAGAAAGTCTTAATGCCAGAAAGGAGTCGGGCTTGGGTGTATTCGGAAACGGCGAATTCATTGATCCATTGCAGAAATTGCTGTATATGTTGGGTTTGGAATTGCTTCAGTTCAATTTGTTGTAATTCGGCAAAACTCTGAAGTTTTTGGACGTCATTTAAATAGGCTGCAATACTATTGTCACTCAATCCTCTTTCCAATAATAAGTAACGTTTAAAATCCCTTTTTGTCAGTTCCCAATCCATTTGTTAAAAATATATAATTCTATAGTTTGAATAGAAGATTTGTTTTAAAGCTAAATAAATTTATTGTAGATTGCTTTCCAAATATAATTTAGTAACCATTCTAGTAAATTTTTTTTGAAATTATGAAACTTCTAAAACCCTTGGCATTAGCATTTTTATTGCCTTTTGCAACAGAAATGGCTAGTGCTTATGTGCCAACAAACTTTAACCCAGAGGCGAAGGTCATCTTGATGAATGACTCGCTGAAATGGGACGCTAAATTGCCATTTGATAAAGATGTTATTAAAGGCAAGTTAGCAAATGGATTTCAATACTATATACGCAAAAACTCGGAACCGGAAAAACGTGTGACCATGTACTTGGCGATGAAAGTCGGTTCTATCCTGGAAAATGAAAAGGAATTGGGATTGGCGCACTTTATGGAGCACATGAACTTTAATGGTCTTAAACATTTCCCTAAGAATGATTTGATTGACTATTTGCAAAAAGCAGGTGTCCGTTTTGGATCGGACTTGAATGCCTATACCAGTTTTGATGAAACTGTCTATCAATTGCCTATTCCTTCTGATGATCCTGAATTGTTAAAAAATGGATTACAGGTAATGCGTGATTGGGCACAGGATGCCTTGTTGGAAACCGACGAGATCAATAAGGAGCGTGGCGTAATCATGGAAGAGATGCGTGGTGGTAGAGGCGCTCAGCAACGTATGCGTGATCAGTACATCAAGGTGATGTTAAATGGCTCGCGCTATGCAGATCGTCTTCCAATCGGAACGGAACAGGTGATCATGAATTTTGATCCGGAGGTAATCCGTAATTTCCATGCTGAATGGTACCGTCCTGATCTGCAATCTTTAATTATTGTAGGGGATGTAGATCCTCAGCAGATGGAGGCGGAAGTGAAAAGATTGTTCTCGGACATGAAGGTTCCTAAGACCATCAAACCGCGTACAGAATACAAGGTTGATCTATTAAACAAGAACCAATTCATTAAGGTAACAGATCCAGAAATGACCTATACGGTTGGTCAGATCATGATCAAGCACCCAGAAGAAAAGGTAAGCACGGTCAAAGACTATAGAAGAGAATTATTGAAGGATGTCTTTAACCAAATGATCAATGCCCGTTACAGTGAATTGAGTCAATCTGCTAATCCTCCTTTCATTCAAGGTGGTGTGGATATCTCGGGATTCCTTGGCGGATTGGATAATTTAGGTGCATTTTTCGTTTCTAAACCTGGACAGTTCGAAGAAGGATTTAAAGCAGTGGTCAGAGAATTGGACCGTTTCCAAAGGTTTGGTTTTACAGAAACTGAATTTAAACGCGCTGTCAGCTCAATTGCGAAAAATAATGAGACTTCTTATGTGGAGCGTGACAAAAGAAAGTCAGATAGCTATGTAAATGCTTATCTGAACCATTTCTTGAAGGATGGTCCGGCATTGAGCAATGAGGATCGCTATGAAATCACGAAACAATTATTACCGACATTGACCCTAAAAGAGGTGGAAGCAGTTGGTAAGGAATTCTATAAGGATATAAACCGAGATGTTTTGATCTTGGCTCCGGATGCAGAGAAAGACAAACTTCCTGAAGAAGCCGCTGTAAATTCATGGTTTGCAGCTATCGAAAAGGAAGATCTAAAACCGTATGATGATAAGGTTTCTGATTTACCAATGTTATCTAAGACGCCAGTGAAGGGTTCGATTAAATCTGAAAAATCTATCGACGGCATTGAAACCAAGGAATTGACCTTGAGCAATGGCGTTAAGGTTTTATTGAAACCAACCAAATTCAAGAATGATCAAATCATGATCTCTGCTTATAGCCCAGGTGGTACTTCATTATATTCAGATGCTGATTATATGTCTGCAACTTTTGCTGGAAATTTAGTGAACAGTTCAGGTATCGGACAATTGAATACCGTGGAATTGCAGAAAAGCTTGACCGGCAAGGAAGTCAACATTAGCCCTTACATTACGGAGCGTTCTGAAGGGTTGAGAGGTGCTACAGACAAGGAGAGTTTGAAAACTGCCTTCGAAATGGTCTATGGATACTTTACCGAGCCTAGAATTGAGGATGATGTGTTCCAAAGTACCATTAGCAAGCAAAAGGACATGATGGCAAACCGTGACAACGATCCAAACTTCGTTTACAGTGATGCTATACAGCGTACGCTTTATGGAAATAGCATCCGTCGTGTTCCTTATGGTATTAACGAACTTGATAAAGTGAACCAAGCTAGAGCGTTAGAGATCTATAAAGATAGATTTGCCGATGCTTCTGATTTTACTTTTGTGATTGTTGGTTCCTTCACTGAGGAAGAAATCAAACCATATTTAGAAGAATATGTTGCTTCATTGCCAACAACAAACCGTGCTGAAAAGCCTAAGGACCTGAACCTTTATGAAAAAAATAAGGGAGTTGAGAAAATCGTAAATAAAGGTAAAGAGGCGAAGGCCATGGTTCGTTTGACCTTATATGGAGATTATACCTATAATGAGCAGGAGAACATCAATGCAAGCGCTGTGGAGACTATTCTAACCAATAAATTGATCGAGCGCCTTCGCGAGGAAGAAAGTGGTGTTTATGGAACTGGAGCAAGGTTCTCCTACAGTAAATTCCCTAAACCAAGATATTCCTTCCTGATCGTTTTTGGAACAAGTGTGGACAAATACCCTTCCTTGATCAACTCATCCATGGATGAGATCAAAAAGTTAAAAGCCAATGGTCCATCACAGGTTGATCTGGATAAGTTCAAGATTGAAGAAAAGCGTCAGTTGGAATTAAGCCTAAGGGAAAATGGTTTCTGGGCAAGTGAAATACTTGGTTCAGTTCAGAATCAAACGGATCCAACCAATGTTACCCGTTATCTGGAAGAACTAGATAAAGTAACCGTGGAGTCTGTCAAAGAAGCCGCAAATAAGTACCTGAAAGAAGAAGACTTCTATAAGTTTATTCTCCTTCCGGATGCAACTAAATAAAAACAAAAACCCCCGCCTTAAAACGGGGGCTTTTTGTTTTTAGACATCAGACAATAGACATCAGACAAAAGATCTTCAGCTTTCACAGAATAATTTTCTTTTTTGGGATTGTTAGAAGGATGGGGCAGGAAAGGAATCAAATTTGGTAGGGGCATCGCATACGGCCAAATGCATTTGAACCAGGATGGAAGGGATTGGTGGATAGACCAAGATCATGGAATGAACCGGGAACCTAAGGATTAGAGGATAGACCAAGATTGCAGCAATATGGGGTTAGAAAGGTGTCAAATTTGGTAGGTAAAGACCCCCTTTTGGGGTTCCATTATTTTAGCAGAGATGGAACGCTAGCCTGGAGGTCGCGCAAAAACGCTGTTCGATTAATCGAACAGCGTTTTTGCATTAACCCTGTATTGTTCGATACCATTGCTAAAATAATACTGCCCTTCTAGGGCAGTATGCCGTAAAAAAGATATTTTTCTGGAAATTAAACTTGGGATTGCTTAGCTAGAAACATAGTTCTAACCAACTTGTAATTGGTAAGCACGAAAATTCTCAGAATAAACACAGCATATTTCTCTATGAAATTTTATGTTAGCCATTTTGGCGTACAGTTCCTCAATCGAAGATTGAGGATTACATTTTTTTTTAAAGAATTGGGAGTGCGATAATAGTTTTGCTGCTCTAGCCGTTTCGACGTCTTGTTGTCTTATGTCTAATGTCTTGTGTCTAATGTCTAACCACCTTACTTCTCCTTCATCTTCACGTATTTATGTGAATAGCAATCAAAGCAGTCTTCTTGTAGGACAAGGGTGCTATCTTGTCGGTAAACAAATACCTTATGTGGGGCTTCATTGAGCAGCCAGCTGTCCTTGTTATTGAGCATGGACTTGGTCAAGGTGAGTTTATAGGGCAGGGTGGAAGTCAGTTCACCATTTTCGTAGTAGTACACGCTGTCTTTTGTTATTTGCAGATGCTTGATTTCGCGGGTAGATTCGGGTGTTTTCGTGATTCCGGCAAATCCGCCAGAGGTTTCAATCCATTGCCAATTCCCCATGATTTTTGGAGGTTTTGTGCTGCTGCCTTGGTTGCTTGCGCAGGCAGCCAAAAGGGGGATGAAATATATAAAATTGAGCTTTCTCATAGATTTTGTTTTTAGCCATACAGTCTAAAATAAGTAAACGGTAAAATATTTCAATTGTTTTGATTAGATGGGATACCTCAATTTTTAGCTATGATTTGAACCTGAAAAATTATTTGATAAAAAACCCATTTTTCATTAATCTTTTGACTGTTTCGATTGTCATAAAACATATATTTACATTTATTAACTGTTTGATAAAAATTATGAAATCACATTCTATTAAAATCATTGCTTTTTCATTATTCGTATTTATTTCGTGCTCAAAAGAAAATAATATTCCAATACGGGAAGATGAAGAGCAGTATAAATTTGTTTCTATTGCTGTTGATGATAAAAATGATGAATTTTTGGTTGATGAGCTTAATGCAGACCAGATTTATCCAGGAAGGATATTCAATTTAAAAAGTCAACAAAATGGATTTGACTTGGATTATTTTGATGCGTATAAAAAGCAACCAATAAGTTTCAGTATCTCCCAAATGAATCTTGCTTTCGAGAATGAAAAATTTGAAAGTTTCAAGCAGTTTCAGGACCTTATGATAGAAAATAAAGATAGAGCGGTAAAATATTTGGAATCAACTGCTGGTTCTGGACTATATTTTAATGATTTCAATATGTTTAAGGGCTATTTTGTTAATGTGAAGGAAAGAGATCTATTCTATAAGGAGATGTTGGGTTACAAAGACGTAAAGAACAGCGTATTTGGTTTTGACAAAAGTTTGACTGTAAATCCACGAATGGATTTACCTGATCAAAATGAATTGATCTTGCAATCTGATTATGACAAAATAAAAATCAACAATCCTGATCTGTATTATGTTAATTGGGTCTATTATGGTCTGGTTTCTTATTATGTCCTGCAATCAGACTTTCCTCAAGCGGAATTTGTTAATGCATATGAAAAATGCGTAAAGGATATTAAATTATCTGCTCAAGAAATGAAAGTTTTAGATGAAACAAGATTCGTTGTTTATCATCGTAATAGTGGCATGAAAGAAACGTTAATTGAGAAGGCGACAGGAGCTGAAAAAATCAATAGTTTATTTAAACGTTGGACAAAGATTAAAAAGGAAAGTATTTTGGAATTGAATTATCCATTATATTTTACAGCTGTAAAATTGGGTAGTTTCAGTAAATATTTTCAGGAGTATAAGTATGATTATATGATAAAGCAATTAGTTGTTAACTAATCCACATTTAGGATTAAAAAAAAGCTCCAATGATTATTCATTGGAGCTTTTTTATTGTTTTGTTATGTTTATTCGAACCAAGCCAAGACTTCGTCTTTTGTTGGCATGGCAACGTCTAATTTCATTTTCTTACGCATTCCGCCCAAGTCATTGAAAACTTTGTTTGGGTTAGCTTCTTTGAGAAGTTCAATGGTCGTGAATCCCATTTTTTGAAGTACGGGAACCCATGCTTCAGGAATTCCTTGTTCTACATAATCAGCTGTTGAAGCAACTTTAGCAACTTTTTCAGGACGCATCTGAGGGAAGAATAGCACTTCTTGGATCGAAGGGTTGTTGGTCAGGAACATGATCAATCTGTCCATTCCGATTCCTAGTCCTGAGGTAGGAGGCATACCGTATTCCAATGAACGCAAGAAATCCTGGTCAATGAACATGGCTTCGTCATCACCTTTCTCAGATAGTTTTAGTTGATGCTCGAAACGTTCTCTTTGATCAATAGGATCGTTAAGCTCAGAATATGCGTTGGCAATTTCCTTACCGCAGACCATCAGTTCAAAACGTTCTGTCAATTCTGGATTGTCTCTATGTTTTTTTGTCAATGGAGACATTTCGATAGGGTAGTCTGTGATAAATGTAGGCTGGATAAAGTTCCCTTCACATTTCTCTCCGAAGATTTCATCGATCAACTTTCCTTTACCCATCGTGTCATTTACATCGATTCCCATGCCTTTTGCTGCCTGGCGGATTTCATCCTCCGATTTTCCTGTGATATCAAAACCGGTGAACTGTTTGATAGCATCCGTCATGCTCACCCTAGGATAAGGCGCTTTGAAATCAACCTGATGCTCGCCAAATGTAGCTTCTGTAGTACCGTTTACCGCGATTGCACAGTGCTCTAATAGATTTTCTGTGAAATCCATCATCCAGTTGTAGTCTTTATAGGCTACATAGATTTCCATAGCGGTAAACTCCGGGTTATGTGTTCTGTCCATACCTTCATTTCTGAAGTTTTTGGAGAACTCATAGACTCCATCAAAACCTCCAACGATCAATCTTTTCAGATAAAGTTCATTGGCGATACGCAGATACAATGGGATATCCAATGCATTGTGATGGGTAATGAATGGACGTGCAGCCGCTCCACCAGGGATTGCCTGTAAGATCGGAGTCTCTACTTCCATATATCCAGCGTTGTTGAAGTATTCACGCATAGCGTTGAACAGCTTCGTACGCTTAACAAAAATCTCTTTATTATGGGAATTTACGATCAGGTCAACATAGCGCATTCTATAGCGTTGTTCTGGATCTGTAAAGGCATCAAAAGTCTTTCCGTCTGCTTCCTTAACGATAGGAAGAGGTCTCAAAGCTTTGGTAAGTACCTTTAAGGTTTGGACGTGGATACTGATTTCTCCCGTTTGGGTAGTGAACACAAAACCAGTGATACCAATGATATCACCGATATCCAATAACTTTTTGAATACGGTATTATATAAGGTCTTGTCTTCGTCAGGGCAGATGTCATCACGTTTTACGTAAGCTTGAATACGCCCGGTCGAATCTTGAAGTTCCAAGAATGAGGCACTCCCCATCACACGGCGACTCATGATACGTCCAGCAAAACTGATGCTTTTATAATTGATCTTATCTCTTTCGTAGTTTTCTAAAATATCTTCAGCCGTAGCATTTACTTTGAACTCTTCAGCTGGGAAGGGGTCAATGCCTAGGTCGATCAAGGCTTTCAGGTTTAGCCTTCTTTGTTGTTCTTGTTCAGATAATCCGATGCTCATTTTACGTACAACTTATAATGTTGTGCAAAAGTATGAAATTAGAACTATTTAATGATGCTTATGAAGAAAAAAGGCTTGTATTTGACGGGATTTGTTTACTTTTGTAATTCTGCTGATGAAAATCCTCGGAAATGTATTTGCTGATTCAAAGGCAAGTAGAACTTATTCACAGGTGTGGAAATGAATTTGTTTATGTTTTTTGTATTTGAATGAAAAATAAATTATCTTTGCACCTCAATTGTTGAATTATATAGTAATCATAAGATAAAATGAAAAAAGATTTGCATCCATCAAACTACAGATTAGTTGTATTTAAAGACATGTCTAATGACTACGCTTTCGTTACTAAATCTTGTGTTGATACAAAAGAAACTATTACTTGGGAAGATGGTAACGAGTACCCATTGGTAAAGTTAGAGATTTCTCACACATCACACCCATTCTACACTGGTAAGATGAAATTGGTTGATACAGCTGGACGTATTGATAAATTCCGTAGCCGTTACAACAAAAAGTAATATTCTTTACTATAAAGAAACTGATATTATCCCGATAAAGTTTATTTGTCGGGATTTTTTATGTACATTTATTTCATGTCGCTAACCATAGTTTTATTTGATAACGCGCACTGGCGTAAGCGTCTCTTTCCTTTTGCTTCAACCCGTCCGGTTGGCAATATCAGAACAGGTATTTGTACATTGAATGAAAAATGGGAGCATATTTTCCAATCTCCGGCAACTTATTTTACTGCTGATCATCTATCCGGAAAATATCCCTTTGAACATCAGGATTCTCCTGAATTTCTTTTTATCAGGGCCAATGTCCTGCCTTCTGAAAGCTTGGTCAAAGAATTGAAAGCAATGGAAAAAGGAGATGTGCTGGTCGATGAAACTTCATGGATCGCCATCAAGACCAGCGAACCTAGTCTGGACCTTGAAAACCTATTTGAAAATTACAATCCCATCAAGTCATCTTCTGAAATACACTGTTTAAGATTTCTGGAAGATATATTCCTTCAAAATAAATCCCAATTACTTTTCGACTATAATTTATTGACCGCTGGTCGCCAATCTGCTGCTATCAGTGAGACTAACATGGTGTTTGGTTCTTGGATATTTATTGAAGAGGGTGCTCAGGTGGAAGGAGTAAGTTTAAATAGCTTGGAAGGGCCTATTTATATAGGAAAGGATGCAAAGATTGAAGAAGGGGCGTTTTTGAAGGGTTATGTGGCTATTGGTGATGCTGCCAGGGTGAAGTCGGGAGCGAGGATATATCCAAATACCAGTATAGGTCCGGGAAGCACCGTTTGCGGAGAAATCAATAATACGGTGATCTGGGGAAACAGTGCCAAAGGACATGAAGGCTATTTAGGTTGCTCTGTGATCGGCGAAGGCTGCAACATAGGAGCCGGATCCTCCAATTCGAATCTGAAAAACAATTGGCAGTTTGTACGGTTGTTTGATTATGAGGATCTTAGCTACCGTGAAACCAGTGAATATAAATGTGGATTATTTATGGGTGACTATGCGATGTGTGCCATAAATTCTTCATTTACAACAGGGTCCGTAATTGGCGTCGGCTCACAGATTGCAATGTCAAAATTTATTCCCAAATTTGTGCCTGATTTCAGTTGGTTGACCGACAGAGAATCGACTGCTTATACTTTTGAGAAATTTATCAATATGATGGAGCGAAGGGAACAAATAACAGGTTCGGAAAGTCTGCAAAGCAATCTCTCCATTTTCAAATATATATTTGATGATGTCAAATACCTGCATGTGGAAAATCAATCTTAAACATATAATAAATACAAAACACTATGCGTAAAAATATTGTAGCTGGAAACTGGAAAATGAACATGGATTATGAGCAAGGAATTAGCTTGTTCTCAGAAATCGTGAATATGGTGAAGGACGAGGTGATTGGAAATCAAGAAGTCGTTGTATGTAGCCCGTTTATCCATTTGGCAGCAATTTCTAAATTAAGTGCTTCTACCAAGAATGTATCTATCGGTGCTCAAAACATCAATGAACACGAATCTGGTGCTTATACTGGTGAGATCTCTGCATCGCAGGTGAAATCTACTGGTGCAGAATACGTGATTTTGGGACACTCTGAACGCCGTGCTTATTTTGGTGAAACAGATGAGCTTTTGGCAGAGAAAGTTGATGCCGCACTTAAGCATAATCTTAAGCCTATTTTCTGTATCGGTGAAACTAAGGATGAGCGTGAGTCGGGTTCTTATTTTGATGTGATCAAAACACAATTGAGCAAAGCCTTGTTCCACTTAGATGCAGAAGCTTTTAAAAACATCGTTTTGGCCTATGAGCCGGTTTGGGCAATCGGAACTGGATTGACAGCTAGCCCTGAGCAAGCTCAAGAAGTCCATGCTTTTATCCGTAAAACCTTAGCTGATCAGTTTGGTCAAGAGGTTGCTGACAATACTAGCATTCTTTATGGTGGTAGTGCCAATCCATCAAACGCACAGAGCCTATTCTCTCAGCCTGATATCGACGGTGGATTGATCGGTGGTGCATCATTGAAATCACGTGATTTCTTGCAAATTATTAACGTTTTTAACGCTTAAAATATGAAGTATACAGCAGTTGCTTTTACATCCTCCAATATTGAGGAATGGCAAAAGGATTTGCTTATAGCTGAATTGGCAAACCTTGGTTTTGATACTTTCGAGGATCAAGACCAAGGTTTTGTTGCTTATATTCCAGCTGCCAACCTGGATATCCAGGCTCTTGAGACTGTTTTGGTCGCCGAAACAGAAGGCTATGACATTTCCTATGTGGTGAAAGAATTGGAGAACAAGAACTGGAACCAAGTTTGGGAAAGCAATTTTAGTCCTATTGTAGTCGATGATCAATGTTATGTTCGGGCTACTTTCCATGAGGATAAGCCTGAATATCCGTATCAGATCATCATTGATCCGAAAATGTCTTTCGGAACAGGCCATCATCAAACTACCTCCATGATGCTTTCGTACATCTTGGAAAACGATTTTGATGGCAAGGCTGTTTTAGATATGGGCTGCGGAACTGGGATCTTGGCGATCCTGGCTTCTAAAAGAGGGGCATCGAATATTCTTGCCGTTGATTTTGACCCCATCTGTGTGGAAAGTGTCTTGGAAAACAAGCTGCTGAACCATGTAGACAATATTGAAGCTAAATTGGGCTCTAAAGAGGCAATAGAAGGCAAGAAATTTAATACCATATTGGCAAACATCAATAGGAACATCTTGTTGGATCAATTTGATGTATATTTTGCTGACCTTGAAAATCCTGGAGAGTTGTACATCTCCGGTTTTTATGATGGTGAGGATTTAGAAATCTTAAAGAACAAAGCTGAAAGCTTAGGTTTTCAATTTGTAGAAAAAAAAGTGCTGGATACCTGGTGTGCAGCCAAATTCATTAAAGCAAACTAAATGCGCATTCATTTTATTGCCATAGGCGGAAGTATCATGCATAATTTAGCTATTAATTTAGCTGAACAAGGCCATCAAGTAACGGGTTCTGATGATCAAATCGTAGAGCCTTCGAAATCTCAGCTTCGTGAAGCTGGTTTGTTGCCGAAAGAGCTTGGTTGGTTCCCGGAAAAGATTACAGAAGATATTGATGCTGTAATTTTGGGGATGCATGCCGATGAAAACAATCCTGAACTACAAAAAGCTAAGGATTTAGGGATCAGGATCTACTCTTTCCCTGAATTTGTCTATGAACAGAGTGCCGAGAAAACACGTGTTGTCATCGCCGGTACGTATGGTAAAACAACCATTACCAGTATGATCATGCATGTCCTGAAAAAACTGGGACGGAATTTCGATTATCTGGTAGGGGCTCAGTTGGAAGGATTTGATGACCTTCTGCAATTGAATCCTGAAAATAATTTAATGATTATTGAAGGGGATGAGTATTATGCTTCAGCAGTTAATAAACAATCAAAATTCTTAAAATATAAGCCCAATATTGCCTTGATCAGTGGTATTGATTGGGATCACTTTAAAACCGTTATCACAGAAGAAGAATATTTTAAGCAGTTTGAGGACTTTATACGTACGATTGTACCTAAAGGCACGCTAATATATAACAAGGACGATAAAAACACCAGAGAAGTGGTCGAAAAGACCATGGATATCAAAATAAATCGCCATGGTTATAAATTGCCAGAGTATACCATTAACAAAGGCGTAACATACATCCATGTCGCCGATGAGAATATTCCCCTAAAGGTTTTCGGAAAACATAATCTATCCAATATTGCTGGGGCTTTCACGGTTTGTGAGTGGCTAGGAGTGAAGCGAGATGAGTTTTATGGCGCAATCCAGGATTTTAAGAGCTCAATCCGGTACCTTGAGTTTGTCGCCAGCCAGAACGGAAGTGTAGTATATCAGGACTTTGCACACACGCCAAGTAAACTGCGGTCCAGTATCCATGCCGTTAAGGAACAATTCCCGAATCAGGCATTGGTAACTGTCATTGAATTAAATGCATACGACAGTCTTGACTCTGAGTTTATTACGGAATACGCAAATTCGATGAATGAATCGGATTTCGCTGTCGTATTCGTTAATACATCACTTATAAAGGAAAAAAATATTGCTTTAGATAACTTAATTTGGCGTTTAACTGAAGCTTTTAACCATCCTTCCTTCCATGTGATCACGCAAATGTCTGATTTAGAGGATTTTTTGGAGACTTTTAAGTCTAATGGGTATAATTTGCTGTTTATGAGTTCAAACAACTACAATGGAGTAAATATGAGTAGTTTTGCAGATAAATTTTTGAGAAATTTTTAACATTCTTTCTGAATTTTTTTAAAATTTTAATAATGGGATTTTGAAATTTACTTTATTTGTTTAAATTTGATAATTACTTAATAAATAAATATTTTACATTTTACCCATGAATGCATTAGGAAAAAAAATTAGATTACTTAGACATCAAAAAGGATGGAGTCAGGAGGATGTAGCAAAAAGGCTAGATATTTCGATTCCCGCTTTTTCTAAGATTGAAACTGGAATTACTGATGTCAATTTATCGAGATTAAACCAAATTTCTAAATTGTTTGGATTATCTCTTGTACAATTGTTGTCTACTTCAGACCCTGAAGAAGACAAACAAATTCAGAATGAAGTAAACGAGCTTCAAAAACGTCTTCAAGCACGTGAAGTAGAAGTTATCGATTTGCAAAAAAAGGTAATTGACTTATACGAACAATTACATAAGAAATAACAAAATTATTTCTAAAGGAAAAAGCCTTGTACATTGCGTGCTAGGCTTTTTTTTATTTTCAGTGAAAAAATATTAAACAAAAAAAATGCGCAATTTTACTTGCGCATTCCTATTGTTAAATCATAAAGTCTCTTATTATCCTAAATATGATTTTAGGATCTTGCTTCTAGAGGTGTGTCTCAGACGCTGTAACGCCTTGTCTTTAATTTGACGCACACGCTCTCTAGTCAAGCTGAATTTCTCTCCAATCTCTTCCAATGACAATTGATGGTTTGATCCTAATCCGAAGAACAATACAATGATTTCTCTTTCGCGCTCTGTTAAAGTAGCCAACGATCTTTTGATTTCTTCCGATAAAGACTCATCGATTAATGAACTGTCAGTGTCAGGGTCGCTGTTTTCCAAAACGTCCAATAGGGTGTTTTCTTCACCTTGTACAAATGGTGCATCCATAGATACGTGACGTCCAGAATTACTTAATGTATCCGAAACTTTGTCAACCGTGGTTTCCAAAATATCCGCTAATTCTTCTGGAGATGGTTCACGCTCATATTCTTGCTCCAATTTTGAAAAGGCCTTGCTGATTTTGCTTAAGGACCCTACTTGGTTCAATGGTAAACGAACGATACGAGATTGCTCAGCAATTGCCTGTAAAATTGATTGACGAATCCACCAAACTGCATAAGAAATAAACTTAAACCCTTTTGTCTCATCGAATCTCTTTGCTGCTTTTATTAAGCCTAAGTTCCCTTCGTTGATCAAGTCCCCTAAGGTCAAACCTTGATTCTGGTATTGTTTTGCAACGGATACTACGAAACGTAAGTTGGTTTTTGTTAATTTCTCCAAAGCAACCTGATCGCCTTCACGAATTCTTTGAGCTAGAATAACCTCTTCTTCTGCCGAAATTAAATCTACCTTGCCGATTTCATGCAAATACTTGTCTAGTGATTGCGATTCACGGTTGGTGATGGATTGTGTAATTTTGAGCTGTCTCATCTAAATAAATAAACCTTTCTTTTCTGAAATGTTTGCAAACATAACGAATTTATCCCAATTATTTCTAATCTTATTGTAATTTATTAACTCATTATGAGTTAGTTATCTGTGGTGAGTTGATGTTATACTAACATCAAAAATCATTCCAAAAACCTGTCAATCTCGCCGATTTACAAGTATTTAACACACATTTAACTAATTTTTCTTGCGTATTTCATTTTCCTTTTTCTCGTTATAAAACAAATCGAAACATGAATTGTTTTCATCAATAATATTATTCAAAAGCAAAAATAGATCTGTTATGCCTATAATTGTTCATTTAGACGAAATCATGTCTCAGAGAAAAATGTCTCTGAATGAATTGAGCGCAAAAGTTGGTATCACACTTTCCAACCTTTCCATAATTAAAAACCAAAAGGCTAAAGCAATACGAATCAGTACGTTGGATGCGATTTGCAAAGCCTTAGACTGTCAGCCTGGTGATATTTTTAAGTATGTAGAAGATTAATCTGTCAATTTGTCCAAGCGAAAGCCCCTAAGAAAATCACTAACTAACATTCTCTTCTTTCCTTCAATTTGTACTTCAGTAAGTTTTAGATAACCGTCTCCAGTTGCAAATTTCAAACTCGTTTTTCCATCCGATAGGTAAGAACCAGGTAAATCATTGTGTCCCGTAATTTCTTTTTCAGCCGAATAAATCTTTAAGACCTTGCCATCTAAGTGGGTAAATGCCGCTGGATATGGACTGAGTCCCCTGATTAAATTATAAATTTCTTCCGTACTTTTATTCCAGTCGATCAGGCAATCCTCTTTAAAGATTTTAGGAGCATGCTTTAATTCTGAATTCTCCCCTAAATCATCCTGTGGGATTGGGTTGATGTTGCCTGTTTTTATGGCATTTACGGTTTTTATCAGTAATTCTGCTCCAGCAACCATCAATTTGTCATGAAGGTCTCCGGCATTATCGGTGTCGGAAATAGGGACTTCTGTCGAATATAGGATGTTCCCAGTATCAATTTCATGCTGCAATAAGAAGGTCGTGACACCTGAACTTTTTTCACCGTTAATAATTGCGTGATTAATTGGAGCTGCTCCGCGATAATTTGGCAGTAGTGAGGCGTGTACATTGATTGTTCCCTTTGCGGGCATGTTCCAGACCAATTCAGGTAACATTCTGAAAGCAACCACCACTTGCAAATCTGCACGGTAGGATTTTAATTCTTCCAAAAATGTGGGGTCTTTTAATTTTTGCGGCTGAAGCACAGGGATGTTTTGTGATACCGCAAATTGCTTTACAGCGGATTCATGGATTTTCTGGCCTCTTCCTGCAGGCTTATCAGGACCCGTAACTACTGCAACCACTTCTTCGCCCGCATCGATCAATGCTTTCAACGAAGCAACTGCAAAGTCTGGGGTGCCCATAAATATAATACGCATATATGAATAAATTACCTTAAGGATGCTAAGACATCCTTATTGTTGGACGACAAATTTTATTAACTTTGCGAAGTTACAAATTTAATTTAAGCTTGAATTTTCCATATTTCTTAGCCAAGAGGATCACACTTGAAGGAAACCGTACGTTTTCCAAATTAATCGTGCGCGTCACTATTGGGGCTTTGGCCTTGGCTATTATGGCTATTATTCTTGCTGTAGCAATCCTTAATGGATTCAAAAGCGAAATTACGGAAAAACAAAGGGGCTTTTTTGGTGATATCATTATCCTCAAGAATGAACAAAATGACTCCTATGTCAATTCCCCAATTTCAATGGACGAAAAGCAATTAGCTCGAATCAAACAAAATCCCAATGTTTTAGAGGTTTATCCTTTTGCTACCAAGGCCGGTATCATGAATGTGAAGGGGGAGGTTGAAGGAGTCCTGATGAAAGGGATCGATAAAGACTATGACCAAGACTTTCTGTCCAAAACAATCCTTGAAGGCGATACCATAAACTTTTCTGCCGAAGATGCCGATAATCAACTCTTGATTTCTTCCTTGATGGCCAATAGGCTCCATCTGAAAGTTGGTGAAAGCTTTATCATGTACTTCATCCAAGAGCCGGTGAGGAAACGGAAATTTGTTGTCAAAGGAATCTTCTCCACCAACTCCGAGGAACTTGATAAAATTTATGTGATCGGTTCGCTTCCCTTGATCAGAAGGTTGAACAATCTCGAGGATCATCAAGCTGGTGGTTATGAAGTCCGTGTTAGGGACTTTAACCAACTCTTTAAAACTACAGATGAGCTAAACAATAATTTGGGGGTAAGTCTATATGCTACCAATGTTGTCATGCAAATGCAGGATATTTTCAATTGGCTGAATATGCTCGACATGAACGACAATATTATTTTTGTTCTGATGGTGGTGGTGGCAGTCATCAACATGATCTCAGCATTATTGATCTCCATTTTGGAAAGATCACCGATGATAGGGATGCTTAAGGCATTAGGGATGAGAAACACAAAGATCAGGACTGTATTTCTGTACAATTCATTATACCTGATCGGTTACGGACTTGTCCTTGGCAATCTGGTAGCCTTAGGTTTATACGCATTCCAGACCAGTACGCATTTTTTCAAGCTCGATCCAAGTATCTATTATGTTTCCTTTGTGCCCATGGAAATATCATGGATGGCAGTTTTATGGCTAAATGTTTCACTCATTGGCATTGCCTTGGTCACTTTGTTTATTCCATCCATGTTGATCTCGCGGATATCACCGATTAAGACCATACAATTCAAGTAACATTCTTGCCAAATTACTGGCCCTAATCATTATTTACCTTAATTTTCATTATCTTTCCGATGAAAACAATCTCAGTTTTCAATTGTATTGACTTACAGAAATAATTATATGAGCGACAAAATTTTTGACCACTTAATCCACGCGTTCGAAGCACCACTAACTAATCCGGTGCTTATATTTTCTCTAGTACTCTTCATTATTTTATTGTCACCCATATTACTGAGACCCATCAAAGTCCCAGGTATTATAGGACTGATTATCTCAGGGATGATCATTGGCCCGCATGGACTGAACTGGTTGGAAAAGAATTCCGCTGTAGACCTTTTTTCTACCATTGGATTACTTTACATCATGTTTATTGCAGGTTTGGAGCTAGACATGAACGAATTCAAAAAGACCAAGCACAAGTCTGCCATGTTCGGTCTTTTCACCTTTATTATCCCAATTTCCATTGGATTTCCGGTCTGTTATTATGTCTTGGACTATAGCCTGCTCACCAGTATTTTGATTGCGAGCATGTTTGCCACCCATACTTTGGTTTCTTATCCTATTGTTAACCGTTACGGTATTTCGAAGAACGAGGCCGTTGCTATTACCATTGGGGGAACCATCTTAACGGATACCGCGGTGTTGATCATTTTGGCTGTCATCAAAGGTGCTTCACAGGGTGATATCAACAATGAATTCTGGGTAACCCTAGGTATTTCCTTTGCGATTTTCCTATTTATCATGTTCGGCGTCATTCCAAAAATTGCGAAATGGTTCTTTGAAAAGGTGGAAAGTGAAAAAACTGGACATTATATTTTCGTGCTTACCGTGGTGTTCTTTGCTGCTTTCCTTGCCGAGATGGCAAACCTTGAACCCATCATCGGAGCATTCGTTGCCGGATTGGCATTAAATAAACTGATTCCCCATTCATCCGCTCTGATGAACCGGATCGAATTTATTGGTAACGCAATATTTATCCCATTCTTCTTGATTTCCGTAGGGATGATCGTCGATATTGGTGTGATTACCAATAGCTCGGGATTGACTGTGTTTTATGTAGCCGGTGCATTGACCTTGGTAGGTATCGTAGGTAAGTTCTTGGCAGCTACGGCGACCCAATGGGCTTTCAAATATTCTACCAACGAGAGGAACCTGATCTTTGGCTTAAGTAATGCCCATGCGGCTGCGACTTTGGCTATTATTATGGTCGGATATAATAATGATATTATTGATGAGAATGTCCTGAACGGTACGATTATGCTGATTCTTGTCAGCTGTATCATAGCATCTATAGTCACTGAAAATGCTTCCAAGAAAATTGTATTGGAAGGAAGACAGCATGAAGAACATATCGAGCATGTGGAAGAGCATGACGAGCAGATCGTCATCCCTATTGCGAACCTGAATAATATGGAAGCCATCCTAGATTTTGCCACCTTGGTCAAATCAAAGAAATCTCCGCATCCATTGAATATCCTAAGTGTCGTGCCTAATGATGAATTGGCCGAGAGAAACCTGCATCAAGCTAGGCAGAACCTGGATAAAATGGCGAGATACGCCTCAGGTTCAGAAACGGAGGTCGAATTGCAGACCAAGGTCGATTTCAATATTGCAAATGGGATCAGTAGGGCATCCAAAGAAGCTTTTGCAGACTGTCTAATCTTAGGTTGGCCAAGTGCAACGAGCTTTGTTGAAAAGATCGTAGGTGAAAAAACCGAAAGTATCCTGAACCGAACAGACTCTACCTTGATGATGTGCAGGATCGAGAAACCGTTCATTACCAATAAGTCCATCACCGTTTTCGTTCCGCCATTAGCTGAATCTGAAGTAGGATTCGCTTATTGGATGGAGAAAATGACCAAGTTGGCATCCGAATTGACCCTGCCTATTACCTTCGTATGTAATCATAGAAGTCATCAGGCCATCATCCAGATGCTGGATTCCCTGAAATCTAGTGTTCCTGCAACTTTTGAACACTATGAAGATTGGGACAACATCTATGGATTGGCAACATTTAGCAATGCCGACTCGATGTTAGTCTTTGTTTCTGCTAGATATGGTGATGTTTCCTATCGAGATTCATTGGACGGACTTGCAAAGAGAGTAGGGAAGTACTATAAAAATCAGAACTTACTATTAATCTTTCCTTCTCGTCTTGAGGACCAACATATTGATGAATACGAAGATATCCAAACTGCGCCGATCTTTAGAAGGATCAGCCGTGAAATTGGGAATATGTTTAGTAAAGATAAATAACAATAAATCAGATTATTATGTCAAATAAGATCAGTATAGATTCAACAGGTAAATTATTAGTTCCCGATCAGGTTACCATACCTTTTATTATCGGCGATGGAATCGGTCCTGATATTTGGAAAGCTTCAGTAAGGGTTTTTGATGCAGCAGTTCAAAAGCTATATGCTGGAAAGCGTAAAATAAATTGGAAAGAGGTCCTTGCTGGAGAAAAAGCTTTCAATGAAACCGGAAGCTGGTTGCCAGAAGAAACCTTGGATGTTTTCAAGGAATACTTGGTAGGGATCAAAGGACCATTAACCACTCCAATTGGAGGAGGTATTCGTTCCTTGAATGTAGCATTGAGAAAAGAGTTAGATCTATATGTCTGCCAACGCCCCACAAAATGGTATGAAGGCGTTCCTTCGCCGGTAAAACATCCCGAAAAAGTGGACATGGTAGTTTTCAGGGAGAATACAGAGGATATCTATGCAGGAATTGAATTTGCAGCGGGTACCGCTGAATCCAAAAGAATCCAAGATTTTCTAAAGAATGACTTAAACGTCGATTACAACTTCAGCAACAGTACTGGGGTAGGATTGAAGTTTGTCTCTGAAGAAGGATCAAAGCGACTTATCCGTGCGGCAATTGAGTTTGCATTGGCAGAAGGACGTAAATCCGTAACGCTGGTCCATAAAGGCAATATCATGAAATATACTGAAGGGGCCTTTAAAAACTGGGGTTATGAATTGGCAGAAAAAGAGTTTTCCGACAAAGTCTATACTTGGAACCAATGGGAACAGACCAAGGCTAAGGATGGTCAGGATGCTGCAAATGCGGAGCAGAAAGCAGCTGAACAAGCCGGTAAACTGATCATCAAAGATATTATTGCCGATAACTTCCTTCAGCAGATCCTGTTGGCACCACAAGATTATGATGTGATTGCCACCCTGAACCTGAACGGAGATTATATTTCAGATGCTTTGGCTGCCATGGTAGGAGGAATTGGAATTGCCCCCGGAGCGAATATTAATTTCAAGACCGGCCATGCCATCTTTGAAGCGACACATGGTACTGCACCAAGGTTCGCAAATACCAATACCATGAATCCTTCATCTGTAATCCTTAGTGGGGTTATGATGCTGGAATACATGGGCTGGATAGAAGCTGCAGATGCCATTGTTGTTGCATTGGCAAAAACCATCAAGGATAAAACGGTTACCGTAGATTTCTATAACTTGATGGAAGGAGCAACACTTCTCAAAACATCGGAATTCGCAGATAAGATCATCGAAAAGATTTAATACTTTGCATTTCATGCATAAAAGCTGAACTTTACAAGGTTCAGCTTTTTTTGAACCATTATTTATGCAAAAATCAGATATCCCAAATTTTATCAGCTCTTCAGGCGTCTTCAATGTGCAGGAACTTGAACAATTGGCCAGTATTGAAGCAATCCCCACGGACGGAGAAATCGACAGCTTCAAATACGAACCCGAAATCCAGGAACTATTAAACGCCTTTATCGGCGATGAAAGCACCCGCATAACACACCAACTCCTCAAAGCCAAAGAATTCCTTAATCAAGGAAGGGTAGAAGAGGCATGGAAACTTATGCTGCTATAAAATAGAAAAGAGTGGAAGGATTCCACTCTTTTCTATTTTATAGCAGCAGTATCGAGATATGAGATTTGAGTATTGAGATATTAACCGTGTCAACTATATCTATAAAATAGACATAAGACATAAGACATAAGACATAAGACATTAAAACAAAGACATGTTTCAATCCCTGTGTCGTCTTAAATTTCCGGTTTCTATCTCATATATCTCACATCTCAAATCTCTGTACTATATCTCAAACCTATCAGCATTCATCACTTTGGTCCATGCTTTCACAAAATCCCTAACGAATTTCTCTTGTGCATCAGCACTTGCATAAACCTCAGCTACGACGCGGAGCTCAGAGTTGGATCCAAAGACTAGATCGGCTCTAGTTCCTGTCCATTTCGGTTGGCCAGTCTTGCGGTCCGTACCAATGTATAGCTCTTTGTCCTCAGATGCTGCTTTCCAGGAAGTATTCATGTCAAGCAAGTTTACCAAGAAGTCGTTGGTCAATTGACCTGGACGATCAGTGAAAACACCATCTTTAGAACCGTCGAAATTAGTATCCAATACACGCATACCTGCTAAAAGAACGGTTAATTCAGGAGCTGTAAGATTCAATAATTGAGCTTTGTCGATCAATAATTCTTCAGTACTTGAAGTGTATTTTCTTTTCTTGTAATTTCTGAAACCATCAGCGATAGGCTCTAAGAACCCTACAGATTCCACGTCGGTCTCCTCTTGCGAAGCATCCATACGACCTGGAGTAAATGGAACTTTAACTTCGTTTCCAGCATCTTTAGCTGCTTTTTCAATCCCTGCATTACCCGCAATAACAATCAAATCCGCAATGGTCAGCTTCTTGCCTGTGGTTTGTGCTTGGTTGAATTGGTCTTTTATATTTTCCAATACGCCCAATACCTTATTCAATTGCGCTGGATTGTTTACTGCCCAGTCCTTTTGAGGCGCTAAACGAACACGTGCACCATTGGCACCTCCGCGTTTGTCAGAACCACGGAAAGTGGAGGCTGATGCCCAAGCTGTGGAAACTAATTCAGAAACACTTAAACCTGAAGATAATACCTTGTTTTTAAGGTCTTCTACATCCGCTTCGTTAACCGTTTCATGGTTAAGTTCAGGAATTGGATCCTGCCATAGGAATTCTTCAGCAGGTACATCCGGGCCTAGATAGCGGGAGCGTGGCCCCATATCCCTATGGGTCAACTTAAACCATGCTTTTGCAAATGCATCAGCAAATTCATCTGGATTTTCTAAAAACCTACGTGATATTTTTTCGTAAGCAGGATCAACCCTCAAGGAAAGATCCGTCGTTAACATCGTTGGCTTACGTTTTTTATTAGGATCAAATGGATCAGGAATAACATCATCAGCATCTTTTGCCACCCATTGGAATGCACCGGCAGGACTTTTGGTCAATTCCCACTCATACCCAAATAGGTTTTCAAAGAAATTATTACTCCATTGTGTCGGCGTTTCTGTCCAGATTACTTCCAGGCCAGAAGTGATAGCATCTGCACCAACTCCTGAATTATAGGTGCTTTTCCAACCTAAACCTTGATCTTCTAAACCTGCAGCTTCCGGTTCCTTGCCTACATGGTCCGCTGGACCGGCACCATGGGTTTTTCCGAATGAGTGACCACCTGCAATAAGCGCTATGGTTTCTTCATCGTTC
Source organism: Sphingobacterium sp. LZ7M1 (assembly GCF_024296865.1). Taxonomy (GTDB): domain Bacteria; phylum Bacteroidota; class Bacteroidia; order Sphingobacteriales; family Sphingobacteriaceae; genus Sphingobacterium. The sequence continues at coordinate 2,545,040 of NZ_CP101134.1, read as the reverse complement.
ATCGCCATACGGCCAAAGGTATCACGGATATCTTTCGCAGCCAATAGCGGGTCAGGATTACCATCTGGACCTTCTGGGTTTACATAGATCAATCCCATTTGAACTGCCGCCAATGGATTCTCCAGATCCCTGGAATGCACATCGCCATCCGCTTTTTCTTCCCCCGATAGCACACCATGGTCTTTATCTACGATTCCTTCTGAACCATGCGAATATCTTACATCGCCACCTAACCAAGTATCCTCAGATCCCCAGTATACATCCTCATCGGGTTCAAAGGCATCCACACGACCACCTGCGAAACCAATGGTCTTAAATCCCATAGATTCCAAGGCTATATTTCCGGTCAGTACCAATAAGTCTGCCCAAGAAAGTCTCTTGCCGTATTTTTGTTTGATTGGCCACAATAATCTCCTTGCTTTATCCAAGCTCACGTTGTCTGGCCAGCTGTTCAAAGGAGCAAATCGCTGCTGTCCTGTTCCAGCACCACCGCGACCGTCACCTACTCTATAGGTACCCGCTGAGTGCCATGCCATACGTATGAATAAACCACCGTAATGACCAAAGTCGGCAGGCCACCAATCCTGCGAATCGGTCATCAAAGCATGAAGATCCTGTTTTACTGCCTCTAGATCCAATTTCTTGAATTCCTCAGCATAATCAAAATCTGGATCCATCGGATCAGATAGATTTGAATGCTGACGCAATAAACTAACCTTTAATTTTTTGGGCCACCAATCTGAAATTGTGGTTCCTCCGCCCGCAACCGTCAAATTCTGTTTAGCACTTCCATTATGAAATGGGCATTTGCTGATGTCATTTCCATTTTCCATATCTCTGAATTTATTTTCTATATAATATTTAAGTTAAATCGTATTTAATTGAACATCAAGGTGCATAGGCATAAATTCTTTGCCTCCTGCTTTAAATTTAACTAAAGATAGATAAATAAAACCTAAGATTATCATGCGTCTTGATAGATTTTATCTATGTAACATCAATGAAAAAATTAATAGTTTGAGAGGAATTTTAATATAGTTAAACTTTGGAAAACGCACTTAGGAAACGCTCAAGAGGATCAGATAAGATAGAGGTCTCAGGTACAATAGAAGGTCTAAGGTAAGGATAGAAGATCAGGCAAGAGTAGAGCTATCAGGTTTAAAAATTAGTTAATACTCCATTGCAAAATCAAAATATAATAAGCGCTTTTTCGTTATTTTATATGGTATTTCAATGACAGTATGATAAGCCCCGATTAATATTGCTCTATATAACTAAATTAAATGCTATGAAAAAGAAACCAATTGTTATAGTTCTTGTCACTATTCTCTTGATTCCCAATTTACCTGTAATCAATAAGTATGTCGCTCATCGATTGGATGAGGGGCATTTCAGATATGCTAACTTAGATGGGTCGTATACAACGACACAGCATTTTTCATTTAAAAGCCCAGCGTTTTCAATGTTTGGCTTTAAACAATTTATAAAAGAAACATCTCCAGCCAAAGAAAATCAAAAGCTGTATCGACTGTACAAAATTAATCCGCTATGTTTTTGGAGGTGGAACAATTATCTAAAAAACTCTATACATTTTGAATATAAGGATTGGGAAAATATCGAAAAGAACAGGCAAAAGAAGGGGATAGCTACCAACTCGACCTGGCAAAAATTCTAGCATCTTACATAAACAATATGAGGAATAAGAATAGCAGGTTCAGGTCTAAATACTAAGTACTAAATACTGTTATACTAAAAAAGCCGCTATAAGCGGCTTTTTTCTGTACCTAGGGCGGGAATCGAACCCGCACTCCCTTAACGGGAACAGGATTTTAAGTCCTGCGTGTCTACCAGTTCCACCACCTAGGCAACTGAGCGAAAGACGAGATTCGAACTCGCGACCCCAACCTTGGCAAGGTTGTGCTCTACCAACTGAGCTACTTTCGCTTGACGTGGTGCAAATATAGAGAGAAAATTGAAATCCTAAAATTATTTTTTCAAAAATATTTCATTAATCCCCCAATCCATTGTCTTTCAGTATCTCTAAGATCAAATTATTTTCATACCCTCGGCCCAAGGCATATTGATAGAGTTTATTTCTATGTTTATAGGAGTCTGACTCTTTAATTAAGGCCGATTTCTTCACCAAGATCGACCTCAATTTCTCAAAATAATCGTTCGGGTCGATCTCCTTCATCGCAATCTTGATCAAGGGAGCTGAAACCTGTTTCAATTTCAATCCCTGCATGATCTTGATGCGGCCCCAACCTTTTATCCTAAACTTCCCCAGGACATAGGCCTTCGCAAAACGCTCCTCATTGAGGAAATTATTTTCAATCAGGTAGCTGATAATATTTTCAACATCCTTACTATGTAAACCCCATTGGTATAATTTGTCACGAACTTCCTGTTGTGATCGCTCTTGATAGGCACAATAGGATTCGGCTTTCCGCTTGGCTTCCAGGGGAGTATAGGTTCTCTGTTTTTTAATAGGCTCATCCATAATGCAAATCTTCAAAAAATGATGAACTTTTAAAAAAAATGATGAACTTCGTTCTTTATTTGCAGAATCATGTATACTATTAAATTTATTTGCGAGGAATTAAATATAAAACCTTTGATATCAAATGATTTAACGTCTAAAATCAGCGAACTAGTATACGATAGCCGTAAGGTAAACAATCCTGATGAATCTCTATTCTTTGCCCTAAAAGCCACTCGTGATGGTCATGATTTTATTCCAGATGCCTATAAGAAAGGGATCCGTAACTTCGTTGTCTCCCATTCCGTAGCCTTTCTGGAGGATAAAAACGATGTCAATATCATTCAGGTCGATCATGTATTGCATTTTATGCAAGAACTGGTTTCATACCATAGAAGGCAATTCCATTACCCGATAATTGGAATTACCGGCAGTAATGGTAAATCTATAGTCAAAGCTTGGTTATTTCAGCTGTTGATTCCAGAAAAGAAAGTTTACCAAAGTCCCAAAAGCTATAATTCCCAACTTGGGGTCGCATTATCCTTATGGAACTTGGGACCACAATATGATCTTGCCCTAATTGAAGCTGGAATCAGTGAACCTGGTGAAATGTCCAGCTTACAACAGATGATACAACCTAATATTGGAATTTTCACTAATATTGGAGTGGCGCATTCCCAGAATTTCTCAAGCAAGCAAGAGAAATTAAAGGAAAAAATGAAACTTTTTTCCGAGGTGGAAACCTTAGTCGCCGGATCTGAATATATCGAAAGAGAAGATATCGATCCCAAAATCCGCTTGGTAACCTGGGGAAGAACGGATATGGATCAGATCCAATTGATCCATGAAGAGACCCATAGCCAACTCAGTAAACTAAAGATCAGGATAGGTGAGGTTATCTGCATATGCCAGGTTCCTTTTACCGACCGCGCATCCATCGAAAACATAATGAGCTGTATAGCTTGCATGTATTTTATGGGTTACGATCCAGAGACCATCGTCGAAAGGATCCAAAACCTTAAGCCACTTGAAATGCGGCTGCAATTAAAGAAAGGGATCAATAATAGTTCGATTATCGATGATTCCTATTCCAATGACCTCGCATCTTTAAAGATTTCCCTGGAGTTTTTAAATCAACAGAACCAACACAGCAGCAAATCGCTAATCCTTTCTGAAATGGAAGGATTGGCTGAAAGTGAAAAATTACAGCAAAAACTGATTGCCTTGCTGAATTCTTCCCAACTCCAAAAGTTCATTTGGGTTGGTAACAGATACCCATGGTTTAAGGATATTGAAATAGATCTCATAAAGGACTATTCCAGTACTGAAGAATTTCTGGACCATTTGGCCGAATTGGATCTCAGTAATGAAAGTATCCTGATCAAGGGTGCGCGAAAATATCAATTCGAACGTGTAGTACAAAGGTTGGCCTTAAGGTCTCATGGGACGGTTCTTGAGATCAATTTGAATGCAATTTCAAACAACCTGATGTTATATCGCTCATTGATCCCTAAGAACGTCAAGCTTATGGCCATGGTAAAGGCTTTCTCTTATGGCAGTGGAAGTTTTGAAGTGGCAAATCTCTTGCAATTCAGCAAGGTCGATTACCTGACCGTTGCCTTTGCAGATGAAGGCGTAGAATTAAGGACTGCTGGCATCGCTTTGCCAATCATGGTCTTAAGCCCAGATCGCGACACCTTCCAATCCTTGATCCAGCATAATCTTGAACCCGAAGTCTACAGTATGGATTTTCTGGATGAGTTTTTAGAATTCCTGAAGGAACAGAATATCAGTGATTTCAAGATTCACCTGAAATTGGATACCGGAATGCACAGGCTTGGCTTCTTTCCTTCAGAGATTCCCGCAGTGCTGGAAAAACTCAAAGGTCAAAATCAGGTCAAAGTGCAGTCGTTCTTTACCCATTTAGTGGCATCAGGCGATCCAGGCCAAGATCCCTTTACCGAATCACAGATCTCAACCTATCTAGCTGCAGCAAAGCAATTAGAAAGTGGGTTGGGCTATACCTTTATAAAACACGTAGCCAATACTTCAGCGATTGTCCGTTGGCCAAAGGCCCATTTGGATATGGTCCGTTTGGGCATAGGGCTTTACGGTGTGGATATGGATAAGAATTTGCCTACCCTTGAACAGGTCAGTAGTCTCAAGACTACCGTGACCCAGATCAAGAATTTACCGGCAGGGGAGACCGTTGGTTATGACCGAAAAGGAGTTCTATCAAGGGACAGTAAAATCGCTACGGTAAAAATCGGTTATGCGGATGGTTATTCCCGCCGATTTGGTAATTCAGTTGGAAAAATGCAAATTAATGGTTTCCTTGCACCCACAGTCGGCAATATCTGTATGGATATGTGCATGTTGGATGTTACCGGACAAAATGTTCAGGTAGGAGATGAGGTCCTGGTCTTTCCAAGCATAGTGCAAGCAGCCTCCGATATCGGTACGATTCCATATGAACTGCTGGTCAATATTTCAAGTCGAGTAAAACGAGTCTATTATTACGAGTAAAATGATAACTAAATTTTTTCAACAATTCTTTTATTACCTCATTAAAGGAACACTGGTCGTAGCACCTGTTGCCGGAGCGATTTTCGTGATCGTTTGGTTGGTGGCGACATTGGATGGCGCATTAAATATTACAGAACATTTTTTGGTTGATGAAACCGGGAAACCGCTTTATATACCAGGATTAGGGATTGTCTCGGTCATTCTTTTATTGACATTGATAGGTTTTATTTTTACTACATTGGTTACTGCACCCATCCGGAATTGGTTGAGCAGGACGATCAGTAAGATTCCATTGTTCAATACCTTATATTCTTCCATCAAGGATTTTACGGAAGCCTTTGTGGGCGATGCCAAAAAATTCAATGAACCTGTTTTGGTTGAAGTAAACGAATTTGGCCTTAAAAAAATTGGTTTCTTGACCCAGAAAGATTTACATATCATCAACCTCCCTGGTGAAGTAATCGTTTATTTTCCTTATTCCTACTCCGTAGCCGGACAGGTCGTGGTTGTTTCCTCGGAGAAAGTGACCAAGTTGAATATTTCCGCTACTGATGCCATGAAATTAGTGGTTTCTGGAGGGGTAAGCGGTTTGGAAGGTAAAAAGGAGTCCAAGAAAGAACAGAATTAATAGAAAACCATGTTTTGGAAAAATAATTCAAAAAACATCAAGGAGCTGGAATACAAACTTTTGTATTCAGATGCTGAACTTAGTTTTTTGAATGCGCAGACCGAAAGGGAACTTTCGAAGTTGTATTACAATCAATCGACTGAGAATGGTATCCTGAAAAGCAAGTACCAGGAATACCAACAGGAGGTATTGGCCATTTCAAAAAACACCAAACACTCGGTAGATGAAGAAAGCAAATTGCTCTCAAAATTTATTGACTTGTATGCCGGACTTTCCAGTTCCGAACATTACCATATGGTAGATATAGCTATTGAAGATGTTGAGGCTAAAATACCAGCGTTGCTGCTTTTTCCGATTGTGCAGAATGCAATGATCAATGGATACAATAGCATGCAGAATTTTCCCATGAAACTAAAGTTAAAGGTAAAGGCACAGCAGCTAAGTCTAGAGGTCAGTAACCGCGTAAACCATTACCTAAGCAATCAGGCTGATGATCCTAGGGTCAAGCAATTGGAAAGTAGGTTGTTCTTGGAGTATGCAGATGATTACAATCTCTTTATCAATAGCAATTCCAATCTTTTTAAAATTACCCTACTGATAAAGCTTAAAAGAGACTGATAACATTTACTCATACAAAAAAGAGCAATCAATCTGATTGCTCTTTTTAAGTTAAATTAATCTGTATATATCGAAGTTTTAGTCTCTTTTACAATTGGCTGTCCAAGTTTCTCCTTCATCTGTAGTGTATCCAATTGTCAACTGATCAGCATCAATGGAAATCAGTCCAAGTTTTCCGTCTTCTAAGAACAGTTTATTGTTATCCCCTTTTTGCATCTTAACATTCAAGATATCTGGAATGTCACTATCAAAGATAAAGGAGTAATTAGAACCACCAACTTTGGTGACTGTTACTTTACCATCTGTTGAAGGTACGTTTTTCTCACTATCGTTTTTGTTAACATAACTGATTTTTCCTTTGTATTCATCCACAAATATGTCGTTATCTGCCGGATCATCGTCCTTTGAACATGCAGAAACTGCGAACAATACCACAAACAATAGACTCAGTAATTTCATTGATTTTTTCATAGTGCAAATTATTTTATCGTTTTTCTATAGTTTATCGCTACACTATGTCCAAAGGATATGCCAAGCAGGTCGCAACATAGCTGTTACAACATTATTTTAACATAATTTTAACATTCCTTAACCTAATGTTTCAAATAGGTTTAATTGGGGATTTTGTTGCTTTTTGAAGTGTGAGAGGTCATATTCAAACATACTTTGGTTCAATTTATTCTTCTTGCAATGAAGTCTGAAACTATCTCGGATAATTTCAGCAATCTGTCCTGTACCTCTCATCCTGTTTCCAAATTCACTATCATTTACTTTACCGTTATGGCATGCCTGAATGCTGTGCCAAATCTTATTGGCACGATCTGGATAGGCTTTGTTCAGCCATTCTTCAAAGATCTTTGAAATTTCACCATTTAAGCGGACCACGGTATATCCTGCCCATTGTGCACCTGCAGCAGCAGCTGCTTTTAATACCTTGGGTATTTCATGGTCAGTAAGGCCAGGTATGACCGGAGCGCACATGATTCCCACAGGGATGCCATTGCTCGAAAGGGTTTCGATCACTTTGAGCCGTTGTTGGGCAGTAGCCGTCCGAGGTTCCATTTTTGAACGGGTCTCCTTGGTCAAGGAATTGATGGAAACAAAGACCATACAGAGGTTTTTCTGCGCCATCTCCATTAAGATGTCCAGATCACGCAATACTAGGCTGTTTTTGGTAATGATCCCTACAGGTTGACCATGTTCCAGCGAAATTTTTAAGATAGCTCTGGTGAGCTTAAACTTGCGCTCTAAGGGTTGGTAACAATCTGTGTTGCCAGAAAGTGAAATAGGGGTTCCGTCCCAATTCTTTCGGGTTATAAAATCACGGTACAGTTTTGGGCTGTTGGACTTGACTAAAATCTTGCTTTCAAAATCTAGTCCAGCACTGTAGCCCCAATATTGATGGGAGTTTCTTGCATAGCAATAAATGCAACCATGTTCACAGCCCTGATATGGATTGGCGGAATATTCCATCCCCACATCAGGACTGCTTACCTTGTTGACTATGGTCTTCGGGTGGATGATGGTAAACTGGGTATTCGGAATATCCTGTTCCCAATCATCGATCCCTTCTGTATGATCTTGTGTATAACTAAGCTTAGAAAATACATTGTGTATATTCTTTTGCGCACCTCTCCCTGAAATAAATCCATTTTCCATCTCACCAATATTTTTACTAAAATACTAAAAATATTAGCAAAATAAAAAATGTCTTTTATTCTTCTACGGGTTCTAATACCGTGGCTTCCACTTGTTTGATCTCTTGGTCATCAGTTTTTGCCTTTAAATAATTGTGGATTTCGATCTGGGACCTACAGATTGGGTCATCGTTGCGGACATACTCATTGTTCTGTTTGTTGTTCAGGACCCTAGCCTTGACATTATCGCGCAATTGGATTTCGAGCATATCCAAAAGCTCATGTTTTAGCTTTTTACTGCTGATCTTAACTGCAGCCTCAATACGATGATCGAGGTTTCTGGTCATCAGGTCAGCGGAAGAAATATAGGTCAGTTCCTTTCCTGCCGCATAAAAATAGAATACGCGGGCATGTTCCAGGAACTCGTCAACAATGCTTATTGCATTGTATGGAACTGCAAATTTTCGCTGGTTCACTGCACAGAATATCCCTCTAACGATTAAATCCACCTGAACTCCCGCAGAAGAAGCCTCATAGATCTTTTTGATAGATTCCTTATCACTCAGCGAATTGATCTTAATGATAATTCGTGCTGGCCTTCCTGCCTTTGCCTCTGCAATTTCCTTGTCGATCAGGGCCGATAATTGCAATCTCATATCAAAAGGGCAGATCATCAGATGTTTATTGTGATGGATCTGTTGTTCTATTGGGACCTTCGGTTTTTGCAGAGCATTGAAAATCTTGTTGATGTCAGCCATTACACCCTTGTTGCTGGTCATCAGGCAATAATCTCCATATAATTTGGCGGTCTTTTCATTGATATTGCCCGTGCTCACAAAACCATACTGAATGGTCTTGTTCTGTACCCTTTTTTTGATGATACAAAGTTTGGCATGTACTTTCTTGTTTGGCACGCCAACCAAGACTTTTACCCCCTCCATCTCAAAGCGCTCCTTCCACTCCAGGTTATGCTCTTCATCAAATCTTGCACGTAGTTCCAGCATAACCGTAACTTCCTTGCCATTTCTTGCCGCATTGACTAGGGCATTGGCAATCTTGGAATTGCTGGCCATCCTATAGATGGTAGTCTTGATCGATTTTACATCGGGATCCATCGCCGCTTCACGCAATAGATCAATCATCGGACGGAACTCATGGTAAGGGAAGGAGAGTAGGACATCTTTCTTCTGTATAATGTCGGTTACTCGGTCCAGCCCCGTGAAATCGGGATGTTCAAATGATCGGCGTTCTTCCGGTTTCTGATAGGACTTGAACACATCTGGGAAATCCATGAAGTGTTTAAAGTTATGGATCTTCTGACCTGGAATGATGGAGTCCTTCTTGCTAAAGTTCAATTTCTTGATCAATAGATCCAATAACTTAGGGTCCATTTCCTGATCGAAAACAAATCTGGTCGGTTTACCCTTCCTTCTGGTCTTGATTCCTTTACTGATTTTATCCGCAAAAGAAGTGTTGACATCGTTATCTAAATCAAACTCGGCATCTTTGGTTACCTTAAAGGTGTTTGCCACAAACTCATCAAACCCAAAGTAGGAGAATATATACGGTAGGTTTACCTTGACAATATCCTCTACCAGGATAATGTCCTTTTGGTTTTTTGCCGAAGGCAAGATTACAAATCGCCCAAGTTGACGGGATGGAAGTTCGATAATGGCAAATTTGGTGTCATATTGCCAATCATCTTTATACATGGCAATCCCTAGGTATAGACTTTTGTCCCTTAAGTACGGCATAGGCTTACTCTCATCCAATATCAAAGGAATAATATTGGTTTCCACCTCTTCATCAAAATAATTCTTGACAAACTCCAATTGGGTAGGACTTAAGTCCTCTGCAGACTTGATATAGACCTTTTGTTTGGCCATTTCTCGCTGCACTTGGTTCCAGATCTTGTCAAACTTCCGCTGTTGCTTGATCACGATTTCCGTAATCTTCTCCAGAATGATCGCTGGAGCTTTGTAGAAATAGCCATTGGACTCCTTCGTGTTTATTTCAGCTGCCCTTTTTAGTGCGGCTACCCGAACCCTGAAAAATTCATCGAGATTATTGGAAAAGATTCCCAAAAACTTAATTCTTAAATGTAAGGGGACTGTTGGATCCGCAGCTTCTTGTAAAACTCGACCATTAAAACTTAACCAACTAATATCTCTCGGGATAAACTTGCTTGCCATTTCTCTATCTATCATCATAGCTCAAAGATGTTCGAGCTTTATTTGGTAAAAGTTAATAAATTAATATCAAATTATTAAATAATCAGGGAAGACAAAAGATATTAATTTAATCTAAGGGTCTCTACCTCTTTAGCCTCTCTAAACTTGATTTTTATAACTATTTGCCAGATTTTAACTTGAACTTTTTATGTATTTACGGATTAATAATTACCTTCAATTAATTGTCGGTTAAAATTAGATAAAATAACTGTAAATAATAATTAATAAATAAACTATTTAGTAACATGGTGAGGGATTGGTCAATAATTTTCGAATAACATAGGGAGTTATAAAACTGACAAAATAAAAGAGCATCCAAGAAAACCTGGATGCTGTCATTACTACTATAATCGCAATAAATAAAATGCAATTTAACAACAGCTATTTTCCTGCTTTAATGAATTTAAGAATGGCCTTTGCATCCAATAAACATCTTTAGGTTAAATTATTGTTTGTTAAATATTTTATTTTTATAAATTTATAAATAAATAATTATAAAAGAAAAAATATTTACGTAAAACAACAAAAGCTGCTATGATTAAACATTGCAGCTTTTGTTGTTTTATTTTTTAATGGTTTATTTGCTTACTCCTCGACGACTCAAGATATTGATGGCCTCATATTTACTGTTGTCATAGTGGGGGTCTTCGAGCTGAAGACTGGTTGGATATGGCTTACTCTTGTCAAAGAAATAAATCTTCGTCACGCTGCCATAATCATTCACAGGGAACAGATCTGCACACTTATCGTATTGTGCGTTCAATTGATCCTTCACTGTAACAGCGTAGATCCTGATTATCCCACCCTTATTGTTTTCATTGCGCACAAATGCTACCTCTTCAAATCCACCGGGTAGGTCCTCAATGGAGGGTTGGGAATAGGCATCATATATGAAATATCCCAAAATCAAGATCAAGGGGATGGCAATAAACCATATTTTCTTCTTTTTTTTCTCCATTATAGAGTGATCTTTACGCCTAATAGTTTATAGAATTCCTTCAGGATGTTCTGATGGCCAGGCCATGCTGGTGAGGTAACTAGGTTTCCGTCAACTACTGCTTGGTCTGCCGGAATGTTTTTCCAAGTGCCACCTGCCAACTCGATATCCGGACCTACGGCTACATATGCCGTTAAAGTCCTTCCTTGCAATACTTTTGCAGCGGTCAAGACCTGTATACCATGGCAGATTGCTGCAACAGGTTTTTCTTTATCAAAAAAGTCCTTTGTAATCTCCAGGACGCGTTTATTCAAACGGATATATTCTGCCGAACGTCCACCTGCAATATACAGTCCGTCATAATCTTCGGTATTGATCGAATCAAAATCTTTGTTGATTGCAAAGTTATGTCCTCTCAATTCCTTATAAGTTTGATCTCCCGTGAAATCATGGACTGCTGTAGGGACTACATCGCCTTTTTTGCGGTCAGGAGCTACGGTATCCACTTCGATTCCAACAGACTCCATTGCTTGAAAAGGAACCATTGCTTCATAGTCCTCTACGTAATCACCAACTAATAATAATACTTTCTTTGCCATAATATTGAAAATTTAATTTTACTGTTGTCTTTTATTGATAATCTCAGCCATCAGCCGTTTCGTCTTTCTGACTTTTGCCTCCAATTGGCTCCTCAATACATTGCTAATAACACCTTTTCCCTCCTCAAAGTTTTTGCTGAATTCAGGCAGGGAGAAGGTCTCCAAAACTTGGGCAGCATCCCTTGGCATCCTTGCTTCTGCTATTTCCAAAACGGACTGTCCGCCACGGGCACCCTGACTGGTCGCTAACAGAAAAACCGGTTTCTCAGGAAATACCTTTCTGCCCTTGATCCTGGAAATCCAATCGATCAGGTTCTTGTAGCCCACATTATAATTGCCATTGTTCTCTGCAAATGAGATGATTATGAAGTCCGCCCAGTCAATATGGGCAGCAAATACTGTCGCTGCATCGGGAATGCCGATCTCTTTCTCCAGATCCTTTGAAAATAAGGGTAGTTCAAAATTGTTGATGTCTAAAACAAGGATTTCATCATCAACTTCCTTATAATACTTACTTACACTGTTTACTAATTTTTTATTGATTGAATCTGAACTATTGCTAGCTCCAAAAGCCAATATTTTCATATCCATAAATTTAAGGAATATGAATGAGAATTAGTAGGGAAGGTTGAGATATTGACCAAATATGACATTGAAACAATTGCTGATTAAAGATGATTTTGTCAATTTTTGGCGCCTTCATAAAATTTTATTTTGGAAGTTTGGACCGCTATTTCTTTCGAAATTCATTTTACTCTCATTCGAGACATATTCGGAAAATTCGGAATATGTCTCGAATGAGGTCAAATTGAAGTCCAAAAAACTTAGCTGGAAAACCCAATCATATTTGGGGGTGGATCCTAAAAATCTGTAGGAATAAATTCTGTAAATCAGGTTAGTTTAATGACTAACTGAAATTTTATGTTTTTGCAACAGCCCCGGTAAACTGACCAAGCTAAATTTAGCAGCCTTGATTTTGTTTTGGTCTGGATCGAGCTGTAGGTTTTGAGATCCTCGGAAATCGACCTTTTCAAGGTTGCTATTGAAAAACTGGCTTCCACCTAAATCCGAACCCTCAAAACTGCCATTGCTTAATTGGGCATTTTCAAAATCTACCTGCTGCAACCTGCAGTTAATGAATTTTGTCCCTTTGATATTGCAATTGAAGAAGGAGCTGTGATCTAATGTACAGCCTTCAAACTGTAATTGCAAGTTAAATGGATTGGCGCTGTCAAAACGCATCCCCAGCAATTTGCAGTTTTTGAACTTACAGTCCTGGAAACTGGTTTGCTCTATCTTGGATAGGGAAAGATTGCACTCGGTAAATATACAATCTATAAACTTAACTTCGTTTAGGTTCAGGCCTTCAAAATTGCATTGTTCAAACCTGCAATATTCATACTCTGCCTTTATGAATGTGTTCTCTTGAAAATTGATATTTTTGAAGGTCTGATCTTCAAAGTATTCCATGCTTAATTATATTTTTATTAACTCAATCGTTTAGGATCTCTTTACGGATTCGGCTTAGGGAACTGTCTGTTACCCCGAGGTAAGAGGCTATATATTTTAGTGGAGCCTGTTGGATAATCTGCGGCTTTTCTTCCATCAGGTGCAGGTAGCGCATCTTTGCAGGTTCGGTGATCATCTCGGTTGCTCTTTTCTTGCTGAGGTAGAGCTCAAAGGCCATCCATGCACGGCCCCATTCCCGAAAGGCTGGAATCTTATGGAAAAGGTCTTGAAATGTTTCATAATCGATTTTCCAAAGACAGCAATCGGTAAGGCATTGGATATATTCTTGGGTCGGTATCCTTTGGAAAATAGAAGCTACTTCGATGACCACTTCATTCTTTCCTGAAAAACCCGTGGTTATTTCATTTCCGTCATAGTCATAGAGATAGGTTCGTACGAGACCGTCCTCCAAAATATAATATTCATTGGCTACCTGACCTTTTTCCAGGATAAAATCTCCTTTGGTCAAGTTTATTTTTTCGTGAGCATGATAAATCTGATCTAAATCTGCTGCTTCTAGTAGTGGATGTTGATAGGCGTATTTTAATACTTCCATTGTTGGAAATTTATTCTACCAATATAAAGAAAAGCCTTGATAACTAAAATGGATCTTTGACTTCAAATTGGACCAAGGCCTTGGTCATGGGATGAACAAATTGAATAAAAGCGGCATGCAGGTGCAGGCGATCTGCACGCTTCCCATAGAGATCATCGCCGATTATGGCACAGTTTAAGCCTTTTGCATGCGCGGAATGCACCCTTAATTGATGGGTCCTGCCTGTCAAAGGAAAATAATGGATCCGGGTTTTATTACCTTCAATACTGACTACTTTATATTTTGTTTGCGCAGGTTTTCCATGTTCGTAACAAACTACCTGCCTTGGGCGATCATCTAAGTCAACACGTAAGGGGAGGTCAATCAACCCTTCTTTCCCTTCAATAAGTCCATCCAATAATGCCGTATATCTCTTTTTAACGGTATGTTTGATGAATTGATCCTGGATAAACTGATGGGCATCCTTACTTTTGGCTAGGACTAAGATTCCCGAAGTGGACATATCCAAGCGATGGATAATCCATGGGCTATCAATTTCGGGATATCTGTTTTGGATTCGAGTCTGTACACTGTCTTTTACATTGATTCCGGGAACCGAAAGAAATTCTGCAGGTTTGTTGACCACTATGATGGCTTCATCCTCATAAATAATTTCCAATTCCTTGTCAGCTGCTGGGTTTTCAAGCATAGGATTATCATCTACATCCAAACCAACGAGCATATGTTCAAGAATGGGTTCACACTTGCCACGGCATGCCGGATAGTAGTTTTGGTGCTTGCGGACTTCCAGGTTAGGAGAGGATCCCCACCAAAATTCAGCCATACAGATCGGTGTTAAATGATGGTTGAAGGCATATTGCAGTAATTTCGGTGCAGCACATTCACCCGCACCAGCAGGAGGCTGGATATTTTTGCTTTCATTAAATATGGCAATGACCGATTTGGACTCCTGTCTTGCATTCAAGAAGTGGTATTGATCAAAAAGTTGGTTTTGGAGATTCGAAGACCTAGATTTTCGTTCTGCCTTTAGCTCTTCTATTTGATCGAGGATATGGTTTAGTGCATCCTCAGCCAGCTTGATTTGCTGAGAAGACTTTTCTTTCTGTACATCATAATGGTGTTGATCCCTATAGCTTTGTTTGATTAAGTCCTCCAAAAGTTCCTGATATGTTTGCTCAGGCAGACAGGCTTGCTGGGTTATCCTACTTTCTTTGCGTTCCGTCTTGTTCTTCTTATGTAGTTTCCTCAGCTCTGATAGGATCTGTTCCTCATGTTTTTTGCATTGGACCAAGTTTTCCCTTAGCTCTTTTAATTCAGTCGAGTTTTGAAGGGCCTCTATGTATCTATTGATCTGGTTGATGTGCTCTTCTTCTTTTAGAAAGAAGCCTTGGGGATCAAGCATATCGAAAATAGGAGGGACAAAGTACCTATGTTTATTGCTGCCAGCCATTTTTCCTGAAACTGCGGCTAGAAAGCCTAGATTTCCTGCTTGATCCTGCACAACCAGGACCCCGAACATTTTCCCGATGACCAATCCTTCTTGACCATCCTTCAAACCGAAATTATGAATGAAATCATCTTGGACGGCTAAGTATTCTTGTACTTGCTCAGCAGCCATTATGCTCAGTTCATGCGGGTCATAACAAAAAGGAAAGGTAAAACGCAATGGAAGTTCAATTCCTGTTGTATCTTTTTGAAAATGATGGAAGTAGGGGACTGAAGTAGACATTCTTAAATTTTGCAAAGGACAAAAATAATAATAGTTCGGATAAGGCAAGGATTTATCGACTTTTTTATGACAATAAACTCCCTGAAATCGGCCTTAATCCCTCAAAAAATGGCTATATTGTTAATGTTAAAATTAGAAAGCTCATATGGAGAAATCAGTACAACTTGCCCATTCCGATTTACATATTGTACCGATAATTTTCGGTGGTAATGTCTTCGGATGGACTTTGGATGAACAGCAGTCCTTTAAGATCATGGACAGTTTTGTGGATATGGGATTTGATGCCATCGATACGGCAAACAACTATTCCCATTGGGTTCCAGAAAACATAGGTGGCGAGTCTGAAACCATTATTGGAAATTGGTTCAAAGAAAGAAAAAATAGGGATAAAATTGTCTTGATGACTAAAGTCGGTGGACGGTTTGGCTATGATAGCCAGAAAAATACGAAAGCCTCCTACATCAAGGAACAGGTCGAACTGTCTTTAAAAAGGCTTCAGACTGATTATATCGACTTATATCAAACGCATTATGATGATACCAGCACTCCGGTCGAAGAGACCTTAAGGGCATACGACGATTTAATTAAAGAAGGAAAGGTAAGGTACATCGGAGCTTCGAATATATCAACGGAGCGCCTAATCGAGAGTTTAGATACCTCTTCCAAGCTCTCTTTACCTGCCTATATCTCTTTACAGCCCGAATACAATCTTTATGATCGGGAGAAATATGAACATGAATATGAGGCCACCGCAAAGGAGTACGGTCTAGCGGTTATTCCTTATTATTCTCTGGCCAGTGGATTCTTATCAGGGAAATACCTTACGGATGATGATTTTTCGAAGTCCGCAAGGGGAGAGGGTATTGAAAAACGCTATTGGAATGAACGCGGAAAAAGGATTGTCGCAGCATTGAACGAGGTAGCCTCTGCATACAGAACTTCTGCTTCTTCAGTTGCCTTAGCGTGGCTATTGGCCCAACCAACCATTACTGCACCAATTGCAAGTGCTACAAAAGATGCCCATTTACAGAGTTTTGTTGCTGCATTGCAATTGAGGCTAGGCGAAGAAGCAATTGAAAAACTAAATGACGCTAGTCGTTATTAATATATATTAAACATAAAATTAAAAGCTATGAAAACAGATATCGGAATAAAAGAACAAGACACTAAAGTAGTTGCAGGAATTTTGAACAAACTTGTGGCTGATGAAAATGTGCTGTATACCAAAGTCAGGAATGCACATTGGAATGTGGAAGGTCCGGACTTCCATGCCCAGCATATCTTCTTTGAAGAGCTCTATTCGGAATTGGCTGAAATAATCGATGAGGTTGCAGAGCGTGTTCGTGCCATCGGTCACTATGCCGTAGGAACATTGAAAGAATTCCTGGAGCTTACCCAGCTGACTGAAATGAAATATAAAAAGAATGATAGTCAGGGTTTTATTTCAGAATTGTTGAATGATTACGAGAGCTTGATTATCTCTTTAAGGGAAGATATTAAGTTAGCTGAGGAGCATAATGATGCTGGTACAGAGGACTTTCTGGTTGGCTTGTTGGAGAAACATGAAAAAACTGCTTGGATGTTGAGATCGCATTTGAGATAAGCTAAATTTAAAAAGCTCTGGATCATTGGAATCCAGATGGACAATTTTACGAAAGCACCCATAGGGGTGCTTTTTGTTTTTTGCTGTTATTTTTTAGTTTTCTAGTTTAGAATGGTTAATTTCAAAAAATTATTCTCCGCTGGATCAAATGATAGAAGAATTAGTAGAATTTCTTGGAAAACAGAGTGCCGTAGTTGCTGCATTATTTGCTGGATTGTTTACTTGGGGTGTAACAGCCTTGGGAGCCGCCAGCGTATTTATATTTAAAGGGGTAAATAAAAGATTGCTGAACGGGATGCTCGGTTTTACGGGCGGGGTAATGATTGCAGCAAGTTTCTGGTCACTATTGGCGCCAGCCATTGAAATGAGTTCAGGGGAAGGTTTCAGCAAGGTTATGCCATCGGCAATCGGATTTGTCCTGGGGGCACTTTTCATCTTTGGCTTAGATAAGCTGATGCCCCATCTTCACCTTAACTTCTTGAAATCTGAAGGTCCAAAATCCTCCTTGCACCGTACTACCTTATTGACCATTGCGATAGCCTTACATAATATTCCTGAAGGTTTGGCGGTCGGGGTTTTATTTGGTGGTGCAGCCTCTGGAGTTCCTGAAGCGAGCATCACAGGGGCGGTCCTATTGGCCATGGGTATCGGCTTGCAGAACTTTCCTGAAGGTGTTGCAGTATCCATGCCCTTACGCAGAATGGGCCTATCAAGATGGAAAAGTTTCCAATACGGACAGCTTTCAGCAGTGGTAGAGCCAATTTTTGCCGTCCTAGGAGCCTTTGCCGTTGGTTTCTTTATGCCAGTTCTCCCATATGCACTTTCTTTTGCCGCTGGAGCGATGTTGTTCGTCGTTATTGAAGAAGTTATTCCAGAAACACAACAGGAAGAACACTCCGATATTCCGATCCTTGGATTTGTGTTGGGTTTTGTAGTGATGATGGTGTTGGATGTGGCTTTGGGCTAGATTAGGACATTAGAAAATAGACACAAGACCATATCACGCTTGGTAGGGACTTATTGAATAAGCCAGTTAGGCAATGTCATAAAGTTTAGTTTTTTCTGTCATCGTAAGTTTGAGAAAGTATAATTGGAGAAATGCTAACTTTCCGAATCAAAGCCAACCATCATGGTATTAGTGTACAGTTCCTTGACCTTCGGTCAAGGATGACAGGGTCGGCGTTTTTTCAGTCATGCTGAAGTACGAAGCATCTCGGAGAAATGTGAGCTTTCAAAATCTAAGACAACCATCATAACATTGACCTACAGTTTCTTGACCTTCGGTCAAGGATGACAGGATCGGCAGGAGGGGAACCGTACAGATTCTTCACGAATTGTTCAGAATCAGAGATGCAATAAAGAGGGATTCAGAGCACAGCGAAGAATCTATTTTTTTGATTTATTTAAGGATCGTTGTCATTGCGAATCGCAAGATGAGCAAACTATTTCCTTTCTTCAGGAAGATTCATTAAAAACATTCCATCCACGCTGTGGGTTGGCCATTTTAAATATCTAGATTTTACAAAGATGTCAGCCCCTCTGGGATTTTACTTCTACAGTATCTTAGACTTTCCTTCCTGGTTTAAATGTCTGCGTGCGTATGCATTTACGCCTCTACAGTATTGTAGAGTTCCCATAGCGATATTGGGCCATCCTCTCATCCCTTTCATCCTGGTTCAAACCGAAAAAAAGGGATGACCATCTGATCATCCCTTTTATTATGTTGTATGCCAAACTTAGTTTAGCGCTTCGATTTTAGCTTGCAATTCGGCAGATTTTGCTTCGTCGTTCATAAAATCATAGTAGTTTTTAAGGTTTCTTAAAGCATCTACGTTTTTAGCGTCAAGTTCAACAGCTTTTTCCAAGTAAGGAACCGCTCTTGCGATTTTACCTTTGATAGCTTCTACTTTTTTGTTGTATTCAGCGGCAGGAACTGATTTGTCTTCGTTTAACTTCATCAATTCATCACGACCACCATTCATGATAACTACGGCAGCATTGGTGTTTGCTTCCAGGTAGTTAGGGTCGATCTCGATTGCTTTTTGGTAAGAAGCTAATGCTTTTTCAGGATCTCCTGCAGCACCATAAGCAAGACCTAGGTAGTAGTGAAGGCTTTTGTTCTGTGGGTCTTTTGATAATTGAGACTCGATATCAGATACAATCTTAGCTTCATTTCCAGTGATCAGGTTCAATTCGATGTTCTGAACAACAGCATCGTTATCATTAGGATAAGCCGTTACTGCTTCAGCAGCAGCAGCGATTGCTGATGTAGTATCACCTTTTTGAAGGTATAGTTTAGGAAGGTCCACCATAATTGTTTTATGGCTAGAGTATTCCTTAACCGGAACTAGCTCTTTGTATTTTTCGATGGCCTTGTCGTATTCCTTGTTCTGAACTGCCGCTAGACCGGAATAGAAGGTAAGGGTAGTATCACCAGGAAGGTAAACTAAAGCGTCGCTAAAGTCTGAATAAGCTGTTTTATAATCTTGTTTATCCCAAGCTGCAACACCTTGGTTGAATTTGTATTGACCTAAAGTCTGACCCGCAACAGTGATGTTTTCAGCGTGTTTTTTGTCTTTGTCAAGTTCAGTAGCTTTTTTGATTGCGTCTTGCGCTTTGGCAGCGTCTTCTGCATTCTTGTCTAAGCTAGCTAAGTTTGAGTAAACTAGGGCATAATATGTCCATGCTTCTGGATCATCTTTCGTTTTGTCATGTACTACTGCAGCATCGATTGCTTCTTTTGCAGCAGTAAGGTTTGATTTACCTAATTCAGCAGAACCTGCTCCCTTAAGTTCTTCAAACTTTACAATTGCAGCTTTTGCTTTTTTCACATTGCCCGACTGTGCGAAAAGGGCAGTGGAACTGGTTGCAAAAAGCAATCCTACAAATAATATCGATTTTCTTAAATTCATATCTATTTATTGTTTGTTTAATTTGTAAGTTGGTTTAACAAAAGATTCACTCGGTCTAATTGAGCTTCGTCTTCAGTCTTTTGATAGAATAAAGCTAAGGATTTCAAAGCATTTATTTCATAAGGCTTAATTTCATTTGCTTTTAGCAAATAATTTTGGGCATTATATTGTGCTTCTTGATTTTCATTATCCTTCAAGAAAGTATTCAAGTTGATTAGACCTAGGGCTAGATTAGACTCATAGTTATTTGGGTCCAATTCAAGTACTTTCTCATAATATGTCTTAGCTATCTCTAAATTATTGGCATTTTCATTTGCATATCCTGCCAAGTAATTTAATTCTATATTTTCCGGCTCGAGTTTGATGGCCTGTTCAATAATAGGAACGATGGCATCATATGCATCACTTTTTGCATATTTATCGATCAGCAAGAACAGCAAAGCTTTGTCATCAGCATATTTGGTCCTTCCTTCTTCCAAGGTTGAGAGCGCTTGTTGCTTCTCATCCAGTTGGTCGTATAGATTGGCCAATTCGATATACTGGTTTGGAGTCATGTTACCAGCTTCATGGATCTTTCCATAATACTTGATGGCTTCCTCCGGTTTACCTGCTTTGCTGGCTAAAAGTGCTAAATTGTAGGTTACATCTCCACTTTTGGCATCTAAGGCATCAACCTTGCTGAAATCTGCAAATGCTTCGTCAAACTTTTTGTTTTCTAGTGATTTGTTTGCGCGATAAATCAGTGCAGCAGCCAAATTTTGGTTGACATAGCTTATTTCTCCAGAGTATCCCGGTCTGTCTTTCTTATCGATCTTATCCATCGTCTGATAAGTCAGATCGATAGGGTCAGCATTCAACTTAATGGTCCTTGCAGAATCTGCATAAGCAATTGAACTCAAAACCATGGCTCTTAAGACATTCACGCGCGTTTTGGAAGAGTCGCGTCTTGTCTTGTAGATATTGTCGATTTGTTTCCTGGCATTATCAAGGTTGGCGATGTTACCAGTTTGGGTGTATAATGCAAAGGCATTGCTGGCTTCTTTATAAGCCGATTGTCCGAAAGCACTATTGGCACCCAATAGTAATATAGCTCCTAAAGCACTTGAAATATATCTATTCTTGTTCTTCATTCTCCGTGTTAGCTGATTCATTGTCTGTTGAGTTTTCTGCTCCTTCAGCACCTTCAACGTCAAATTCCTCTTCTTCCTCTTGTCTTTCAACTTTGGTCACTGATGCAATTTCGTCGTTGTCTTTCAAAGTGATCAATTTCACACCTTGGGTAGCACGACCCATTACACGTAAGCTTTCAACTCCGATACGGATTACAATTCCAGATTTATTGATGATCATCAAATCGTTCTCATCAGTAACACCTTTAATAGCAACCAATTCACCTGTTTTGTCCGTAACGTTGATTGTTTTTACACCTTTACCACCACGATTGGTAATTCTATAATCATCGATATCGGTACGTTTACCGTATCCTTTCTCTGAAACTACCAGTACAGTGGTTTCTTGATTATTAACACTAATCATGCCAACTACCTCATCTTTTTCATGCGCTAAGGTAATACCACGAACACCTGTAGCTGTCCTACCCATCGGTCTTACGGTCGATTCATTGAATCGGATCGCACGACCAGAACGAAGAGCCATGACGATTTCGCTCGTACCATTGGTCAATGTTGCTTCCAATAATTGGTCACCATCATTGATGTTGATCGCATTGATACCATTTGCCCTTGGTCTTGAGTAAGCTTCAAGTGAAGTTTTCTTGATGGTACCTTTCTTAGTACACATGATGATAAAGTTGTTCTCAAGGTATTCTTGGTCCTTCAGGTTGGTTACCTTAATATAGGCCTTGATCTTCTCATCTTTTGGAATATTGATGATATTCTGAAGGGCACGACCTTTAGAAGTACGGCTTCCTTCAGGAATTTCGAATGCCCTTAACCAGAAACATCTACCTGCTTCCGTAAATAACAATAGGTAGTTATGTGCAGATGCTGTAATGATATGTTCCGTAAAGTCTTCATCGCGGGTTGTAGAGCCAATAGCTCCCTTACCACCGCGACCTTGTACACGGTACTCGGTTAATGGAGTACGTTTTACGTAACTGTTGTGGGAGATTGTGATTACTACCTCTTCATCATCGATGAAATCTTCCATACGAAGATCTTCTGCAGAATGAACTATATGAGAACGTCTTTCGTCGCCATATTTTTCTTTCACTTCAATCAGTTCATCTTTAATGATCTTGAAGCGAAGGGATTCATCAGCAAGTACTTCTTTCAAGTATTCGATGGTTTTCATCAACTCAGCATATTCTTCCTTGATCTTGTCGCGTTCCAGTCCTGTCAACCTTCTTAAGGTCATGTCCAAAATGGCTCTAGCTTGGATATCAGAAAGCGCAAAACGCTCCATCAATCCAACACGTGCATCTTCTGGTGTATCTGAATTACGGATCAATTTGATTACCTCGTCTAGGTGATCTAGAGCAATTAGGTAACCTTCAAGGATATGGGCTCTTTTTTCAGCTTCAGCTAATTCAAACTTAGTCCTACGGATAACCACATCATGTCTATGTTCAACGAACTCATGGATCATATCCTTTAAGTTCAACATTTGTGGTCTACCTTTTACTAAGGCAATGTTGTTAACCGAAAAAGAGGTTTGCAAAGCGGTATGCTTATATAGGTTGTTTAGAACCACATTGGCATTCGCATCACGTTTTATTTCATAGATAACGCGGATATCTTTAGAGGATTCATCCCTGATTTCCGAGATACCTTCGATTTTTTTCTCCTGTACCAAATCGGCTGTTCTTTTGATCATATCCGATTTGTTGACTTGGTAAGGGATTTCTGTTACGATGATGATTTCTTTACCTGTCTTTGTGGTTTCGATTTCAGCCTTAGCACGCATCACGATACGGCCACGACCTGTTTCGAAAGCTTCTTTTACTCCATTGTAGCCATAGATCAAACCACCGGTAGGGAAGTCTGGTCCTTTGACATGGGTCATCAATTCAGAG
This sequence comes from Sphingobacterium sp. LZ7M1, assembly GCF_024296865.1. Lineage (GTDB taxonomy): Bacteria > Bacteroidota > Bacteroidia > Sphingobacteriales > Sphingobacteriaceae > Sphingobacterium. The sequence continues at coordinate 2,522,042 of NZ_CP101134.1, read as the reverse complement.
ATTTCAATATCTCTATTATCGATATAAGCAATGGTACCATCGATAACTTCGCTCAAGTTGTGCGGAGCCATGTTGGTTGCCATACCTACAGCGATACCAGAAGCACCATTAACAAGAAGGTTAGGGATTCGGGTAGGAAGAACGGTAGGTTCTTCAAGGGAGTCATCAAAGTTTAACTGGAAATCAACGGTGTCTTTGTTAATGTCCGCCAACATTTCTTCGGTAATCTTCCTTAAGCGAGCCTCTGTATAACGCATCGCTGCTGGTGGGTCACCGTCAATCGAACCGTAGTTACCCTGTCCATCGACTAGGGGATAGCGCATGGACCAGTTCTGGGCCATACGGACCATGGTGTCATAAACGGATAAGTCACCGTGTGGGTGGTACTTACCGAGTACATCTCCAACAATACGAGCAGATTTTTTATAAGGTTTACCACTCGTTACCCCAAGGTCTAGCATACCATACAATACACGACGGTGTACTGGTTTCAGACCATCACGGGCATCAGGCAATGCACGCGAAACGATTACCGACATCGAATAATCGATGTAGGCAGATTTCATTTGGTCTTCGATATTGATGGGGATGATCCTGTTTTCAGCAGGAACTAAATTGTTTTCGTTTTCTGTTTCTTCAGCCATTATATTTTGGTTTCAATCAATATAATAAGTGTTATATCTATAAAAGACACGTAACAGGCGAAGATACACATTTTTTTAGGTTTTTGGTACGGATTTCATCATTAAAGATATCCACAATGGAGGCGATTTGTTAATATTTTTCATAAAGTTATTTGTTTAAACAGGTATATTTGTTCAATGAGAGAATGATACCAAATGTCTTTTTAATTTAAGATATTTTAAACAAATATGGATTTTGTTTTAAAAATTTTTAAAAATATTTTACCTTTGGGCATTCAAATTAAGGTCAAACGATTGTTTAATCGTTAACCTCCTAATTTTTAACAAATTATACAAGTCTAATGAAACATAATTTCGGTGCAGGCCCATGTATTTTACCAAAAGAGGTTTTTGAAGAAGCTTCAAGAGCGGTAATTGATTTTAATGGTACAGGTTTATCAATCTTGGAAATTTCGCACCGTTCCAAAGAGTTTGAGGAAGTCGTAATCGAGACTGAGAAATTGGTCCGTGAATTACTGGAAGTTCCTGCTGGATATTCCATTTTATTCCTTCAAGGGGGTGCGAGTCAGCAATTTGCCATGGTTCCTATGAACTTATTGCCTGAAAATGGCAAGGCTTCATACCTAGATACAGGTGTTTGGGCAACAAAAGCTGCCAAAGAAGCTAAAAAAGTAGGACAGGTGGAAATCGTTGCTTCGTCGAGTGACAAAAATTACAACTATATTCCAAAGGATTTTGTAGTGCCATCGGATGCTGCATATTTCCATTACACTTCAAATAATACCATCTACGGAACAGAAGTATTTGAAAAACCTAGCACATCGGTAACAACCGTTGTTGATATGTCTTCTGATATTTTGAGTAGAACAATCAATGTGTCTGAGTTTGGTTTGATCTATGCTGGTGCCCAAAAGAATATGGGTCCTGCAGGTGTTACGTTGGTAATCATCAAAGATGATCTGTTTGCTAAGTCTGGTCGTACCATTCCAACGATCTTTGATTATGAAGCACATGCCAAAGCGGGTTCTATGTACAATACGCCGCCAGTATTCTCCATCTATGTTTCCATGTTGAACCTACGTTGGTTGAAAGCTAAAGGTGGAATTTCGGTAATTGAACAAGAGAACATCATCAAGGCACGTACTTTATACGATGAGATTGACCGCAACCCATTCTTCAAAGGAACGGCAGCCGTGGAAGATCGCTCTAGAATGAACGTGACTTTCGTGATGGATACGCCTGAGTTAGAAGCAGAATTTTTGGCCTTAGCTAAGGAGCGCAATTTAATCGGTATCAAAGGTCACCGTTCTGTTGGTGGATTTAGAGCATCGATCTACAATGCATTGAGCATCAGTTCAATTAATGCATTAGTGGATACGATGAGAGAATTTGAAGAAAAGAAGAAATAATTACTATGAAAATTTTAGCTAACGATGGGATTGATCCTATCGGTAAAAAAATTTTAGAGGATGCGGGCTTTGTAGTGGATACAAACCATATTCCTCAAGATGAATTGATCAATAGATTGAATGAATACGATGCCGTTACGGTACGTAGTGCTACGAAATTACGTCAGCCATTGATCGATGCTTGCCCGAATATCAAGGTTATTGGTAGAGGTGGGGTTGGTATGGACAATATTGATGTGGATTACGCACTTTCAAAAGGTATCGCTGTAGTGAATACGCCAGCGGCATCTTCACATTCAGTTGCTGAATTGGTATTTGCACATCTATTGAATGGTGTTAGGTTCCTATACGATTCTAACCGTAAAATGCCTGTAGAAGGAAACAGCAATTTTGCTGGATTGAAAAAAGCATATGCTGCAGGTTCTGAATTGCAAGGAAAAGTATTGGGTGTTGTTGGTTTTGGCCGTATCGGTCGTGAAACTGCTAAGATCGGTTTAGGATTGGGAATGACGGTGATCTATTCAGATTTGTTTGAAGGACCAAATTCTCTGACTTTAAACTTTGCTGGAGATGTAAGTGTCAATGTCCCTGTTGAGCAGGTTGATATCGATACCATCTTCAAGAAATCAGACTTTATTTCCCTGCACGTTCCATTCACAGACAAGCCTGTTATCGGTAAAGAAGAGTTTGCATTATTGAAAGATGGTGTTGGCTTGGTAAATGCTTCCAGAGGAGGCGTTATTGAAGAGTTAGCTTTGGTGGAAGCGTTGAATTCTGGTAAAGTTGCTTTTGCTGCGCTTGATGTGTTTGATAATGAACCGACTCCAAGAGCGGAAATATTGAATCATCCTAAGGTTTCCTTGACTCCCCATATTGGTGCTGCAACCAATGAGGCGCAAGAACGAATCGGAGAGGAACTAGCCCAGTTATTGATCGATAACTTGAAGAAGTAGTTCTTCCGCATTAAATTATATGCGGCACAAAAGCTTTTATTTGCATTTGTGCCGCTTTTTTTTGTCAAAAGACTTATATTCACAACCTCGTAAAAACAAATAGTTTAAAATAGATATGAAAATTCTAAAATTCGGTGGAACATCCGTAGGGAGTGCTGAACGTATCCAGAGTTTATTGGATATCGTTAATCCCGCAGAGCGTCAGATTGTGGTGCTTTCAGCAGTGGCTGGAACGACAAATGCATTGGTTGAAATCTCTAAAGCTTACTTGAATGGTAAGAAGGATGAAGCCAAGGAATTGATCAAGGAACACAAGAACAAGTACGAAGCTTTAATCAAGGAACTCTTCAGCACTGAGAACGGATATAAGCAGGGTAAGGAATTGATAGATTATCATTTTAACTTAATTGCATCTTTGTCGAACGATCTTTTTACACCTACGGAAGAAAAGATCATCCTGGCACAGGGTGAATTGATGTCCACTACATTGTGGCATCTTTACCTGAGTGAAAAAGGCATAAAATCCGTATTGCTTCCGGCTCTTGATTTTATGAAAATCGACGAGGACAATGAGCCAATGGTTCCATTCATCAAAGAGAAATTGGAAGCGATTTTGGCTGAGCATCCTGATAATAGCTTATTTATCACGCAAGGATATATCTGTAGAAATTCCTTTGGTGAAATCGATAATTTACGTCGTGGTGGATCAGATTATACCGCATCATTGATCGGTGCTGCCATACAAGCCGATGAAATCCAGATCTGGACGGATATCGATGGTATGCATAACAATGATCCTAGAATTGTAAAGGGCACTACGCCGATTGCAGAACTGAGTTTTGACGAAGCTGCCGAGCTGGCCTATTTTGGTGCTAAGATCTTACATCCGCAGAGTGTGTTTCCAGCGCAACGGTATAATGTGCCAGTTCGATTGTTGAACACGATGGACCCCCAAGCTTTTGGAACCTTTATTTCTAAAAACGGTGGACAGAAAGGGTCGATCCGTGCGGTTGCAGCGAAAGATGATATTACGGCAATCCATATCCATTCATCAAGAATGTTGTTAGCATATGGTTTCCTGAGAAAGATCTTTGAAATTTTTGAACGTTATAAAACGCCAATCGATATGATTACCACTTCAGAGGTGGCTGTATCCTTGACAATTGATGATACCAAAAATTTAGATGATATCATCCGTGAAGTGGAAGATTTTGGAAATGTAAGTGTCGATAGAAATCAAACGATCATCTGTGTGGTGGGTGATTTTGGAGCTAATACACATGGTTATGCTGCGCGAGTTTTAGATGCAGTGAAACATTTGCCATTGCGCATGGTTTCTTATGGAGGTTCAGATTACAATGTCTCCATGCTTTTGGATTCTGAGCACAAGGTAGAAGCATTAAGGTCGTTACATAATAGAATTTTTTAAAGAGAATGAACATCAATCAAATTGATTTAGGACGTTTAAACGAATTTGAAACTCCATTTTATTACTATGATCTGGACCTGTTGAATGAAACATTGGACAGGGCCAAGGCGGCAGCTGATAAAAGAGGATTTCATGTTCATTATGCACTAAAAGCTAACTTTAATGACAGGATTTTAGATTTAATCCAATCTAAAGGCTTTGGTGCGGATTGTGTAAGTGGAAATGAGGTTCAAAAATCAATTGATTCTGGTTTTCCTGCCAATCAGATTACCTTCGCTGGTGTTGGAAAATCCGACAAGGAGATTAATTTGGCATTAAGGCATCATATTTTTGCTTTTAATGTGGAATCTATCCAAGAGCTATTGGTAATCAATGAATTGGCGGCTAAACAGAACGTTAAGGCTCAAGTTTCGTTGCGCATTAATCCGAATGTAGATGCCCATACGCACCATTATATCACCACCGGTTTAGATGAAAATAAATTTGGTGTGCCCAATTCTGAATTGGAAAAGGCGGCTTCCGTATTAAGGGAATGTGATCATATTGATCTGTTGGGTCTGCATTTCCATGTAGGTTCGCAGATTACCGATATCAATGTGTTCAAGAGTCTTTGTGTAAAGGTAAATGAGTGGAAGAATTGGTTTGAAGAGCGCGGAACTACCATTAAAGTATTGAACGTAGGTGGTGGGCTAGGCGTGGATTATCATGAACCAGATGCCCATCCTTTTGCTGACTTTGAAGCTTATTTTGATGTATTCGATAAGTTTCTGGAAAGAACTCCGCAACAAGAGGTGCATTTTGAACTGGGCCGTGCTTTGGTAGCACAAGCAGGAACTTTGTTGAGCAGGGTATTGTACACTAAAAGCGGGGTTAAGAAAAACTTTTTGATCCTTGATGCAGGTATGACCGAGCTTATGCGTCCAGCATTGTACCAGGCATTCCATAAAATCGAAAAATTAGGCAAAAACGAGGGTATTGAAAAATTGAACTACGATGTGGTTGGGCCAATCTGTGAGAGCTCAGATTGTTTTGGAAAAGAAGTAACACTTCCTGTTTCAGAACGTGGAGATCTGATCGCTATCCGTACTGCAGGTGCTTATGGCGAAGTAATGGCTTCGAAATATAATCTTAGAGATGAAATCAGGTTTGTGTTTTCTGATGGGATTTGAGATGTGAGATTTGAGATGTGAGATAGTAGAAAGGGATTTTTAGTTATTAAACGAGAGATTTAGAAATTGTGGCACGTTTGATATCTCAATACTCATATCTAAATACTCATATCTAAATACTCATATCTAAATACTCATATCTCAATACTCATATCTAAATAAAAAAGAACTCCTGAGCTAAATCAGTTCAGGAGTTCTTTTTATTTATTCCTCATTCTTGTTGAGGAAGACGAATTTTCCATCAAATGCATCCAGTTTGATTACGGAATCTCTGGATATTTTTCCTGATAGTATCTCTTTAGAGAGTTCGTTGAGGATTCTTTTTTGGATGACACGTTTCAATGGTCTTGCACCATAGACAGGGTCGTATCCTAATTGTGCTAACCAATCTAGGGCTTCGTCAGAAGCTGTTAGGAAGATGTTTTGTTCAGCAAGTTGTTTTTCAACCCTGTTAAATTGCATCCTAACGATATCACCAATTTCTGTTCTGGACAGCGGAGTAAACATGATCACCTCATCAATACGGTTCAAGAACTCTGGACGGATAGATTTTTGCAATAGATCAAGGACTTCATCCTTTGTTTTCGCTACGACTTCTCCTCTGTTCTCATCATTCAATTTAGAGAAATTCTCTTGGATAATATGAGAACCGGTATTGGAGGTCATGATGATGATGGTGTTCTTAAAGTTTACTACACGGCCTTTGTTGTCTGTCAAATGGCCATCATCCAATACTTGTAATAGGATATTGAATACATCCGGGTGTGCTTTTTCGATTTCATCTAATAGCACCACTGAGTATGGTCTACGACGTACGGCTTCGGTTAACTGTCCGCCTTCGTCATAACCCACGTATCCTGGAGGCGCTCCGATCAAACGCGATACGGCATGTCTTTCTTGGTACTCCGACATATCGATCCGGATCATGGCCTGTTCGTCATCGAACAGATATTCTGCCAAGGCTTTTGCAAGTTCGGTTTTACCGACCCCTGTTGTACCAAGGAAAATAAAGGAACCGATTGGGCGTTTAGCATCACTCAATCCGGCCCTTGATCTACGGATCGCATCAGCAATAGCTTCAATAGCCTCATCTTGTCCTGCGACACGCTTATGTAATTCTTCTTCCAGGTTCAATAGTTTTTCCCTTTCGGATTGAATCATTTTACTGACAGGGATACCGGTCCATTTTGAAACCACATCAGCGATATCTTCGGAAGTTACTTCTTCCTTAAGCATACGGCTGCTGTCTTGTTTCTCTGAAAGTTCTTTTTTCAAAGCATCCACTTTGTCCTGAGCTTCCTTGATCTTACCGTACCTTAATTCTGCAACCTTTCCGTAGTCGCCCGCACGTTCAGCCTGTTCAGCTTCCAGTTTGTAGTTTTCTATGTTTTGAGCCTCCGCGTTGACCTGGTCCACCAAGGTCTTTTCAGATTGCCACTTAGCCCTTAATGAATCTCGTTCATTGGAAAGGTTGGCGATGGTTTCTGAAAGTTCAGAGATTTTCTTCTCGTCTTTTTCACGCTTGATCGCTTCTCTTTCAATTTCCAATTGCATGATCCTTCGTTCCAGTTCATCGACCACAACCGGAACTGAGTCCATTTCGAGCCTCAATTTGGACGCTGCCTCATCGACTAGGTCAATGGCCTTGTCTGGTAAGAAACGGTCCGTAATGTATCTTTGTGAGAGTTCTACAGCCGAAATGATAGCCTCATCCAGGATCCTAACTTTGTGGTGGGTTTCGTAACGTTCCTTGATACCACGTAGGATAGAGATTGCATCTTGGGTATCTGGTTCTTCCACCATCACTTTCTGGAACCTACGCTCTAAGGCTTTGTCCTTTTCGAAATACTTTTGATACTCGTTTAGTGTCGTTGCACCGATTGTCCTCAACTCACCACGCGCCAATGCAGGTTTCAGGATGTTTGCAGCATCCATAGCGCCCTCACCGCCACCAGCACCAACTAAGGTGTGGATCTCATCAATGAACAGGATGATTTCACCGTCGCTGTCCGATACTTCCTTAACTACAGCCTTTAGGCGTTCTTCGAATTCACCCTTATATTTCGCACCGGCAACCAATGCACCCATATCCAAAGAGAATACGGTTTTGGTCTTCAAGTTTTCAGGAGCATCGCCTTTTATGATTCGGTAGGCAATACCTTCGGCAATCGCTGTTTTACCTACTCCGGGCTCACCAACCAAGATCGGATTGTTCTTTGTCCTACGGGATAAGATCTGCATGACGCGTCTGATTTCTTCATCGCGACCGATTACAGGGTCGAGTTTGCCAGATTCAGCATATTCATTAAGATTCCTAGCATATTTGTTCAATGCATTGTAGGTTGCTTCGGCATTTTGGTCAGTTACCCTTGAATTTCCCCTCAATTCTTTTATTGCGGTTTTTAGGTCTTTTTCAGTGACTCCTTGGTCTTTCAATAGGCTGGCAACCTTGTCGCCGGATAGCAATAGTCCTAACAGGATATGCTCAATGGAGACGAACTCATCGTTAAATTCCTTCAAAAAGCTCTGCGCTTTCTGTAATACAGCGGTAGCGGAGTTGCTTAGATAAACATTGCTTCCGCTTACCTTAGGGTAGGATTCGATAATTTTATCGACCTCTTGGCTCAGGTAGCTGATATTGACGTTTAGTTTCTTGAGTAAATGGGAAATGACATTTTCATCTACTGATAATAAGGCTTTCATGATATGCGCTGGCTCGATCGCTTGTTGCTGATGGCCAGATGCAATTTCTGAAGCTTTTTGTATTGCCTCTTGGGCTTTGATTGTAAAGTTGTTAAAGTTCATATGTAGTTTCGCTATATGTAATATTAGGTTAACAAAAGGAATGCCTACAGTGTTTTTAGTTATTTTACTGTAATATTGACAGTTAAGTTTAAATACATATGCCAAAAAGACATACAGTAATTAGTTTTTGTGAAAATAATGGCTTGTAGGTCATTTAGTTAGAGTTTTTGTAAGAATGAAGGAGTTCAAAAGATTTGTAAAATTGATATGAAGTTCACATATTTGCATCGCTTTTAAGGGAAATGCCTCCTTAGCTCAGCTGGTAGAGCAACTGACTTGTAATCAGTAGGTCATTGGTTCGATTCCGATAGGAGGCTCAAAAAGAGGGTATCAATTGATACCCTCTTTTTTGTTTTTCTATTTTTTTTCTATTTGAGCATCATCGCCTCTTTATGGTTCAGTACCTGTTTAAAGGTTGGTGTACCGTTTTGGAAAAGGCTTTTATGGTGCGGTGCAGGGATCAGAACTTTTACTTCATATTTTTCGAGTGGGATAAAGAATAGAATTCCATGTTCGACAAAGTTTTCATCTGTTATCTCTGTGAATTTCTCTGCTTTATCGTTGATACGATTTAATGATTCTAATTTTTTAATGACCTGCTGCATGTTTATTTTTCTTCATGAAAAACCAATATTGGCACCTTTGAATGCAGAGCAAGGTTATTGCTGATGCTGCTGTTGAATAGGCGATCAAAGAAGCTTCGGTTTCTCTTAACGACACCAAATATATCAATATTGTTTTCAAGGATATAATTTGCAATGGTATTTTCTATGCTTTCAACCTCATCCAGGAGAACATAATTAATGTTTTCTTGTGGAAATTCCTTTTGCCAAGCTTCCGTCTGCAATAGTACATCGGCCACTTTATCATTGTGCATCACGTGTAAGCATTCGATTTTAGCATCCACAGCTTTTGCCATGATGAGCATTTCCTTCAACGCGGATTTGTCCTTTTCACGGAATAGAGTCGTGAAGACAGTGCGCTTGATACCTTGATATTTAGCATGTGGAGGGACAGCAAGAACTGGGTTTTGGATAGACTTGATAACACTTACGGTATTGGTTCCGATTAATTTGGAAAGAAATCCAGATTCACCATGTGTTCCCATAACCACCAAATGGATCTTTTCGCGTTCTACAATGCTTTTTACCACTGAAGCGACCGGCCCTTCTTCAAAAAGAAAAACTAATTCAACTTCTTGCATCCCGATCTCGGAAGCGATCTCTCGGAGTTTTTGGGTTTTCTTTTTATAGACTTCGAATTGGTTGAGCTCAATGGTCTGATAGACTTCTCCTAAAAGTTCCGGTTGTCCACCGTGCGTTGCGGAAAGGACCGGCTCTAGATAGGAGTATAGCACATAAATCTTGGCATCAATCGATTTGGCAATATGTAATGCATAGAGGAACGCATTATTGGCGATTTCGGAAAAATCTGTAGGAAATAAGATGGCTCTCATAGTCGTTAATTTTGTGTTTGTTAAATTTACCAAATAATGGGCAAGGAATTAATGACCTTTATCATTATTTTATACCAACTGTAGCATGGAATTGTTTTATATCGTTATCCTAATATAGAATATTTATAGCAGGATTTGTATGAATAAAGCTTAGCTTCATCTATAGTTTTTTTAATTACAGAAGATTAGAGAAGACATAGGTGGGAATTTTAAGGAAATATCTCAGTAACAGTACAGCATTGAACCTAAGGACAGCTTTGGAGCAATGTGCTATGTCTAATTCTGAGAAGAGTAAATCCTTTCTATACAAGAAATTCTATGGTTATGTGATGGCTATCGTGATCCGCTATATGAAGCATGAAATGGAGGCTGAGGAGCTGGCCAATGAATGTTTTGTGAAAGCCTTCAATAAGATCGGGACCTTTTCATTGCATGAAGATCCCAATGTTTTAGAGAAGACTTTTAAGTCTTGGATAGCGAGGATCGCAGTTAATACGTCGATCGATGCCCTGCGGGTTCGGAAGCAGATGTATATGCTGGACGATTTGAGCAGTAGTGATACCTTACATTATTCCGTAGATAATGGAAGCAGGTTGGAATATGAGGATATGCTTTCCTTGATACAGCAGTTGCCAGATATTCAGCGATCGATCTTCAACCTGTATGAAATTGAAGGTTATTCGCATGAGGAGATAGGGAAGGAACTGGGAATCCCAGAGAGTACTTCCAGGACTTATTTGACAAGAGCGAAGCAAAAGTTGCGCAAATTGTATTTGAGTCAAATTGATTTAGAAAATATTAAATCCTGATTCGTTTAGATAATGGAAGAGAAGAATAAAAAAGATATTGTCGAACAGATCGTCGAAAAGATGAAATCCATGGAGGAACTTCCGTATAAGGAAGGTGCATGGGAGAATTTTCAGAGTCGATATGGTGCTGCCCCGGTTAAAAGGAACAAAACTTTCTATTGGGCTGCCAGCGCTGCGGCAATTTTATTGTTGGGAATTGGAACGGTTATGTATTGGCCGGAAAATACCTCTAACAATATTGATAATCAAATTACCGCTAACCAAGATCCTGTTGTAGACAATGAAACCGGTTTTCAAGATAACGGCGGTGACCAGGATGTTGTAAGCGGTCAGGATGAAAGTGTAATTGGTTCTCAAGGTAATTTAATTGCAAGTCAATCTGATTTGAATACTTCTGTACAAGGGAATGGCCTAATAGCTCAAGCGGGAGGTGAGGATGCTAATGCAGAGATTAGAGGTTACCAGGACCTGGGATTGATATCCAATTATTCAAATGATGGTATCTATCCGAGCGGTATCCAGATCCCTAATGCACTTCATTCCTATAATCTATCCAATAAAAGAGCGAAGATTGAAATGGATAACGACCTGAGAGGTTTCAGGGAAAATAATGTCAATAGCGAATTGGCATATCAAGCCCAAGAGGCAAAGAATGGTGCTGAGCCCTTAATAAAAAATAGGAAATTCAATTTTAGGGAGAAGTTTGATTTAGGGCTTTTCGTTTCTCCGAATTCCACCAATGAACGGTTCAATTTTGGAGGCGGGATGTTGTTAGCCTATAATATCAATAAGAATGTAAGTGTTAGGACTGGATTGGCTTACAATCGCTATGATGTTTCTCAAATGAAAGATCCAGTGGCGAATTCAGAAACTCCTGTTGTGGCCAGTAAAGATGCCTTGCAGAAAATTACGGCTAACGGTCTGACCCAGAATTTTGCAAGCAGTAATGCCATCATTCTACCGAATGTAAATGCAATTTCGGGAAATGTCCAAGCATTGGAAGTTCCCTTGGATGTTCGGGTAAAGTCTAAGTCTGGGTTTTATGCTTCCTCTGGTATAACTTATGCCGCTGTATTCAATCAGAACAGATATGCACATTATGTAGAGAATGCCAATACTGAATTGTTTGGCAATGGTCTTCCTGAGAGTGAGGCGGATGTAAAAACGGCTGTTAAGCAGGTTTCCAGAGCAATCAAGACGGAGGATGAAAACGTGAGCAGCAATGGATTTGGTGGTTTTGTCAATTTCTCCATCGGTAAAGAAATGAAGATGAACAAAAACATCAATCTTTCGGTTGAGCCTTATTTTAAAATGCCTGTAGGCAGTTTTAAAAGAGCAGATATGAATTATACCAACGGTGGTATAAGGATCATCACTAACTTCTAGGCTACAGTTGGTCGATACGGACCCAAGCCATTCCAGCAGAAATTGCTCCTTGTACTCCAGGATCACCGTCTTCAAAGACCAAGCAGTCGCTTGGATTGACATTTAAGTGTTCCGCAGCCAATAAAAAAGGTTGAGGAGAAGGTTTACCTTCAGGCGTGTCGCCTGCACAGACCAAAGTCTCATATCTTCCGACTACGTTAATGACATCCAAAGTAATGTTGAGGGTAGAGCGGCTTCCACCAGAAACAATCCCAATTTTTCTTGATTCAGCAAAATCATAAAGGACCTGTCTGACAAATTCTACGGGTTGTGTCTTTTGAATAAAATGTTCAATAAAGATGGCAGACTTTCGTTTTGCAAATTCAATTCTATCCAAAGGAACCTGATAACGGGAAGAGATTTCATCTGCCACATGCACTGTAGGCCATCCTGCCGTTTCATCGATCAGATCGGGGTTCAATAGAATGCCGTGTTCCTTGGCAGTTTCTACATAAGCAGCTTTATGGGCATGCATATTATCTGCTAGGGTGCCATCGACGTCAAACAGTAATGCTTTGAAAGGGGATGCGATTTCTTTTAGTTTAAGGTATTTCTGATAATTTTCTTCCGTCATGCCGCAAAAATAAGAAAGTCTCCATGAATTGGAGACTTTCGTGATCATTTTATGGTCATACCTTGAATCAAGGTATGCGTGTTAATCTTATTTTTCAGATTTACGACGTTTCAGCTCTTTCATGATTAAGCTCAACTCACGTCCAGTCTGTCCACCTACGGAGGTGTTTTCCTGAGCGCGACGGAACAGATAAGGCATTACTGATTTTACCGGTCCGTATGGCATATATTTAGCCACATTGTAACCTGCAGCAGCCAAATTGAAAGAAAGGTTGTCCGACATTCCTAAAAGTTGTGCGAAAAACACGTTAGGAAGATTGTGAGGGATGTTTCTTTTTTCAAGTTCATTAGCCAATAACCTGCAGCTTTCCTCATTGTGCGTACCTGCCATCAGGCCGACTGTATCAATGTTTTCAAGACAGAAGTCCACAGCGGCATTGTAATCGGTATCAGATGCTTTTTTGTTAGGTTGGATCGGGGAAGGGTAATTGTTCTCTTTTGCCCTTTCTCTTTCAATTTCCATGTAGGCACCGCGAACAAGTTTGGCACCAAGGTGGAAACCTTGAGTTTTAGCATAGGCAAAATCAGCTTTAAGGGAAGCTAATTTGTCATGACGGTACATTTGATAGGTATTATATACAATCGGGCTTTCCGAATTGTATTTTTCCATCATTTCTCTAGCAATATCATCAATGGTATCCTGGATCCAGGAGTGTTCAGCATCGATAAGCACGCGGATGTCGTTATCATAACAAGCTTTACAGATACGGTCACATCTCTCCATCAGGCGTTTGTATTCCGCTTGTTCTTCAGGGGAAAGTGATTCTTTAGCATCGATTTTGGCCAATAGGTCAAATCTTCCCAAACCAGTAGGTTTGAACACACAGAAGGAGATCAGAGGGTTTGCTTTAGCAGCTTCTACGGTCCTGAGGATTTCAGCGCAGCATGCATCGAAGCTTTCTTCCGAGTCTTCGCCTTCCACAGAATAGTCAAGGATAGTAGTTACATGACCTTTACCAAGGTCTTGGATTGCGGTTTGGCAATCTTGGATACTTTCTCCTCCACAGAACTGTTTGTAGATAGTGTTTTTGATAATGCCTTGAATCGGTAATCCGATATTCAACGAAAAGTTTGTAATTGGTGTCCCTATCTTAATTAGGGTATTGCTCGCGACCATTTTAAATAACCAATACGCTTTGTTAAGGTCTTTGTCGCTTTTGCCTTGAAAGGCAATTTCGGTGTTGTTAAAGTCAAGCTTTAAGGGTGAAGCTATGTCCATATTACTTTAATTTGATGTTGGTAAAATTAGGCTTTTTTTATGAATTAAAAACATAGTTATAATGTAAATCCTGTCAATTAAAATTACTTTTGTTTATGCAAACGTTTACATTAGAAGGGGACTATATCCAATTGATCCAATTATTGAAAGTCATGAACTGGGTTGAGCATGGTGCCATGGCTCAATGGGTGGTGGAAGAAGGACTTGTAAAGTACAATGGCCAAGTCGATTACAGGAAAAGATTAAAAGTTAAGGTAGGAGATATCGTGGAATTCGATGGGAATAAAGTGAAAGTTCAATAATTCTTAAGCTCTGTAAAATATCTGTTTACAGTTTTAAAAATCCAATTACATTCAATAAAAAAATCTATCTTTAGGTAGAAATTATATATGAAGAAGATTAATAGTTTAGGATACGAAGTCGTATTCGATGATGAGTTAGATGAACTGCAGTCCTTTCTCATTGATCATGATTATTCGCAACTCTTGATTCTCGTAGATCGAAACACGAATGATCATTGTTTACCTGTCATTCAGGCTGCCATACCTGATATTGTTGATTATGATATTATTGAGGTAGATCCAGGAGAAGAGAACAAGAACATAGACTTCTGTATAGGTGTTTGGAAAACCATGTTGGACTTTGGCGCCGATCGAAAAGCCCTCATGCTAAACTTAGGCGGTGGAGTAGTAACCGATATGGGCGGATTTGCCGCTTCTACCTATAAACGAGGTATTGATTTTTTAAATGTTCCTACAACTTTGCTTTCTCAAGTTGATGCCTCCGTGGGTGGTAAGACTGGGATAGACTTGGATAATGTAAAAAACATAATAGGTACGTTCAGCCAACCAAAGGCTGTGTTTATATCCTATAAATTTCTTGAAACATTAGATGACCGTCAGGTCCTTTCGGGATTTGCTGAGGTCATCAAGCATGGTTTGATCCAGGATAAAGATTTATTTAGCCGTTGCAAAACAGTTAGTTTGCCTGTTATACCTGAAGGTATGGTGTACGATTCTGTTGTCATTAAGAATAAAGTTGTTCTAGAAGATCCTACTGAAAAAGGCTTAAGGAAGATCTTGAATTTTGGACATACGATAGGACACGCTATTGAAGGATATTCCTTGGTAACTGATGTAAATCCATTATTACATGGAGAGGCAATTGCTATTGGAATGATCTGTGAAGCTTATCTTTCACATAAGGTTAACAATTTGGATAAAGCCGAATTGGATGAGATAGTCAATTACCTATTGTCAATCTATCCTAAATACAATTTAAATTCAGCAGTTTATCCTGAGTTATTGGCATTGATGAAGAATGATAAGAAGAATGAAGGCAATAAACTTGGATTTGCGCTGTTAAGAAAAATAGGAGATTGCGACTTCAATAAATATGTAGAAGAGGATTCCATCATTGAGAGTCTAGATTTTTATCAATCAAAAACCAAATAAATCAAATGAAAAGAATTTGCATACTGACCCTAGTCTGTTGTTTAAGTATCTGTTTTACTTTTGCTTCAGGAATTGTAAAGCCAAAGAAAGTTTTAGTTTTTACCAAGACAGCAGGTTTTAGGCATGACAACATTGAAGAAGGAGTGAAGGTCCTGACCAAATTGTTGAAGGATGAAAACATCGGAATGTTTCATACGGAGGATGCAAATGTCTTTCTAGCGGATTCATTAAAGGATTTTGATGCTGTTTTGTTCTTTAGTACCACCGGTACCATCTTAGATGAGCAACAAAAGGTAGCTTTCCAGAATTTCTTGAAATCTGGTAAAGGTTTTATGGGTGTTCATGCAGCGACAGATACAGAACACGAATGGCCATGGTACAATAATTTAGTAGGAGCATATTTTGCCAGCCATCCTGCTGTGCAAGAAGCGAAAATTGATGTAAAGAACAGGAAACATTTGGCTACAAAGCATTTGCCAAAGGTATGGATGCATAAGGACGAATGGTATGACTTCTCCAAAGTAAAACCTGATCTTAAGATCTTGATGACCATCGATGAGAAATCCTATGAAAATGGAAAAATGGGTGATTTTCATCCCATAGCTTGGTACCAGAAGTTTGAAGGAATAAAAGTCTTTTACACAGGCTTAGGACATACGAAGGAATCTTTATACGAACCGAACTTCCAAAAACAGCTCGTGGGAGGCCTAAAATATGTTTTAGGTTATTAATTGATTCTCAATAAATGATAATAAAAAGGAGGTATTTTACCTCCTTTTTTTATTGTAAATAAATTGTTGCGGAAAAGTCTTGTTTATTAAAAATTATTCATAAATTAGTTCTAATTGTAAACTTAATTCTAAACAAAATCAATTCCTGTTAATATTGTATTATTCCATTTTTATATGAAGGAAAAGTACAGCAGAAATTTAAAAGTGTTTGATGTACACTTTGTTAACATTAAGCAGAGGGGGTGAATTGAAAGGGAAAGTGCCATAAATACCGATAACTTTAATAAACTAAATAACTTTAACTAACAGCTTATGACACACGAGTACTTAAATCCAATTAGTAAACCAAAATAACTTAAAAGACTACATTTCTTTTTAGGAAGATAGAAATTCCATAAATGGGATTTCTATGGCTTTAAATAATAAATATTTAATTCATGGCTTTGCTATGCCTTGAGATTAAGATTTATTGCATCATTGAACTAATAATTTAACAAACTAACTAACAAATTCTATTATGGGAAGATCAATGAAGTTCCATAGCAATTCTTTTATTCCCAAAAGACTGCTAAAAAATGGACTTCTGATTTCAATGGGCGTGCTCGCGATGAGCAGTGTCTCCGCATCAGAAGTTTCAATTTGGAATAAAATCGCTATGCATCCATTATATGCGATGCAAAGTCCAGTAAAAGGTAAGATTATTAACCAGGCAACTCAAGAGCCAATTGCTGGAGCTACCATTAAAATCGTCGGCAAGACGTCGAGTACCTCATCAGATGCTTCTGGAAATTTTGAAATCGATGCGCAAGCAAACGATGTCCTAATCATTTCCTATGTAGGTTTTGCTTCTGCTCGTTACACGATCAGCTCTACCACTCAACCCATTACCATTACGCTTACAGAAGATAGCAGTAATCTGGAAGAAGTGGTTGTAACTGGTTATGGTACGCAAAGGAAGAAAGATTTGACAGGATCCGTTGCAGTTGTAAACGTGTCGGAATTGAAGTCTCAACCTGCAGGTAGTGCCGTTGAAGCTTTGCAAGGACGTGCAACAGGGGTTCAGATTGTCAATGACGGTGCTCCAGGTTCAACTCCTCAAATCCGTATCCGTGGTTATTCAACCATTAACAACAACGAACCACTGTACATCATCGATGGAGTACCTTATGAAGGCAAGTTGAGCTGGTTGAACCAAAATGATATTGAAAGTATGCAGGTGTTGAAGGATGCTTCTGCAGCTTCAATCTACGGTGCCCGTGCGAACAACGGGGTTGTAATCGTGACGACCAAATCTGGAAAAGAAGGAAGTACCAAAATCACCTTAGATGCCTATGCAGGCGCAGGTATTCCAAACAAGGGCTCCTTTCCCAAGATGCTGACTCCTCAGCAGATTTTGGATATCGACAATAAATTCAATGGAACGAGTTTACAGCTTCCTGACTATCTATTGGCCGGTTCTAAAACCAACTGGGATGTGACAGCAGCAGATGCGGACATGAACAAGTACAATTATTTTGCTAAAGATCGTGCATCGTTCTATCAAATTACTAAAGCCAATAAAGCAGGTACAAAGTGGTTTGATGAATTATCGCAAACTGCTCCAATCCAATCGTATCAATTAGCTGCCACGGGAGGAAATGAAACTTCTCAATATGCTTTCTCAGGAGGCTACCTTGATCAAAGAGGTAGTATTATTCATACCGGTTTCCGTCGTTATAACGTAAGGACCAATACCCAATTCAATGCATTCAATAAGAAACTAAGATTTGGTGAAAATCTTTCTTATGCTTATACAGAAGGTCATGGTATGGGTGTTAACCCAAATACTGCGGGTGGTTATCAGGGAGAAGGATCTGTATTGGGATTCGCTTACCGTATCCAGAACATTATCCCAGTGTATGATGAGGGTGGAAACTTTGCGGGTTCATTTGGTAAGGATTTAGGAAACGGTGAAAACCCAGTGGCTTTAGCTTATCGCGCTAAGGATAACATGAACCGTTCGAATTTCTTCTTCGGTAATGCATTTGCAGAGTACGACATCATCGATGGTTTGACATTACGCTCTAACTTCGGTTTGAGATATGAAAACTACAATGGCGTAAGTTACACTTATCCAAACCCAGAGTTCTCTGAAGGTAGTTTCAATAACGGTATGAGTGAATACCATGGATATACCACAGAATGGACTTGGACCAATACGTTAAACTACAAACCTAATCTAGGTGAAGATCATAGTCTTAACGTAATGGTAGGTACTGAGGCCATCAAAAACCGAAACCGCGGTATTGATGGAAGTAGGAATGGTTATTTTATCATGAACAGTTTAGACTATTTATATCTAAATGCAGGTAGTTCGAACTTCAACAATAATGGTTCAGGTTCAATTGGAAGTATGTTCTCATTGATGGGAAAAGCAGACTATGCTTACAAAGACCGTTATTTATTGAGTTTAATTGCTCGTCGTGATGGTTCATCCAATTTCGGTGAAAACCATTTATACGGGGTATTCCCAGGGGTAAGTGCTGCATGGCGTATTTCTCAAGAGGAGTTTGCTAAAAGCGCAGAATGGTTAACTGACTTAAAACTTCGTGCAGGTTACGGGGTGACAGGTAACCAACGTATCCCAGGATTCCAGTATTTGAACAGATATTTAGCTTCCTTGACAGAATCTTCATACCCGATCAATAATGGTGTAGTGAATGGTATCTGGCAAAACTCTTACTCTAACCCAGATATTAAATGGGAGCAGGTTAAATCATTGAACGTAGGTTTGGACTTCACGGTATTGAACGGTGATTTAGACGGATCGATCGACTGGTTTGACAAGAAAACAACTGATATGTTGTTCTTGGTTCCACTTCCAGCTGCTGCTGCAGGTAGAGCTGCCTCTCCGTACCAAAATATCGGTGATATGAGCAATAAAGGATTTGAGTTCTCTTTGGGCTACCACTATGGACACAGACAAGAGAAACCATTTACTTTGGATTTAGCTGCTAATTTCTCAAACTATAAAAACGAAGTGGTTGCATTAGCTCCAACCGTATCACAGGTTAACTACGGTGCCTTCCGTTCTATGGAAACTTCAATCTTACAGAAAGGTCAGCCATTCGGTTCATTCTATGGTTATCAAGTAACCGGTATCTATCAAAGTGTGGATGATGTAAATAATTCACCTTCATATGATGATGCAAGACCAGGAGGTTTGAAATATGCAGACATAAATGGAAACGGTGAGATCGACCCAGGTGATAGAACAATTATTGGTAATCCACACCCAGACTTCACTTATTCATTGAATATTAACGCTGCTTACAAAAACTTTGACGTATTGTTATACTTCTATGGTTCCCAAGGAAATGACCTGTATGAAGCTACTCGTTACTTTACAGACTTCGGGGTATTCCGCGGACAAAAGAGCGTAAGGGTATTAGATGCATGGAGTGAATCAAACAAAGGTAGCAATATCCCATCTCTACCTAATCCAGCTGACAAAACAAGTGCGATGGAATACGCAACATCCTCTTATTATGTACAGGATGGTAGTTTCTTGAAGCTTAAGAATTTCCAAATTGGATATAACTTACCAACTAAAAAGCTATTTGGTGAGAACACTACATTCAATAGGTTAAGATTATATTTAGGTGTTACCAACTTATTCACGATTACCAAATACGAAGGCTTAGATCCTGAGGTTTCAGCTACTCCATCTGCCTACCCAGCATTGGGTGTTGACTTTGGGGTATATCCACAGGCTCGTCAGTACACATTTGGACTTAATTTAGGATTTTAGTAGGTAGAGAATATTAAATAGAACAATCATGAAACGAAATAAATTAATGATTCTTTTAGGCGCGGGAATGCTACTTGTTACTTCCTGTGGAAAAGAATTTTTACAGAAATTACCTCAAGGCCAGTTGTCTGAGCCTCAGGTAGGGAATAAAGATGGTGTGGAAGGTGCGCTGATCGGTGCATACAGTATCTTAAATGGTAATGTAAGTGGCACTTGGGGCAACTATGCTTCTGCACCTAGCCAGTGGCTATTTGGTGAAGTTGCTTCAGACAATGCACACAAAGGTTCGGAGCTTACCGACCAGACACCAATGAACATGATCGAAACCTATAATGCGATCAGTACAAATGACAACCTGTCCCAAATGTGGCAAGTATACTTTGAAGGGATTTTACGCTGTAACAATACTTTGAAGTTACTTGCAGCGGATCAAGCGGGGCCAAAGGAAATCTCTGCCGAGCGAGCTAAGGAAATCGAAGCTGAGGCAAAAATGTTGAGAGGCCATTACAACTTCTTCCTATGGAGGATCTTTAGAAATGTCCCAATCATTACCGAAGCAACGACTACTGCTGAAGCACAGACCATTCCAAATGACAAGGATATTACTCCGGCTATTGAAGAGGACTTCAAATTTGCGGTCGCTAATTTGCCAGCTACCAAAATCAAAGATGAGTTTGGTCGTATGGACAAAAATGCTGCAAAAGCATATTTAGGTAAGCTTTATCTATACCAAAAGAAATACGCTCAGGCATTGACTTTGTTTAAAGAGGTTATGGCAGGTAAGGATATCACGACCATGCCTTACTGGAATAACTTTGATGTAACGAAAGAAAACGGACCTGAAGTGGTGATGGTTTCAAAACACGCCATCAATTCCAATGGTGCTGCTGATAACTCCAACGTAGGAGATATGTTATCCGGTCTGTATGGAAGTTCACCAGTAGGATGTTGTGGATTCTATCAACCAACTATTGATTTGGTAAATTCATTCCAGGTAGATGCCAATGGTCTTCCATTATCAACTACCGCTTACCGTGCTACTCCATACCTTTCCGATTTGAAAAACCCAACAGATTCATACGTATTAGATGTGAACTTGAAATTCGACCCGCGTTTAGATTATACCGTTGGTCGTAGAGGTGTTTCATATTTGGACTATGGAATTATGCCAGGTAATGCATGGATCCGTGACGCTAAATACGCTGGACCTTTTGTAACCATCAAAACCATGATCCCTGTATCTCAATTTGCTACCAAT
This sequence comes from Sphingobacterium sp. LZ7M1, assembly GCF_024296865.1. GTDB lineage: Bacteria > Bacteroidota > Bacteroidia > Sphingobacteriales > Sphingobacteriaceae > Sphingobacterium. The sequence goes on along the minus strand of NZ_CP101134.1, from coordinate 2,500,858 downwards.
GCAGCTCCGGGAGCCAATTACCTTACCGGTTTGGATGTGAATATCATCCGTTTAGCTGATGTGTGGTTGATGGCTGCAGAATGTGAGGTTGAAGCAAATAACCTTCCAGGAGCTTTGAAATTGGTGAATGATGTTCGTAAGCGTGCTGCTACGCTTCCTGCAAAGAAAACAGGAACCGGTGCCAATGCCGCAGCATATAACGTGAAGCCATATCCAGCCTTTGCATCCCAAGCTGATGCACGTACTGCCGTAAGAACGGAGCGCCGCATCGAATTGGCAATGGAAGGACACCGTTTCTTTGACCTTGTACGTTGGGGAGTAGCTAAATCAGTATTAGAAAGCTATTCAACATTTGAAGGTTCATTTCTGCCTGCATACAAAGGTTTAACCTTCTCTGCAAACAGTGAATACTGGCCTGTTCCTCAGGTAGAGATCGACCGTAGCAACGGTGCTTTAAAATAGAACTATTAGGTTAATTCAATAAAAGAAGATGGGGCTGGTCGAAAGATCAGCCCTTCTCTTTTTCTATAAAATCTTTGTTTCATACTTCCTTAAATTCTAAACAATGATTATGTTTACAATATGAGAAGCATACTAATCCTAATGGGGTTATTGGCCTGCTTGACAACCAAAGCGCAATCTACCCTCAACCTAAATGATGAATTCCAAAAATCAACCGTTTTACCAAAGCATTACTACGGCTTTAGTCTTTACGATGTCGATCAACAACGCTTTGTTTACAACCATAATCAGGACAAACATTTTACTCCAGCATCAAATACCAAGGTCTTCACTTTATTTGCCTCCCTAAAGCTCATTGGTGATTCTATCCCAGGGATTGCATATGTTGAACGTGGTGATTCCTTGATTTTCTGGGGAACCGGTGATCCTAGCTTCTTACATCCAAGGTTAGATAATGGAAGAGTGTATAACTTCTTAAAAAACAGCAAGAAAAAACTATTCTACTCAAGTTCTCCTACGCAAGAACCAACTTACAGAAACGGTTGGTCGATCGAAGACTATGAATTCTACTACCAACCAGAACTGTTTCCTTTTCCGATCTATGGTAATGTTGTGCAGTTTAGGGAGGTTGATGGCAGACTCAGATTATTCCCAACCTATTTCGAACGCGATGTAAAGCAGCTATCTGATACAACAACTCGATATAGAATACATAGAGCAATGGAGAATAACAGCTATGAAATCAATGAGCTTCCTTTGCCTAAGAATTATGTCAATGAAAAACCTTTCCGACCTAGTGATAGCCTTTTGGTGCTATTGCTACAGGATACCTTGAAAAAGGATGTCGGATTGGTAAATCAGAAGCTGCCTCAAGATTTCAAGATCTATAATTCTGTAGAAAAAAGAGCAGTAGAGCGTGAAATGATGCTTCCAAGTGATAATTTTTTGGCTGAGCAACTAAACATGGTTGCATCCTTCTTGAAATACAATAGCTTCAAAACAGAAGACCTGCGCCAATATATGACTGACACCTATTACAGCAAATTAAGTGATAGCATTGAATTGAGAGATGGTAGCGGTTTGTCGAGTTACAATAAAATAACACCAAGGAGTATGGTGGAGGTTTTGCTTCAGATCAGTAATGAAGTCCGTGATGAGAACGCCAAGCTATATTTATTTCCGGCAGGAGGATTAGAAGGCACGCTAAAGAATGTTTACCCAACACCGGGAGGAAAGGCCTTTGTTTGGGCTAAAACAGGAACAATCAACAGTGTTCACTGTCAGAGTGGTTATATCATAACCAAACGAGGTAAGCGCTATGTTTTTTCTTTTCTGAACAATAATTACTTGGGGAGTTCAAGTCCAGTTCGCAAGGAAATGGTACGGATAGTTACCCATATCTACGAAAATTTTTAAACCAGTTCTAAAATCAAATGGTATATTCGCATAAGCAAATCTTATGAAAATATTCAAGAAGAATGATAAAAGATTAATCAGATCATGGTCCATGTACGATTGGGCCAATTCTGCCTATAATCTGGTCATAAACTCCACCATTTTTCCAGTATATTATACGGCCATCACAAAAAATCCGGAAACCAATGACACGGTTTCCTTTTTTGGTATTGAGGTCATTAATACTGCACTATCCAATTTCGCACTTTCCATTGCTTATTTATTGATGGCTTTAGGCTTGCCGTTTATTTCAGCATATTCTGATGCGGCAGGAAAGCGTAAGTTCTTCATGAAGCTCTTTACCTATATCGGTGCCATTGCCTGCATGGGATTGTTTTTCTTTAAGATAAATACCTTGGAATGGGGGATCTTCTGCTATGCAATAGCTGCTATGGGCTATATTGGCGGAGTAGCCTTCAATAATTCCTACCTGCCTATTATTGCTACGCCAGATCAGCAGGATAGGGTCAGTGCACAGGGATTTGCCTATGGCTATGTTGGATGTGTGACACTTCAGATCATTTGTTTCGTGTTTATTTTTAAACCAGAGTGGTTTGGGATCAGCGATGCTTCTTTCCCTGCAAGATTTTCATTTCTATTGGTGGGACTTTGGTGGTTGCTGTTCGCACAGATTCCATTCCGATTCTTGCCAAGAAATAGACCTACTGTAGGTTCTGAGCGCTTGCCTTTCTTTACGAAAGTGAAGAAGGAATTCAGCAGTGTATTGGGACAAATAAAACAGATCGAAGCCATCAAGACCTTTTTACCGGCCTATTTTTTCTATTCCATGGGAATTCAGACGCTATTGATCGTTGCTGCGGCATTTGGAGAAAAAGTGTTGAATTTAGGTGCAAGTAAACTGATTGCATCCATTTTATTGATACAGATCGTAGCAATTGGTGGGGCATACATCATGTCTGTTGCAGCCAAAAGGTTTGGAAACATCAAGGTTTTGCTTGTTGTGGTGTTCTTTTGGATACTGATTTGCTGTGCCTCATTCTATATGACTACGGAATATCAATTTTACGGAATGGCCTTTGCTGTAGGATTATTGATGGGAGGGATACAGTCCTTGTCTAGGTCGACCTATTCTAAGCTTATCCCAGAACATATTGAAGATACCACATCCTTCTTTAGTTTCTATGATGTTTCGGAGAAGGTAGCCATAGTGATCGGCTTATTCAGCTTTGGTATCATTGAACAGATCACGCAAAACATTCGATATTCGGCATTGTTCCTGTCTGTATATTTTATCATCGGGTTTTTGTTGTTGTTTCGTGTTTTAAAATTTAATAAATTACAGATTATTGAAAGCGATTAATGCATAAAGTAGAGTTATTTATCCCTTGTTTTATTGATCAATTATATCCTGAAACAGCCTTTAACACCGTGAAACTATTGGAGAAGGCAGGTTGCAAGGTCATATACAATACCGATCAGACCTGTTGTGGACAACCAGCATATAATGCCGGATTTTGGGATGATGCCAAGAAAATTGGCCAGAAGTTCCTGAATGACTTTCATGAAGAACATCCCATCGTCAGTCCATCGGCATCCTGTGTGGGAATGGTTAGGGGAGGTTATGATGATCTTTTTACCAATTCCATTGAGCACAATAAGTGCAGGGCCATACAGCGCAATATTTTTGAAATCAGTGATTTCTTGGTCAATGTTTTGCAGAAGGAATACTTCGGGGCAGAATTAGTCGGGACAGCGGTCTATCATGATTCCTGTTCTGCATTACGGGAGTGCAAGATCAAGGATGAACCAAGGCGCTTATTAAGCCATGTAGGTGGATTGGATATCGTAGAAATGAGAGATCAGGAAACATGCTGCGGTTTCGGTGGTACCTTTGCGGTTAAATTTGAAGGAATATCGACGGCCATGGCGGAACAGAAAGTTCAAAACGCCCTGGATGTCAAGGCGGATTATATTATATCTACTGATTCGTCCTGCTTATTGCAATTGCAGGCTTATATTGAAAAAAATCAACTTCCCATTAAGACCATGCATCTTGTCGATGTATTGACTTCTGGATGGGCTAATATCTAATAACTTTATATAACAAAATCATGAGTTCAAGAAGAGAGTTTTTAAGAAACTTAGGTCTAGTAACAGCTGGAGTAACATTAGCACCTTCGCTAGATGTATTCGCTGCTAAGAAAGACTGGTTTCAAATTTCATTAGCGGAATGGTCTTTACATAAAAAACTATTCAAAGGGGATTTGAAAAATATTGATTTTCCTGAGTATACAGCAAAAAACTTTGGTATCCATGGAGTTGAATATGTAAATCAATTCTTCAAGGATAAAGCTAAGGATATGACTTACTTAAAAGATTTGAATAACCGTGCTAAGGACAATGGCGTGAAAAACGTATTGATCATGGTGGACGGGGAAGGAAGTCTAGGAGATCGTGATGAAACTAAACGCAAGCAGGCTGTAGAGAACCATTACAAATGGATCGATGCCGCTAATTTCCTAGGATGTCATGCCATCCGTGTAAATGCTGCGGGTGAAGGAACTAAAGAAGAAGTTAAGGAACAAGTGGTTAAAAGCTTGTCTACCTTAGCTGATTATGGAAAAAAAGGTAAGATATCTGTAGTCGTTGAAAATCATGGTGGAATTTCTTCCCACGGTGATTGGTTGGCAGATGTATTGAAAACTGTAGGTAAGAAAAACTGTGGTAGTTTACCAGATTTCGGTAACTTCTATGAGTACGACCGCTATCAAGGGGTTAAGGACTTAATGCCGTATGCTAAAGGCGTAAGTGCTAAATCTCATGCTTTCGATGCGAATGGTAATGATACGGGAATCGACTATGCCAAAATGATGCAGATCGTTAAATCCGCTGGCTACAATGGTTATGTAGGTATCGAATTTGAAGGTGATAAGATTTCTGAAGACGAAGGAATCAAATTAACAAAGGCTTTATTGGAGAAATTCAAATAATAGTCAAGAATATGATAGAAAGAGGCAAGGATTTATATTCTTGCCTCTTTTTTATTTGATTTAACCAATTCCATATTTTGTCGTAGCATCGTAATAAATTGTTTACACAACTATTTTATTTTTTATTTTCCGAGAATTCGCTGTTACTGCCTTTTGATTTTGATTGAAATTCTAAAAACAAGAAAAATAAATTTATTTCTAAAAAAGTATAGATTCTTTACCTTTTTTACGCTCTAATTTGTGTTGCGTTTCAAAAATATCAACAGAAGGATTGTTTTCATTTAAATCTTTCATTAAAAAAATTAATAGGACTTTAGTGGATTGATTAAACTTTTGGCTGAAATTGATATCTTAACAATTGAATGTTAAATACCGATAGGCCTGTTAACTTAGTATTAATTGTAAATAAAAATTTGTTAATTTGCTATCCGTAAAAAATATTGTTCTAAAAAAATCTTAATTAACGTAAATATCAATAACCGATGAATCAAGAAAAAGACCAAGAGTTGGTCCAGCACCTTGCCAAACAAGGAGTTGACGACAAAATGGTAATGGGACATCCTGCAAGTCTATTTGTCCTATTCTTTACTGAGATGTGGGAGCGTTTCAGTTATTACGGAATGAGAGCCCTTCTGACCGTATTCCTAATCACTGAAATTTCTAAGCAAGGCTGGGGATGGAGCAATAAAGAAGCCATGGAATTGTATGCTTGGTATACAGGCTTGGTTTATTTGACACCATTAATAGGAGGGATGATTGCCGATAAGTTGACCGGTTACCGTAAAGCCATCCTTTTAGGTGCCTTAATCATGACCCTAGGTCATGCCTCAATGGCTCTCGAAGGGACTTCGCAATCCTTTTTCTATGTCGGACTTGTCTTGATGATCTTAGGTAATGGTCTATTCAAACCAAATATTTCATCCATGGTAGGTCAGTTATATCCAGATACATCTGCGAAAAAAGATGCAGGTTATACAATTTTCTACATGGGTATTAACTCAGGTGCATTCTTAGGAATGTTATTATGTGGTTATATCGGTGAAAAAGAGGGTTGGCATTACGGATTTGGATTAGCTGGGGTATTTATGTTCTTCGGTATGATCCAATTCTATTTCGCGCAAAAGATCTTTGGTGTAATCGGTGAAAAACCAGGTACTGTTCATTCACCAGAAGAACATGTCCACAACATTCAGGAAGAAGACCATACGCCTAAAAACGTGGTTAGAGACCGTTTGGTAGTGGTAGCCGTATTGATGATTGCCAGTATCTTTTTCTTCTTTGCCTTTGAGCAAGCCGGTGGATCGATGACCATTTTTGCAAAGAACTACACCCAACGTGTCCTTGATGGGGATACCGGTGAGATCTTTAAATGGGTAGATGCAGCCTTGACCATATTCCCGATCCTGATCGTAACATATGTCCTTTTCAAATTATCACAACAGATTTTCAGCAAGTATCCTTTGACCGTAATTTTTACAGCCATCTCTTTTGCTATCATCTGGGCATTGGGTATTTGGAAAGTGAATAAGGAATTCTCTGTTGAAACGACAGAAGTTACAGTTTCTTGGTTCCAGATCTTGAACTCCTTCTTTATTATCACGCTTGCTTCTTCCTTTTCTAAATTATGGGAAAAGGTATGGAATCCTTCAGGTCCAGTGAAGTTTGCTTTCGGATTGATCTTGGTAGCCGTAGGTTTCCTTGCTTTGGCATATGGATCGATGTCTATCCCTTCAGGTGCGCAGACAGCCTCAGTGAGCATGATCTGGTTAATCTTGGCCTATTTCTTTCATACAACTGGAGAATTATGTGTATCGCCGGTAGGTCTTTCTTATGTAAGTAAGCTTTCGCCTAAGAAATTTGCTGGTTTGTTATTTGGATTATGGTTCACTGCCTCTGCGATTGCAAACTTTATCGCAGGTATGACCGGTTCATTTATTGATAAGATTACCGAAACTTACTCGATGACAGTTTTCTTCTTGATCATCGCAGCTCTTCCTATATTGGTTGCTATCCTATTGTTGATCTTTAATGGTAAATTAAAGAAAATGATGCACGGCATCCACTAATTGAAGATTTTAATTCATTTTGAATAATTTTTGAAACAAATATAAAAAGCCGAATCCTAACAACATTCGGCTTTTTTCATTCAAAATAATAGACCCTTAGAGGCCTTAAGAAAATTTAACCTTAGCATTGAATCCTAAGGAATCCTGAAAGTTTTTTTATTTTTACAAATTCAAACTTAGCGTTTGATTGAAATTACAGTTTATGAGTCAAGCTTCAGATGCTTCTTTTTCAGAAGAATTAGAAAAACAGGGAATCGATGGAAGCCTTGTATTAGGTCACCCATCAGGTTTATTTGTTTTGTTTTTCACAGAAATGTGGGAGCGTTTTTCCTTCTACGGAATGCGCGTGTTACTTATCAATTTTTTAACCAGTGCAATTATTTCAGGTAGTCCATTTTCCGGATGGGGTTGGGATCCAGTCCAAGCCGGTGCATTATATGGTACCTATGCCATGTTGCTGTATATCTCACCCATATTTGGTGGTATTTTAGCCGATAAGTATTTGGGGTATCGATATGCCATCGTTATCGGGGCTGCCATCATGACCCTAGGGCACCTGTTCATGGCTTTTGATACGCCGCTGTTTCTTTATCTAGGTCTCGGAGCATTGGTTGTCGGTACGGGATTCTTTAAGCCGAATATGACCTCCATATTATCCGAGATGTACAAGAAGTTCCCTCAGAAGAAAGATGCTGCCTACACCATATTCTATATGGGGGTGAATTCAGGCGCTTTCTTTGGTATGATGCTTTGTGGTTATTTAGGGGAAAAGGTCGGTTGGCATTGGGGTTTTGGTTTAGCAGGTATCTTTATGTTTTTAGGAACATTACAGTTCTGGTATGCCAAGCCAATCTTCGGAAAGGTTGGAGATAAGCCAACGGCAGAGATAAAAGCTGAAAAAGCTGAAGCTGCAGCCTTGGCAAATCCAGATGATAAACCAAATCCATTTACAAAATTAGATATCTTCCTGATTGTTATCATGACCATCCTAGGATTGGGTTATGCATTCAATGACCCACTATCTAAGATTTCAGGCATTGATATCTTCTCAAGTCTTCAGATGGGATCTATGGCTGGCCAAAATGTTGCCATATTTGCAGCATTGATCATCTTCCTGTTTGTTGTTATTTCAAGATTGTCCAGATATACAAAAGTTGTCCGAGACCGATTGATTGCTGTCATTATCTTTGCGTTCTTTGTGATCTTCTTTTGGATGTCCTTTGAGCAAGGTGCCTCTTCCTTGGTCATTTTCGCTCGGGATAGTGTCGATAGAAGTTTATCAGGAAATTCCCTGACTATTTTCAATGTGGTCAATAGCTTATTGACTATCGTTCCATTAATTTTCGTGACCTATGCGGTCACCATGCTAACCAAAAAGACTTTTGGCAAAGCACCACTTTCCAATATAGTTCAGGTGATTTGTTTTACAGCAGTATGGGGTTTAGCCTTATGGATGCTGTACCGTGAGTTCACTGCCGAATCTTCAGAGATTGCGGTTTCATGGTTCTCCATCCTGAATTCCTTCTTTATCATCACATTTGCCAATTTTGTGTCTAAAATATGGGATTCCAAATATAATCCACCAGCAACCGTAAAATACGGAATGGGCTTGATTGTCATGGCGATAGGTTTTGGTTTATTGGCCTTTGGTGCAAATGGACTTCAAGAAGGCGTAAAGGTTTCTATGGTCTGGTTGATTCTGGCCTATATGTTCCATACCCTTGGCGAGCTCTGTCTTTCACCGGTAGGTCTGTCCTATGTTTCCAAACTTGCACCAGCTAGGATGATCGGATTTATGTTCGGGATGTGGTATTTGGCATTGGCAATCGGAAATAAATTAGCGGCCATTATTGGTGGGCAGATTGAAATTATCACCAATCAGTACTCCTTGAGTACATTTTTCTTGATATTTACCATTGTGCCGATCGGAGCTGGGATTATCGTGATGTTGCTTCACCCAATCGTGAAGAAGCTGATGCATGGCGTAAAATAGAATCTTAATACAATTAATATAATGGCTACTGAGGCGCATAGAACTCTTGAGGAGATTCAAGATTTTAAAGGCAAATATCCGAAACAGATCTGGAGACTTTTCTTTTCCGAGATGTGGGAGCGATTCTGTTTTTACGGAATGCGCGGGATGTTGGTCTTCTTTATGATTACACAACTGAATTTTGGTGAAAAGGAAGCCAATCTTCAATATGGAGCTACACAGGCATTTGTTTATGCCTTTACCTTCATCGGGGGTCTCTTCGCAGACAAAATCCTAGGTTTCAGAAAATTCCTCTTTTTTGGAGGATTATTGATGATCGTGGGGTCTGTGTTACTAGCAATTGATACCCACCAATTTTTCTTCTTTGGTTTGGCCTTTATCATTATAGGTACAGGATTCTTCAAACCAAATATTTCAACCATGGTAGGGGAGCTCTATAAGGATAATGACAACCGCCGTGATGCCGGATTTTCACTGTTCTATGCAGGGATTAACCTAGGTGCATTTTTAGGTGGATACATCTGTGTTGCTATTGGAAAGGGGTACATGTTGAGTTCTGTCATTGATGAGGCTTACCGTTGGAATGTCGCTTTTGGTCTTGCTGCCTTAGGTATGTTGATCAGTTTGATCAATTTCCAATTTACCAAGCATGAGTTAGGACCGATTGGTCTGCAACCTGGACATCCAGACGCTATTGTTAAGTCTAAGCCCCTCCCAAAATGGGTGGAATATGCAGTGTATGCGAGCACCTTGATTTTCGTGCCCTTGATCCAAGTGATGGTCTCCAAAACCGAGTACACAGACTATTTTATGTATACCATTGGTCCATTGACTTTGATCTATCTTTTCTATGAGATGTCCAAAGTCGAGAAAAAGGAACGCCATAAATTGCTTGCCGCATTGATATTCATTTTATTTTCTATTGTATTCTGGGGTATTTACGAACAGAGTGGAGGTTCATTGAGCATCTTTGCCGCCAATAACCTAAATGATTCTGTGGCAGGCGGAGCTTTCCGTTTGGACCCTAATGGAGTCAATAACTCAGGTGGGGCATTCTTCATTATTATTTTGGCACCGCTGTTTGGACTGTTATGGTTGTGGTTAGCGAAAAGGAAAATCGAACCCAATACCATTATTAAATTTGGTTTAGGCTTTATCTTCCTTGGCTTGGGCTATTATGTGCTGTTCGCTACGCGTTTCTTTGCAGTTGAAGGCATGACTTCCCTAGATATCTTTACAGCGGCATTATTGGTGATTACGATAGGGGAGCTTTGTCTTTCACCAATAGGTCTATCCATCATGACCAAATTATCCCCAGCTAAACTACAAGGGATCATGATGGGAATGTGGTTTTTGGCCAGTGCCTATGGGCAATACGTTGCGGGTCTAATCGGAGCCAATATGGCCGAAGCCCGAGAAGGTGCATCTTTGATGGATAAGCTATTGACATATACCGAAGGCTATAAGCAATTGGGCTTATATTCCTTGATCGCAGGTGCAATCTTGATTATTCTATCTCCATACATTAAGAAATTAATGCATGGCGTAAATTAATATTTAATTCAACAATTAATCAAAGGCCGGGTGGGAAATCATCCGGCTTTTTTGTATGTGTTAATTAATCCTGTGTTTGGTCTCAACGGATATCGAGCGAAACCCAGATCCCGCTCGACCATCGGAATAGATCTTGGTCCATCCTCTAATCACTTGCATCCTGGTTCAATCCCCCAATATCTTCTGGTACCGAACCCAATTGTTTGAGACTAATTGCTTAACTTTACGCCATCAAAATTTAAGGTGTGTCAGATAGCATTGTAATCATTCCTACATATAACGAAAAGGAAAACATAGAACGAATCATACGAAAGGTCTTTTCATTAGAAGTAGATTTTCATATCCTTATCGTTGATGATGGATCTCCGGATGGAACTGCAAATATCGTGAAAGAACTTCAGGCTACTGAATTCGCTGATCGGCTCTTTATCGAAGAACGAAAAGGTAAATTGGGATTAGGTACAGCCTATATCCATGGGTTCAAATGGGCTTTGCAGCGTTCGTACGAATTTATCTTCGAAATGGATGCTGACTTTAGCCATAATCCAGATGACCTGATCCGTCTGCGTGAGACCTGTAAAACAGGCGCTGCCGATATGGCGATTGGTTCCCGATATATTAAGGGTGTAAATGTAGTAAATTGGCCTATGAACAGGGTTTTGATGTCTTATTTTGCATCAGCTTATGTTCGGTTGATTACCCGGATCAAAATCCAGGATGCTACAGCAGGCTTTGTTTGTTTTAGGAGAGAGGTTCTAGAAACCATACCTTTAGACAAAATAAAGTTTGTGGGTTATGCCTTTCAAATTGAAATGAAGTTCACGGCCATACAATATGGTTTCAATGTTGTGGAAATTCCTATTATTTTTACAGATAGGTCCTTAGGTACCTCAAAAATGAGCACCAAGATATTTAAAGAAGCTTTTTTTGGAGTTATCCAGATGAAAATAAATAGCTTGTTTAAGAATTACGAGAGATAATTGTTCACTAAAGATTTGTGTTCTAAGATATGAATGAAAACCTTGACCCCAATCCTGAAAGATTAACCTCGACTGATAAAGACTTGGAGAGGGTGCTTCGTCCGCAGACTTTCGAAGATTTTACCGGTCAGGCTAAGATATTGGAGAACCTTTCCATCTTTGTTAAAGCAGCTAAGCTCCGTGCCGAAGCGCTTGACCATGTACTGTTACATGGCCCTCCCGGATTAGGTAAAACTACCTTATCCCATATCATTGCCAATGAAATGGGCGTAGGGATCAAAATAACTTCAGGACCTGTATTGGATAAACCGGGCGATCTAGCTGGGCTATTGACTAATCTTGAAGAGGGAGATATTCTTTTTATTGATGAGATACACCGTTTAAGCCCCTTGGTTGAAGAATATCTGTATTCCGCAATGGAGGATTTCAAAATCGACATCATGCTCGAAACGGGTCCAAATGCACGTTCTGTGCAGATTTCTCTAAATCCTTTCACCTTAGTGGGAGCAACGACACGTTCTGGTTTATTGACAGCACCGCTACGGGCTCGTTTTGGAATCAATTCCAGGTTGCAATATTATGATTCCAAACTATTGACGGATATCGTCATGCGTTCTGCCCAGATATTAAAGGTTCCTATTTCAGAAGAAGGGGCTTATGAAATTGCCAGAAGAAGTCGAGGAACCCCGAGGATCGCCAATGCTCTTTTGAGAAGAACACGTGACTTTGCACAAATCAAAGGAAATGGATCTATTGATAAAGCCATCGCTCAATTTGCCCTTAATGCCTTGAATGTGGATGAACATGGCTTGGATGAGATGGATAATCGTATCTTAAGTACCATTATCGAAAAATTCAAAGGTGGACCTGTAGGGCTAAAAACCATTGCCACCGCCGTGGGAGAGGATGAAGGGACCATTGAAGAAGTGTATGAACCATTCTTGATCCAAGAAGGCTATATCATGCGCACTTCAAGAGGAAGGGAATGTACGGAATTAGCTTTTAAGCATTTGGGGAAGACACATTTCAATAAAGGGAATACCTTATTTTAATCCCATTTTAGCTAATCTATTTAAGATATAGGTACCTCTACTCCTTAAAGCAGGGGTATTTTCTTTTTCTAGGCTCAGTTCAATGATAAGCTTTAATTCTTTCGCAACCCATTCAAAAGAAGGGATTAACCTATACAGGATATCGAAGGCATTGACCTTTACAGCAACAGGACAATCGTTCAGGTCAATGATGGCAAAGCTCTTTGCCAGGATTATTTCTCTTTCTTTCTCAGTTAAGGTGATACTTGTATTGGATTTTGATATAAGCCACATCAATAGCTTAGTATAGCTCCTTAAACTGCTCCAATTTTTCAGGTCTCGGTAATTTATGATCAATCTTTTATAGATAGCATTAAAGTGTTCTGGGTTCTTCAACAGGATATGTTCCATTGCCCAGGCACTGCGAAAACATAAGCGGGGATTATTCTCTTCTATACTCCATTGAAGAAGTTGATCTAGGCTGATTACCTTTAAAATTTCCTTATTTAAATCAGAAGCCCCAAAATGCATTAGGGCTTCTTTAAATTTATCTTCAGTTTTTTCGCTCATATTTTACCCACTAAAATGGATCATAAAATAAGGATAAAAACTGTTTATATTAAAATGGAATTTTATTTGAGTGGTTTTTCCCGATTCATTTCCATCATATCCACCTCATTCATTTCAGAAGAGCCTAAAAGGTGCTGACTGAAGTAATCTGCCATTCTCCAAAAGAAATATTCGGTCATATCGCCAAATCCATGTCTTTGGCCTGGCAATAATAGGAAATCAAACCTTTTATTGGCTCTGATTAAAGCATCTACCATGCGGATTGAATTCGCTGGATGCACATTATTGTCAATATCCCCAGTTACGATCAGTAATTTTCCTTTTAAATTCTTTGCCAGTTCTGTGTTCCGTTGGATATTATAGCTAAAGGTGGTATCGCCTTTTGCACTGATTTCTTCTTTCACGCCGTGATGTCTTTCGCTCCACCAACGATTATAGATGTTGTTTTCATGGTTACCTGCACCAGAAACAGCCACCTTAAAGAAATCTGGGTAGACCAACATAGCAGCCGTAGACATGAAACCTCCGCCTGAATGCCCAGTAATCCCAACTTTACTGATATCTATAAACGGATATTTATCGGCTAATTGTTCAGCTGCGACCTTTTTATCTTCCAATCCATAATCGCGAAGGTTTCCATAACCATAGGTATGGTACCATTTTGAACGGGAGGGATGTCCGCCACGGTTACCTACTGAGATCACGATAAAACCCATCTGTGCCAATCTGTCGATCCTGTCCATGGATTTTCCAAAGCTTTTGTTTACTGCTTCAGTCTGTGGTCCTGGATAAACATATTCAATGATAGGATAGGTCTTGGTTGAATCAAAGTCGAATGGCCTGTACATCACGCCATATAGGTCGGTTATCCCATCTCCAGCTTTAACCTTAAATGGCTCTGGGAACTTATATCCTGCAGCGAAAAGGTTTGATAAATCGGTTTCTTCCAGTTTCATAATCAGCTGTCCGTTAGCATTATATAGGTTGCTAACTGGAGCTGTATTTACCCTAGAATAATTATCAATGAAGTAATTACTGCTTTCACTGCTCACGATCTGATGGTCGAAGTCTCCCGGGGTCAATAATTTTATCGCACCACCGCTCTTATTTACGGAGTAATAATACGAATAGTAAGGATCCATGTTTTTTTCCTTACCATTCGCCTTGAAGTACAAGGTTCCTGATTCCTCATTGTAACGGGTCAAATCGTCACAGTGGAACTCACCTTTGGTGATCTGATTGATCATTCTTCCATTTTTATCATACAGATAGAAATGTCCCCAACCATCTCTCTGGGACCAATGGATAAATTGACTGCCATTATTGACGAAATAAGGCTTTTTGATATCTTGGTAAACATTCGAACGCTCTTCTAATACCGTTCTGCTGTTTCCGTTCACATTTACGGCAACAATATCTATACGCTTCAAATCGCGACTGGATCTGGCTATATAGAATTCTTCATCGTTCCCCAACCAATAGTTGATGTAATGTTTGCCTTTGTAGCTTTCTTTTGTTCTGTCCTTATTCCAGTTGCTGATCGTTTGATTTTTGAAAGCAGCTACATTGATCTGCTTTGCTTTTAATGTGCTACTATCGAATAAATAAAGCTCAACTTCAGTTGAATCGGTTTCACCTGGCATCAGGTATTTGTAGGTTTCCAAGGTAGGGCGTTTTGCTGCTACATTGTTAATCACCCATAATGCGCTGTATTCTCGGTTATCTTTGCGAGTCAAAGTGAAATATTTTCCATTAGGTGACCAATTGATCCAAACAGGTTTTCTTTTTTTCTTCTCTTCATCCTCGGATTTCTTATCACCTGTCGTGACACTGTATTCATCCCCACCCCAGGCATAGTATTGTACACCATCTGTGGTGATCTGATGCTCAATTATCGTGGAATCCTTTTCATCTTTTTGGGCCTTTAGGTAATTGCTATAATCCATCCAATATAGATTATAGTTCTTGGCATAATAAACCCTGCTGGTATCCGGATTGAAATTTGCCCAGAACAGTTTGGTCTTTTCCTTACTGTCTTCACCTAATTCCCTTAGATTGCTGTTGCTGATGTTATATTCGAAATAATACAGTTTCTTTTTGATGGTATCTTTCTTGTTCGTCAGCTTTTGGATTTCTTCTTTTGTTTTTAGCGTATCCTTTGTGCTTTGTACTTCGAATCGAATCAGGTTTTCATTATCCATGAAACGAAGGTTCCTGATTTCTAGATGCTGTGCATCAAATGGGTTTTTGACAATGGAAGTGATTCTGGAAGCCATATCAGCATGGTCAAATAATTCAGACTTCTTTTTGGTTTTTGGATCTACCAGGTACCATTTTTTGCCAGATGGACTATTGTATTCGTACCAGAATTTATCACCAAAATTTATCCAATTGGGATTGACCTCTGTAGAGAAGATCAATTTACTAAGTTTGCTTGGTGAAAACTTAGAAGCCAATTGGTAGTTTGGTTTGGTTAAGGTAGATTTTTCTTGTCCTTGAGAAATTGTAAAACTTAGCAATAGGACAAAGGTTAAAAAATGCTTCATTTGAGTAATTTAGTCAATATTTGATTCAGCGAAAATATCCAATTATTGACCCAAAAAAGAAGCTATCATGTATTATTTTTGATAGGATTAGGCTTCGTAAAACTTTTCGTTGAAATTAACCAGGAATAGCTCTTGGGTTGCACGGGTGATGGCCGTATATAACCAGCGCATGAACTCCGTGTTCAGCATTTCATCGTTCATGTAGCCTTGGTCAACGAAAACCAATGGCCACTGTCCACCCTGGGCTTTATGACAGGTTATCGCATAAGCAAACTTGATCTGTAGGGCATTGTAATAGGGGTCTTTTTTGATGGAATCCATCCTATCTTTTTTGGCAGGAATATCCTGATAATCCTCAGCGATACTGTTATACAGTTTCTGTTGTTGCTCGTAAGGAAGATTTGGAGAATCTACATATAGACTATCCAATAAGACCCGACATCGGATTGCATCCCCTTCATTGTTGTCCATAAACTCGAGGTAGAGATCGGCAAACCTAAAGCCGTGCATCTCATGTACATTACTTACTTTCTTGATGACTGCCATATCCCCATTGGCAATAAACCCAGTGTTCTTCTCATCGTTGTCCTGTAACCAATAATAGTTATTCTTGACCACCATGATGATGTCACCACCGGTAATTTCTTCATCTCTAAAGAGGATCTGGTTTCGGATATGCTGATTATAAAGGTTTGCTGATTTATTGGAGCGGCAAATGACCATGGAGTTTTCGATGCCAAATTTATCATAGGCATAGTGCAATCCTTCAATCAGCCGCTCACCATTCATCCGAAAGATATCCTTGAAGGCTTTGGTGACAAACTGAGGATAGCTGTATTCTACAAACTCCTCATCCAATCGGATCTCATTCCTGATTTTGGTGGCATTATAGAGAATTCCTGAATTTTTGTCCTGACGGACCACATCGGTCATTTCATAGGTGAATATCTGCAAACCGAATTCTGCATTCATATATTCAGCGTCCAATGCGGGGCTCTGTTCCAAGCCTACGGGTGGCAGCTGCGCCGTATCACCAACCAGCATCAAGCAGCAATTCTCACCGGATTGCACAAACTCGATCAGGTCATGCAATAGTCCATTGGAAAACATACTATGGCCTTCATTGCTGATCATGGATGCCTCGTCAACAATAAAAAGCGTGTTTTCGTGTATGTTTTCAGCTAAACTGAACTGCATGTCCAGAGAAACCGCATTCTTCTTTCTGTAGATTTTTTTATGGATGGTCAGTGCATTCCTGCCCGAATAGGAGGACATCACCTTTGCAGCTCGTCCAGTCGGTGCCAATAATACAGATCTCTTCTGGAATTTTGGAAGCGTTTTGACCAATGCACTGATGATGCTGGTCTTTCCTGTACCTGCATAACCTTTTAGTATAAAGCATGATTCCTCAGAAAAGGTATGCAAAAATTCCCCCAGTAGGGCAAATACCTGTTCCTGCTGTTGCGTTGCTTGGTGTGAAAACTGTTGTAAAAGGCTGTTTTTTATCTGCACAACCCAAAGTTATCCAAAAGGTTGGTCAATCCAATTTTAAAAACTAATTTTGTGTTTATACCATCTGCAAAGAATGAATTATACTTCAAAACAATTTCATATTCATTATATAACGCAATACACCCTGATCGTTAAAGCAAATTATCAGTATGATAAATTATATGTTTTAGATCAAGACAATCAACTTTTGCTGTACATGAACTTTGAAAGCCATAATCCTTCTGAAGAGGCACTCAAATTATTGAGCTTACCCTTTCAAAATGTTTATGTCAGTATTCCAAGCCATAACCTGACTTTTGTACCGGATGATCTTTATCAAGAAGTAGATCTGGATAAATATCAGGAATTTATGGAGAATCCGGCTCAGGAAATGAACCGCACTTCGATCGATTTCTTGCAAATCCAGGCATTTTACCAATCGGATGTATTGTTGCAACACCGATGGAAAACACTTTTTCCTGACGCTAAATTTGTGCCTGAATTTAAACTCAATCTGCTTCAGGCCAGACAATTCATCCCTTTAAAAGGCGATGTGTTAGGTGTTGTTTTTGATGATAACTCAGCTGATATCTATCTATTTATAAATGGTCAGTTCAAGTTTTATAATACCTTCGAGATTGTAAGCGATGATGACCTGAGTTACTTTATCTTGAACATCTTCGATAACTTTGGAATTGAAGGAAAGGTTAATAAAGTCCTGTATTCCGCTATCCATGCAGACCAATCCTTTATTCAAAAACTGAGAACCTATTCTAACGAACTGATTGAAATTTCGGCAAGTAAACCAGCTGTTTCTTTAGATGATGAATCAGAGGATTACAACAAAAGCTACTTAATAGATTTACCTACATGCGAATAATAGGAGGAAAGGCTGCCGGACTGCGGTTAAACCCTCCGCAAAACCTTCCTGTAAGACCAACGACGGATATTGCAAAAGAAGCCCTGTTCAATATCTTGAACAATAGGATTGATTTTGATGGACTGGAATGCTTAGATTTATTTGCTGGAACAGGTAATATATCCTTTGAATTGGCGTCTCGAGGGGTTAAGAAGGTAAATGCTGTTGACTTGCATGGAAAATGTGTCCTATATATTACGGAGACTTCTAAAAAATTAGATCTTTCCCAGATCAAGGCCAGAAAGGCTGATGTTTTTAAGTTTATTAAAGCGGATAAGGAAAGCTATGATTTGATTTTTGCAGATCCTCCTTATGATTTAGGTCAATTGCCGATGTTGGCTTCCATGGTTCTTGAAAATAACCTCCTTAAGGATGGAGGTCTTTTGATTGTTGAACATCCTAGTAACCGCAAAATGATCGATCACCCCAATTTTGTCGAAACCAGGCAATATGGGAATTCCTCATTTAGCTTTTATTCTAAATAATTATGAAAATAGCTGTCTTTCCAGGATCCTTTGATCCTTTCACCATTGCCCATCAGGATTTAATAAAAAGAGCATTGCCTCTCTTTGATAAGATATATATTGCTATTGGTGTAAATAGTTCCAAGGTGGGAATGATGGATGTAGAAAGCCGCCGATCTTCGATTACGGACCTTTATAGAGACAATGATCAAGTGGAGGTCGAATTCTATAATGGTCTGACCGTTGATTACTGTGAATCTATTGGAGCTAATTTTATTTTAAGGGGTCTGCGAAATGGTACCGATCTCGATTACGAAAATATCATTGCTCAGAACAATTTGTTATTGGCCCCTCAGATCGAGACTTACTTTTTGGTAAGCAGGAGCGGAGAGGCTCATATTTCTTCTACTATTGTTCGCGATATCTGGAAAAACAATGGAGATATCAGTCACCTTGTACCCGATATTATCCTGCAGTATATCAAGAAATTAGATTAGGTTTATCCTGACTTTTTGTCCCTTGATTTTACCGTTAGTGCCATTTTTGACAACCTTATTGGCGACTTCTGAACGGATAGCCACATAGGAATCATGAGGTTTCACTACGATCAAACCTAAATCATCTTTGCTAATCTCGGGTAAGTTCAAGATATATCCTACGATATCGATCTTGTTGACCTTCTGTTTCTTCCCGGCATTGATCCTTAAGGTCTTAAATTCTGGTTCTTCAGGAATAGGATAGAAGCCATCCAATTCAAGGGTCTCCGCACCTTCTAGATAATGAGCTGCGCGATCCTCATCGGTCAGGATACCATATACATAGCCCTTTTGTCCATTTCTGCCTGCACGTCCGTTTCTATGGATAAATTCATCCTCCTTATAAGGGAATTGATAGTGTACCACATGGTTCATTTCAGGGATATCCAAACCTCTCGCGGCTAAATCCGTGGTCACCAAAATGTTCTGGCTGCCATTCTTGATCTTAATGATTGTCAACTCACGGACAAACTGTTCCAATCCTCCATGGTAAGGTATGCTCTCGATCCCTTTCCCTTCCAATATCTCGGAAATATTATCTACAGCTTCCCTATGGTTACAGAAAACCAAAACCCGTTCGTTCCCAATTTTACAAAGCAATTTGAACAGGGACTCCAGTTTTAATTTAGTACTGCTCATGACCCTATAGTAAGTCAGGTCTGGTCTTAAACCGTGGTTATCTACATAATCCAATTTAATTGGGTCATTCAATTCCAGGAACGCTGGAATCTCTTCCATATCTGTTGCAGATGTCAGGATCTTATGCTTCACATCTCTACATGCCCTGACGATATAGCTTAATTGGTCCTGGAATCCTAATTCCAGTGATTTATCGAATTCATCCAATACCAATGTATGGCAACCTTCCAAAAGTGCAGGAACGCGGTCGATATGATAGATGATCCTTCCGGGAGTACCGATGATCAAAGTAGGTTGCTGTTTTATTTTATCTTTCTCCAGTTGGCTGTTGTTTCCGCCATATAATAAGGCAACATTGATAGCACTGTTCATTTGCTTGATAACCGATTCGATCTGCAATGCTAGCTCACGAGTAGGCACAACGATCATGGCTTTAGTACCTTTACTGATGTTGTCACCCAATAATTTGAACAATAACAAACTAAATGCTAGTGTCTTACCAGAACCAGTAGGAGATAGGAGTACAAGGTCACGGGATGTACTGAACTCTTTTAATACCTCTTCCTGCATAGGATTTAGTGCTTCGATGTTCAGATTTTTTAGATAGGTGTTCAAATGTTGCATGGACAAAATTATCATTAATGATCGGTATTTAAGCTTCCTAAGCTAAATTGAGCAAAAAAATTATAGGTTTGATTTTTTGGCATAGGTTTTGAGTATAAGATAGTATTCATAATTTAGGTTAATAATTGGTTAGTTAAGGATTGAAATCTCCCCGATTTCAATCCTTTTTTCTTTGAGACTAATTTGACCTTATTCGAGGCATATTCCGAAAATTCGCAAAATGGATAAAATAATTTCAAACAGATGTTCGAATGTGCCCCGACTATGTCTCGAATAAGGATAAGATAGAAACTATGCAATCGACAGAATTTTATCCTCCTTTGGGAAGGTAATTGGTGAACTATTCTTTCCTTCGGTTAGCACCTAATTGTCGTCCTGACGTAGGAAGGATCTTGGAACAATGAAAACCTAAATTTAGCTATGATTGCCTTGGTGAATAGTTCCTTTACCTTCGGTTGCCACCAAATTGTCGTCCTGACGCAGGAAGGATCTCGGAACAATGAAAACCTAAATTTAGTTATGATTGCATTGGCGTACAGTTCACAATTCTTCAGTTGCCACCAAACTGTCGTCCTGACGCAGGAAGGATCTCGGAACAATGCGAACCTAAATTTAGCTATGATTGCCTTGGCGTACAGTTCACAATTCTTCAGTTGCCACCAAACTGTCGTCCTGACGCAGGAAGGATCTCGGAACAATGCGAACCTAAATTTAGCTATGATTGCATTGGCGTGCAGGTCCTGCACCTTCGGTGCAGAATGACAGTACCTATGGGGGGGGAACCGTACAGATTCTTCACTGATCGTTCAGAATTGGATATTCCAGAGAGGGATTCACGATCCTTGAAATAGTTCTGTTTAGATATTTTCGTTAACTAATGACATTGACCGATGGGGAGGTTCATTAATATCTTGCTACATCCTCTTATCCTTTCCATCCTGGTTCAAAAGCGTACAGTTCCTTAACCTTCGGTTAAGCATGACAGGATATTAGGGAGAAGAAGCGTACAGATTCTTCACTAGCCGTTCAGAATTGGAATTGAGATAGAGAGGGATTCAGAGAGAAGCGAAGAATCTATTGTTGTTAATTTTAGGAATGCTGTCATCGTGAGTAGAGCGAACGAACTTTTTTTCTTTCTTCGGGAAGATATTTGGAACAACATTTCGTTGAACAATCCGATTTTCTACATAGATGTCACCCCTTCCAGGGGTTCTCAATTTATACAAACAACAATCCTTCCGTAGGAAGTCCTTTAGCAACGGCTCATTTCCAGTGGCGGAGAGATGGAAAGAATGCCGATGCCCCGTGTGATGGGATTGGCCTTGGGATGCTTTCAAAAAATTCTCCATCAAAAGGGAGAATTTTGAAGGAAGATATCCCCGACAACAAGGCATTCTTGTCCATGTGCGGATGACTGTGCGAAAAGCCACCTTAAATGGGCCGAAGCGTTTTGGTTACTTTTGGGCTTCAAAAGTAACGGAGAATAAGTATTTTTTTCCTTAACTTAATGACATTGCCCGATGGGGTTCCTATCTCTAAATTTCAATACCCATTTTCCTATTACTTGCCTACCAATGTCATCACATTCTAATAAAAATTACATGCCTTTGTTACTTGTCCATTACCAAAAAACAAATTGCTTTACAGCTTACCCTTGATGGAATTGAATAGGATGTAGTTTTTATTGTTTTGTAATAAAACTATAAGATTTTCTTTTGGTTTATTTAAAGGAAAGAGCTTAAATTTAAAATAAATTTTCAGTAAAAATACATCAAAGATTAAAAACAGGGAAAACGATTGTAAATAAAGGCTTTACAATCGTTTTTTGATTTTTTGGTAATGATGTAAAAAGCAGAAAAAAGCGAGGTTAGGCAAAAGTAAGGTTACTAAAACGTTACTTTCAAGTATTAGAAGCAACCGCTTTAAAATACTGTATTTCAGCTTTCTGCATAGTTTTTCATATTGTTCCGTAGCTCACATAGGTTTAATTTTATCATTAAGAATTGTGAGTATGGAAACGACAAAAAAATCAACGTTTAAGGTTCTTTTCTACCTTAAAAAGAATGCCCCGAAGAAGAACGGGAAAGTTACGGTTATGTGCAGAATTACTGTAAACGGTAATCAATCTGCATTCAGCACAAAGCTGGATATTTCCGCAACAAATTGGGATTTGAAGTACGGCAGGGTTTTAGGTAAAAGCCGAGAAGCACAAGACACAAACAGCAAACTCGACAAAATCCGTTTGGGTATCGAAGAATGCTATTCCAAAATTTTAAAGAATGAGGGAGCTGTAAACAGTACCAAACTTAAAAATGCCGTTCTTGGGATGGAAAGCGGAGAACTGACCTTTTTCAAATTCTATGAACAGTTCCTTTCGGACTATGAGAAAAAGGTCAATAACGGACTTCGGGTAAATGGTACACGCAGTAAATACAAAACACTTTTAAAGCACCTGCGTAATTTTGCACTGACAAAGTACGGATATTCTGACTTATCATTCAACGATCTTACATCTGATTTTGTACAGGACTTTGATTAGTACCTGCGTGACGACCAAAGCTTGACACACAACACCATTTGGCTGTATATGATTGGATTTACTACGCTTTGCCGATTGGCAATGAGTAGAAAACATCTTGCTTTCAACCCGTTCAGCGAATACAAGAATACCAAAAAGGACAAAGATCGTGGGTATCTGCTACGGAATGAATTGGAACCGCTCGTAACCTTTAACTGCGAGAAAAAGAAAGACGAATTAGTTAAAGACTTGTTTATTTTCAGTTGCTTTACAGGTCTTTCTTATTCAGATATAAAAGGACTTAAGAATAGTAATATTCAAGATTTTTTTGACGGTAACCGATGGATTATCATACGTAGGAAAAAGACAGCCACATCGTCAAACGTGATGCTGTTGGATATTCCCAAAATGATTATTGAGAAATATGCGGGATTTTCAAAGGATGGAAAGGTATTTCCTGTACCTTCAAATACAGTCTGTAATGATAGCCTAAAGAGAATATCACAACTTATTGACTGCCTGAAAGAAAAGAAAGTAACCTTTCATTTGGCACGCCATACGTTTGCCACGCTGTTTTTGAGTGAGGGTGTTCCGCTGGAAAGTTTGAGCAAAATGTTAGGGCATAAGAATATTGCCACAACACAGATTTATGCCAAGATACTTAACGAGAAAGTTGGAAAGGATATGCAAAAGGTATCACACAAATTTAAGGGTATGGAAAGCTCTTTTGTAGCTCAACTCTGAAACATATAAAGCAATTATAGAAAGCCAACACAGTTTTTGTATTGGCTTTTTTGTATTTTAGCTGTTGAGGAAACAAATAAATATTTACAAACAATTAAAAACGAATAACTCTCGCCCACCCGAGAGTTGTGTGGTATGTTACGAAACCCTCGTCATAACAAGAAGCGAAAATAAAGACACTAAATTTGAATTAAATTGACCGTAGAAAATGGCGAAATTAGAAACGAAAAATATAAATTCACTTTGTGGAAGAAGTCAAATAGTTGACAACCCATTTCTGAGTGTTTACATAAATGACTATATCAGAAAATTTCGAAGCTATAACGAAGATGAATTTGTCATAACGATTTCAGGTCTAAATAGCTTCATTTCGCAAGATGACACTATTTTAAATCGCTTATTTGAACAGTTAAAACAAAATAAATTTACTATTGAAAACGTAGGCAATAAAAAAAATACTAATGATATTCAAATTAACTGTAGAAACGCCACAAAGAACTCATCTTACAATTTCAAATATCAGATTCAAGACATTCCAACGTTAATCGAACTTTCAGGCAAAACAGATTTACCACTAATTGGAATAATTATAACCAAGATTGTTGCACAAATAATTTGCAAAATAAAAACGCTATACAAGGCTGTAGTACTTGATTTAGATGATACTTTATGGTTTGGTACACTATCTGAAATTGGGATTGATGAAATCATGAAGAATATGAAAACTGAAAAGGGAGTTTCTTTTATTGAATTTATGAAATTTGTTAAAACGCTTGGGAATGAATTAGGTATTTTCATTGCAATCTGTTCAAGAAATGACTCTAAAGAAGTTGAATCGGCTATAAATGAATTAAGCGAAGATATTTTTCCTCTAAAAAATCAAATAGATTTTATAATTACAAATGAAAATGATAAAAGTGAAAACATCAAAATCATAGCTAATCAACTATCTATTTTACCAAGTTCTATTCTATTTATTGACGATAATCAATTAGTCAGAGATGAAGTTAAAAGCAAATTACCCGAAGTATTTGTTCCCGAATGGAATAATCACAACGAATTAGTCGCTCAATTAATTGTAGGATGTTTGTTTGAAAGAAATGAACTGTCTTTAAGTTCACAAAATAGACGGAAAGAATATAGAATAATTCAAACGGAACGCAATCAAAATTATTTACCCACATTATCAATTAAAATAATAAACGACAATAAACATATTGAATCCATAAAATTATATTCCAAATCAAACCAATTCAAATTTTCGAGTATTGACAATGATTTTCATAAAGGAGCAAAATCTGTTTATTTTGAAATACTTAGAGAAAATGGTGAAAATTTAGGAGTTTGCTCTGCAATAACATACATTATCACCAATAGCACTATGCAAATTCTTAATTGGGCTTTGAGTTGTAGATATTTTGAGATAGGAGTTGAAGAGTTTATATTAAACTTTATACAAAATATTGCTAATAAAAACAAAGTTTTTATTAATTATGTAGATTCAGGAAACAACCAAAAGGTTAATGAACTTATTTTGAAATATTCAGACGCTTTTAAAACTAACGACAAAAATGACGTGATTGAAATCATTTTTACAACAAATATTTTAGAACAAATAGCCACTAACACAAACATAATAGAATTTAAAAATGGAAAAACTTAAATTATATACATTAGGCTATACATTGTTTCAAAATGGAAATATGATAGACATTGAAAAAATGCTCAATACTTTGAAAGATTTCAAAGTATCGCATTTAGTAGATATCCGTTCTGTTCCTTACTCAAAACAATTTCCACAATGTAATGCAGACAACCTAAAATTAGCAAGTAAACATTTTTCAATTTCATATGGTCATATGCCAGAACTTGGAGCAAAGGCAAGTCCGATGCAAGATGTTTTTTCAAAAGCTTCTGATATATTTTTTGAAGACATATTTCCAATTTCAAAAAGTAATAGACCTGAAAAAACAGAACTTTTTGATTACGAAGAAATCGTTGATTTTCAAAAATTCAGAAATGATGAGTATTTCTCAGAAGGCATAAAAAGAATTGAAAAGGCATATGAAAATGAATATACTGTTGCACTTATGTGTAGCGAAAAAAGACCTGTAGATTGTCATAGATTCTTTTTTGTAAGCCAAAAGATTGAAGAGAAGTTTGGAGATTGGATTGAAGTTCTTCATATAACTAAAAACAAAAATGGAGAAATTGAAACTGTATCTAATGAAAACATAAATACAGAGTTATCCGAAGTGATATTCAATAAAACTGAAATCAAAAAATTAGATGTTTTAAATTCAAGTTTTTTTGAATCAGCTAAAATTGAGAATTACTTTGGCAACACGTTACAAGATAAAAAAAATGACTTTTGTGATAGATATTGGAATCTATTACACGGTTGGAAATTAGACAAGAACAACAATAATTTTAACGAGTATGATTAATTTATTTAGCATAGGTTTTACCCAAAAATCAGCAGAGGATTTTTTTGGATTATTAAAGAATAACAATATTGACTGCCTGATAGATGTTAGGTTAAACCCAAATGGACAATTATCAAGATTTGCCTTTGAAAAAGATTTGCCTTTTTTCTTAGACAAGTTGGCTAATGGTTGCAAATATGCTCATAGAGTGGATTTAGCACCACAAAACGAATTACTGAAAGAAGTAAGAACCAAAGGTTCTGCAATGAGCAAAGACTATAAATTATTTGAGGTAGAGTTCAACAAGTATTTAGAAAAAGAATCAAAAATTGATAATTTTGTTGAACAATTTAAAGCCTTTAAAAATGTTGCACTTCTTTGTTCAGAACATACAACAGAAAAGTGTCATCGTAGATTAGTAACTGATATGTTACTTAATAAATTCAGCAACAATATAAAATTTGGTAAACATTTGAAATGAAAAAAAAAGTATTACTATTAGCTGTTAGCTGTAAAACCGGTGGTCTATGTCCAGGAGGACTTGACTTGGACAATCCAAGCCAATGGATAAGAATAGTTAAAGACGATGGTCGTGCAGGTGCTGTGCAAGGTCACGAAATTGACTTTGCCAAACCTCTTGATATTATTGAGTTTGATGGAAGACCAATGCCTCAAGGCAAACAACAGGAAAATTGGGTGATTGATAATAATTCTGCAGAAAAGTTGGAAATAGAACTGAAGATGTTTTAGAATGGGCATATCAACAATATGGCTATAAGGGTTTTTGGGGAAATTATAGAGCATACTTAAATGAAGACGAATTTGCTGCTGTAAGTGCACCGTCAGAATCATTTATGAAAGTCTCAAATGTAAAAATTTACAAAAACAATAATGATAAGGCAAAAATTGATTTTGATTGGTCGGGTGCAAGATTCAGAATTAAGTGGGTTTCAATGACAGACCAAGACTTTTATGATAGGATTCGTGAAGGTGAAGTTACTTTTGACAATGCGTATATAATAACTTCAATCCCGAAAGAAATTGACGAATGGGTTAATCCCAATACAGGCGAAAAACAAGCATACAAATTTGTAAGTAAGATATTCAATATTTAACGTGAGAAAAACCAGAGAACACAACATGCAGTTTGGCAAAATGGCGGGTTTAGTGCAGAACTCAAGGGTAGTTCTTCGATTGAACTTTTGTACAAAACTGAACATTTTTTGCTTCGATTCCCGCCACTTCGCCAAGCTTCTAAAACGTTAAATTCCTAAACTATCCCAACGCTGATAGTTATCTTCCAATACCTTGATAATATCGCTTTCACGGAAAAGGATTTTCCGTTCGAGCTTGATAAAGGGTATCAGTCCGTCATCTCTGTACTGTTGTAACGTCCGTTTGCTGATATGCAACATCTCGCAAACCTGTTCGCCCGAAAGATAAATTTCCCCTTTTAAGAGTGGATGAAAATATTCCCTGATATACAGCAGTTCATTTTTGATACCTACCACAGCTTCGAGCAAGGCAAGCATATCCTCGTTTGAATTTCCAATGTGTTTCATTTCTTTTGCTTTTTTAATGGTCGCTCTCCCTGCATCAGTAACTCCACTTCGGACAATCTGAAATACGTTTTCCGATTGATTTGCGTTGCCCCAAGAATGCCTTTTGCCCTGTACGTCTGCAATGTTCTTTTGCTAATGTTCAGTAGTTGGCAGGCTTCCTGTTGGTCGAGCCATTTCGTTGCCTGTTGCAATGCTTTGTAGGGTGCGGTCATTTCCGCAATTAGATTGGAAACTTCCTTTACTTCCCTATGCAATGCTTTTAAAATCTGAATGTCTAAAACTGTTATTTCCATATCTGCATCATTTAAACCTCTAAAATAAAAGCTATTTACATAGGTCATTCCAATGTTGCCGTCAGAGGTAGCGTTTGGCGTTCAGATGTAAAATACTCGGCTTATATTCCCAACTTTGGCTTATTGTTTTTCTGGAGAGCTTGTTGCGGTTTGATTGCGTTGTCTGTCTTCAAGGAAGGTTTTTTGTTTTTCTGTACAATCTGACTTTTTTCATCGTTTTTGAAATCCGAAAACATAACCGTTTTTGTTGCACCTATTACGCTTTCAGGTTCGGTAGTTTGTTTTTGTTGTTCAACACGCTTGCCCCCGAACAGCTTGCCCAGACCTAAACCCTTTGTATCTTTGAATTGACGTTTAAAGTTGGTAATGAAATTGGAAATTGGGTCGCTATGCTTATCGACCTGCATAAAAGGAGTGTTCTTTTTCTTCTCAGATAGCTCGTTTTCTTTACGCTCTTTTTCGGTAATTGTTTTTTGTTTCATAGGTTCAAAATTTCCCCAATATAGAACCCAAAGGAATGTATTTTTTTCATTTGGCATTACGTGGCAGTATTTGGCTTATGTTGGCACGATATGAATAGAAAGTAATCCTTAAAACACTTTAAATTTTCCTCGCAAAGCTCTTATACATTTAAAGAGTTTTGTACGGATAAAGGAAAGCATACCAAAAACACCCCATACTTTGCCCTTACGTGTTTTTTGTATCCTTTCTTTGATTGGAATTGATAAAAAAAAGAACAAAAGATAGCAAAGATAAGGCGGACAGCCACCGCACCACCCAACCAAAAGCTTACGGCATAATAGCAGGGCCAATATGGTGGCTTCGCCCAGTTGTTGTGTGATTGCCCTGCCACCCTTCGGGATTTATTCCGTTTCCTTTTGGTTCTTCCACCTGTCCGTCTTGTTAAAATGGCTTTCTTTTTTTCTGTTTTTTTGTTTTGGAAACAATTTTTAAGAAGGAGTTACGCATCCTGACCAAAGGACGGTTATCAAAATAACGGTTTGTGCTTATCGTTATAGATTTCCTTAATGAGTTCCCCAAACTCCTGAAAGTGGTATTCGATAATATTGTCCAGATACGCATAAATCGTCAGTTTGTCGATGCCCATAATATTGGTAAGCCTGTTAAATGTTTCGTGGTGTTCCTACCGTACATAGACCGATTTACCCCTACTTGCAGTACTGTTCGGAATTTTAAAGAACTGTCCACAGTAATCCTCTTTGGTCAGCTTCTTTGGCTTGGAGGTACTTTTTTTCGTACTGTTCGCTGACGGTTTAGTTTGTTCCGTTTCTTTTGCTATTTCCTCGAGTTCTTCTCCTACCATTATACGCATAATAGCTTCCTCATCAACTTCGGGTTTTGCAAAGTCTCCCCGATGTGTTATTCCTTGTTGTTTCATCAAAGATTGTTTCTTTTCATCAGTTAGGAAATTTTCAATAGAAAAATCCTCTTTTTTGGTTTGCTGATTTTTGTTTTCTTCGTGTATCATATCTCTAAATTTTAATATTATATCCAATTAGCTGTTTGGCTAGCTAAGCAGTCAGTTGTATGTACGATTGCACCTATGTAACAACCTATCTACCTATGCACCTGCATACACTTAACTGCTAGTTCATTAACTCAAAAATCTGTAATTCGTCTGAATTCAATCACGCAGATTTGCTGTCGGGATTTTTGCTGTTCAGTTATTTAATTATGGGCATAACCAATCAGCCAGTTAACCAGATACAAAGGAAATAAAAGCAATTTCAATCCCCATAAAGGTGGTACTATTTGGCGTTTATTGGCTTTGTTTGGCGTGATTGTAAGTTGTTGTTATTCAAATAGTCTTATCGAACTTTGTAATGGAAGCGACTGCTTTTTTCGGCTAACTCCAATCCGTTTGCAAAACGGATTTTTCTGAACTCCTGTTCAGAGCAAGTTATCTCTTGAGGTCCTCGAAATAAATTTCCGCACCTCAAGAGCCCTTGCCCTTGCAGGGGGCTGGAAACGGCTCCGAAGTTGCTCGTTTGTTTAAAAATTAAAATGGATTATTATGGAAGAGAAAAACAGAAAACAGATTAGGAAAACAGGACGAAAACCAAAGATTGACCCTGCGGTAAATCGGTATTCCATCAACCTGAACGCAGAGGACAATGCCAAATTTCTTGCCCTCTTTGACCAATCAGATATGAAAGTAATCGCCCATTTTATTACTGCCTGCATCTTTCAGAAGACCGTAAAGACCGTAAAGATTGATATGAATGCAATAGAATATCACGAAAAGTTGACCCGATTTTTTAGCCAGTTCCGAGCAATCGGAACAAATTACAATCAGATTGTGAAGATATTGTACCGCAATTTTTCGGAGAAAAAAGCAGGAACATACCTTTTTAAATTGGAAAAAGAAACGATAGAATTGGTACAAGTTACTAAAGAAGTTATCCGTTTGACACAAGAATTTGAAGAAAAACATCTGAAAAAAGATTAAAGTTATGATTGCAAAAATTGGAAAGGGAAGCAATATGTATGGAGCGATTTTGTACAATCAACAGAAAGTATATAAAGAAAACGGAGCGGTTCTGCTCTTGAACAAGATACCTGACACAGTTGACGGCAAGTATTCCGTAGCCTATTTTAAAAAATGCTTTGAGCCGTATTTATCGGCAAACATCAAAACGGAAAAGACGGTACGCCATATTTCGCTGAACCCAGATCCTGCGGATAAGGTCAGCGATGAGCAGTTTACGGAAATGGCACAGGAGTATATGGAACGTATGGGGTATGGTAATCAACCTTATATTGTTTTCAAGCATACGGATATTGACCGAACACATATACACATTGTTTCAACCTGTGTAGACATTGACGGTAAGAAAATTCCTGATGCTTACGACCATCCACGCTCAATGGCTATTTGTCGGGATTTGGAAACGAAATACAACCTGCAAAAAGCCACCGAGCAAGAGCAGAAACAAACCGATAAGATTTTCAAAAAAGTGGAACAGCAGAAAGGCGACATTAAAAGTCAGATTGCTTCGGTAGTACGGCATTTGCCGAAATATTATCAGTACACAAGTCTTGGAACATACAACGCTTTACTTTCGTTTTTTAATATCACGGCAGAGGAAATAAAGGGCGAACGCAACGGAGAACCTGTACACGGATTAGTATATTTCGCTTTGAACGACAAGGGAGAAAAGGTAAGCAATCCATTCAAAGCATCGCTATTCGGAAAAGATGCAGGCGTTGCACAACTTCAAAAACATTTTGAGCACTCCAAAGAGAAAATGAAAACTAACCCTGCAAGGTCTGTCCTAAAGAATACCGTTGAATTGGCTATACACACCACAAACAACGAAAGTGAATTTAAAAAGCAATTGACTGAGGAGGGTATTAATACGGTTGTGAGACGTAATAGTGAAGGACGAATTTACGGTATGACCTTTATTGACCACGAAAACCGTAGCGTTTGGAACGGCTCACAATTAGACAGAAACTTGTCGGCAAACGTATTCAACGATTGGTGGAACAACGGAAATAAACCCGAATTGAAGATACAGGATAGCCCTGTTTCCAATACCAACACGATAGACCACCAACCAACGAAAGACCTTTTTGAGTTTATCTCTCAGGAGCATTCAGCTAATTCCGATTTGGGATTGTTCAACTTGCTACCCGATGCACAGGGTGAAGATTACGAGGAGGAACAGTTTGCTAAACAAATGAAGAGAAAGAAGAATAGGCGAATCTAATATTGCTCCTTCATCTTTCTGTAAAGTAAGGTTTGTTATTCATATTATGAATAAACAACAGTAGGTAGAATCTTTGCAATCAGGCAAATGAATTTAATTTTTCCTTTCTTTTCTCCCAATCAGGCATCATCAAAGTGAGTAAATCAAAAAAATCCTGATTATGGTGTTTATGAACCGTATGACACAATTCATGCATAATGACATACTCAATACACCTTTTAGGAGTGTGAATTAATTTAGGATTGAAGATAAGTTTATTTTTAATAGTACAACTTCCCCATCGGGTGGGCATATCCTGAAAATAAATGTCATTCGGAGCCTTGAAGCGTTCTGAAAATTTTTTAATGATAGGTTTTGCTATTTCGCTTATTTTACTGTATGCTCTTTGTTTTAACCACTCATCGAAAAACATCTGTGCTTTTTCCTTATTTTTTACTGTAATTAAAAACAGATTTCCTTTGTAGGTGACTTCTTCCTTCTCAGATTTTTCAACAACTAATTTATACTGCCTTCCTAAATATAAAATAGAATACCCCGATTTTATTTCATAGGAAATTTCTGTTGCATCAAAATTCAAGAAATAAGACTGTTGTTTGCATATCCAGTGGGCTTTTTTTAAAAGTGATTCTTTAATTTTTCCCAACGATATTTCTAATGGAGCTACAACAAAGACAGAAGTGTCTGGCAATATTTTAATACCAATCGTTTTGCGATTAGAGTATTGTAATTCAAATTCTATCTTTTGTTTTCCGTATTGAATGCTTTCTTTCATTATCTGTTTGCGATGGCAATATCAATTAATTTTTTTGTTAATTCATCTGCCTTAGCCATAGAAACATCAAAGACATCCATTAAATAATCTCCAAAATCTAATTCGATTTTATTGATAATGTCAGTGCGTTTATGCCAATCTACAACTTCAAATTTTGTAACAATTTCATCAAACATTTTTGTAATTTCTACTTCTTTATCGATTAAATAACTTTCTTGCTTTAGCAGTTGAAAAACAGCAATATTTCTAGTTTTTTCTTTAATATCATCTGGAATATCATCAGAAAAACCTTTTGCAGCTTGTTCTTTATAGTCGGTCAACCTTCTTAATGCTTCAATTTCAGACAGACGATTCGCACGCATTTCTGCAATAGTTTCGCTGATTAGTTCAGATAGTTTTTTGAATAACGCAGGATTAGCATCAATATTGATCGATAAATATTTTGAAGTTGCAGCTGCAATCTTTTCAGCTTTAGCTCTTGGCCCTACGAGTTTTTCAACTTCTTCAGCAAAGGCTTCCGTATCTAGAATATTCAGAGGTTCCACTAAACGGATGATTTCTTCTGTAATGACGTGCTGATCCAGCAATTTTTGCAATTGCTTTTCGTATTGTGTAAAACTGATTTTATCCAGATAGATCGAATTTGCTGCTACACGAATACCTGCAAATTTTTTAAGATCGTCTTTATATTGCTTAATTTCTTGCTCTGGTGTTTGGTTATGAAAGTCAATAGAAGACAATGCTACCTTTAGTATTCTGGCAAAAACATTAAATTTATTATAGAAATCATCTCTTATAGACTGGTCAGATAAGAAGACTATATATTCATCGATATTTTGCTTATTGCTAATGGTTTTGAAAATATTTAACAAATCAGTATGAGCACGAGGTAATTTATTTATTTCTTCAGAAATATCCGTTAAAGAACCTGCCAGATCTTTTGGATCAAAAGAATTATCATCCCCAGAATAATTCTCCAAAGCTTCCTGAAGCTCTTCCATTATACCTGCATAATCAATAATGTATCCATAATCCTTGCCTGGAAAAACTCTGTTTACTCTGGCAATTGCCTGAAGCAATGTATGTTCCCGTAACTTACGGCATAAATACATCACAATCGTCTGAGGTACATCAAACCCGGTAAGAAGCTTATCAATAACAATCAGTAATTCAATATTTTCACCTTTTTCGTATTGTTGTATGATATCTTCATCTATCCGCTGACCGTATTTTGTTTTTAATAACTCATAATATTGAGTGACTTCGGGTGATTCAGAGCTGTGTACGTCTTCATTATTTTCTCTTGTATCGGGAGCCGACATTACCACTTCCGTTTTTACTTTCCCGATCAGGTCAAATGCTTTCTTGTATTTAACGGCAGTTAATTTGTCTGGACAAACCACCATTCCTCTGAAACCTGAATGTATTCCAGTTTTATCTTTTCCCCAGTTTGACTGAAAATGTTTGCTGATATCAAAAGCAATTTGATCAATGTTTTGTTCCGTTTTGGTAATCAACCCTGCCCGGCTCATTTTCTTTTTCAGATCGGCACGTTGATATTCTTCAAGATCTTCCATCACCATATCCACACTTTTATCAAGCACTTTTCGGTTTACATCCTGTACAGCCAATCTTCCTTCATATAAAATAGGAATAATAGCACCATCTTCAACTGCTTCTGAGATGGGGTAAGTATCTATTATACCTCCAAATTTATTCGCAGTGTTCTTTTGTTTTTTCATCAACGGCGTTCCTGTAAACACGATAAAGCAAGCATTAGGTAATACTTTTTCCATATTCACATTAAAAATACCATGCTGTGTTCGGTGTGCTTCATCAATTAATACAAAAATATTGTGACTGGTTAATTGATTATCTGGTAAACTTTTGACTGCTGC
This sequence comes from Sphingobacterium sp. LZ7M1, assembly GCF_024296865.1. Taxonomy (GTDB): domain Bacteria; phylum Bacteroidota; class Bacteroidia; order Sphingobacteriales; family Sphingobacteriaceae; genus Sphingobacterium. The sequence goes on along the minus strand of NZ_CP101134.1, from coordinate 2,466,630 downwards.
ATCAAACTTGTTAATAATAGTGGTAATTACAAAATCCCCATTACCTTTCAGTAAGCTCACTAACTGTTTACCAGATGCGGCATTGATGACATCGACTTCTACTTTTTGTAATGTTTTTGTGATCTGTCCGTCTAAATCAATTCTATCTGTTACTAAAATAATCTGAGGATTATTTATTGTGTCTTGAATTTTACGAGCCAGCATTGCCATTGTCAAAGATTTTCCGCTACCTTGTGTATGCCAGATAACCCCTCCTTTTCTTTTACCGTTACGAACAGGTTTTATCCGTTCAATGATTTTGTTGATGGAAAAGAACTGCTGAAAGCGGGCAATTTTTTTGACAACACCAGCTTCAAACAGAATAAAGTCCTTAACAATAGTTAATAAACGCTCAGGACTTAACAAACCTTGGATAAAAATATCCTGTTGGGTAGGTGCTACGTATTGTTGATACTTTTCTTGGTATGCAATATGGTCTGATTTAGTTCTAATATCTGGATTTGAGAAAAGTTTTCTTTCTATATCCTTTGATAAAGCGGTATTTACTAATCTATCTAAACTGTCAACAAACTGTGTTTCCTTTTCTTTCCAGATCGCCCAAAACTCTTCTTTCGTGTTTGTAGTGGCATATTTAGTTTCTAACAGAGACGTTGCTAATAATACCTGACTATACACATACAAACTTTGAATACCATTTTCTTGTTGGTTCCTGATATGCTGGGAAATTGCCTGTTTTATTGGTTCTTTAATTGTTGGACTTTTACACTCTATAACAGCTAATGGAATACCATTGACAAATAAAACAATATCAGGTCGGTACGTATCTTTTCGTCCTGTACGTAATACCGAAAATTCTTCCGATACGTGGTAATAATTGTTAGCAGGATTTTCCCAATCAATATATTGAATGGTATGACTTTTTTTGTCACCATCAATAGATTGTTCTAAAGCATGTCCAAATACCAACAAATTATAGATTTGATTACAAGCTTGAACCAATCCCTCAGAAAGCGGTATATCCTGAATTTTCTGGATAGCTTTTTCAATATTTGCTGGTTCAAACTTCGTTTTTTTGCTTCCGATTTTAATATCATTAATATACATCAAACGCTCTCGGAGGATATCAGTTAAGATCACGTTACTTTCTCTATTCTCTCGAAGTTGTAAGGCTTCGCTGGAAGATAAGTAACTATACCCCAAATTAATAAGTAGTTTGAGTGCCGGAATTTGTGATATATTATCTTCGGTAAAAGCCATTAGAGATTATGAGTTACGATATATCTACAAATGTAATAAAAATGACTATCATAACTCATAATTATCCCCTCACAACTACCTTAATGCCTTAAACATTTGCTCAATTGCTTTCTTCTTTTGCTCCATATTAGGATGAACATAGAGATTTAAAGTGGTACTGATGTTGGAATGCCCTAAGAGTACACTCACAGTTTTGTAATCACAATTACTTTCGATACATCTTGTGGCGAAGCTATGCCTTAGACCATGAAATTTTAGTTCCGGCATATTGAGTTCTTTCATTAAGTTTTTATAATAACTGCGGTATGTTCGAGGTTCTGTAGGTTTAACATCGTTTGTCAGAACAAAAAATGATGGATTAACGATTTTTTTAAATGGTTTCAATATCTTCAATAAATCTTTACTGATTGGAATTTCCCGAATAGAGTTTTTAGTTTTTGGCGTATCTAAAATGAGTTCCGTTCTACGGTTTCCTTCTTCGATCACATAAATACGCTGAATTGTGCGATTAACACTGATAACTCCATTATCGGTGTCTATATCCTCCCAGGTTAAGGCACACACTTCTCCAATACGCATACCTTCACTCAAACAGATATAAACACCTAAGTTTCTGAATGTAAAATGTTCTTGTATATAGTTCATTATTTTTTTCTGATCTGCCCGGCTTAATACTTCAATATGGAACTTTAAATTATTTTATTGCAAAATCAGGTACGAATCTAAAGTATATTTTTTACAGTCTAAAATTCTTCACCTTTGAAAAATATAAAGTTGGGTCTGGTATTCCTCATATTTATTTCAAAGATTATGGAGAATCATTATTTTTTTGCCCATCATTTGATGAACAGCGTAATATAGAACAATTACTATCATCAATTGATGAGAAAATAAACATTCAAAAAATCTTATTACAAAAATATGAATTACAGAAAAAGCATTTGTTACAGAACCTGTTTATATAAACAGGTTCTGTAACAAATATTGTTTTTGAGAACGGTATTCCTCCAAAATTTTTTTCTCGGTTTCTATTTTTAATTCAATGGAATAAAGAAGTTTAGCAATAAAAATTTGTTCTTCCAAGCAAGGTAATAAGATAGTCAATTTCATTAATTCAATTTTAGACATATTATACCGAGTACTTCCTTGCGCTAACTTAACTATTTCATTTCTAAAGGTAGAGCTTCTGAATAAATAACTTGAAAAAAGTGGGTTAAGAATCTGAGATGATAAAGGTCTATACCCAAAACAAAAACTATTTAGGTACATTTCGCTAACTTCATCTAATAAGACTGAAGACATTCCAATCTCATTAGGTGTTTCAGAGGATATAGTAAAAAACACATCTCCATATTGCACATTATTCTGATTTTCAGTTTCTAAAATTTCTACAAGTCCACAATTTCCTATTTGAATTTTGGACGAATCAAAAATTTGCTTGTACTGAATATATGGTTTACCTATTCCAAAATTGTCTTTAGTTTTTCCTGAAAGACCATTAAAAGTTTCTCCTATCTCTCTTAACCTCTTCAGTTTCCATTCATCCTTAAATTCTCTGAATCTGGTCTCTTGAGAAAATAGCTTTTCCCTTAGCCCTTTACTATGGGAAATAATATCTCAAATCTAATCAAACTCTATTTCAAAATATTGAAGAATAGCTTTGTAATTATCCTGAGCTGTAAGACAAGTATCTAACAAATATTCTCTTATATTAATCCACTCCTGTAAACCTCTATAGTAGAACAGTTTAATATCTTCATCGATAATGAAGGGCACAATATTATTAGCAAGGCATTCTTTAAACATGATTAACCGACCAACACGCCCGTTTCCGTCCTGAAAAGGGTGAATGATTTCAAACTGGTAGTGAAAGTCTATAATATCTTCAAAAGTTTTCTGTTCAATACTGTGGTAACCAGAAAGTAAATCTTTCATTTTTGTCGTCACCTCTTTAGGTGAACAAGTTTCATTGCCACCTACTTCGTTAGGAAGTTTTTTGTATTCGCCAACATTAAACCAGTCTTTTCGACTATCAGATGTTCCTGACTTCAGTAGATAATGTAATTCCTTTATAAATGATTCTGATAATTTAGATTTTGCCTTATCAATGATTAAATCAATACATCGAAAGTGGTTGGTTGTTTCTATGATGTCATCTACATTAACGCTTTCTTTAGAAGCTCCGATAGTATTTGTTTCAAAAATATATCGGGTTTGATCATGAGTCAACTTGCTTCCTTCTATCCGGTTTGAATTATAAGTCAGATCGATTTGCGTACGGTGATAAATACCACCTTTGAGCTTCATTTCTTTTTGTTCTTTGAGATGATTGAGTAATTGATTATCACTAAATTTCTTCTTATTTGCTTTCTCAGGTAATATCGCATCATCGGGAATATTCCATGTTTTACCTGTTAAAAAAGCTCCTTTAATTCTTCCTGTAGCACAATAATTCCGGACGGTTCGTTCTGGAACATTCCATTTTTTTGCAAACTCACTTACTGAAATATAATTCATAGCTTTTGATTATAGATGCCGTTATCGGCAAATATACAATAAATTACAACTATATATTTCTTAATTTTTGCCGATAACGGCATAATTAAGGATTTAATTTCCTATGTGAATACGATTCGCTATCAGCTATATGAACAAATTCTTAATCAAAAAAATGATTTGGTTCAAGTTAAGGATACTTTAAACTATGAACAGCCAACTAAATATTTGGTAACAAATACAGATTATTCATCTGATATTTCGTTAATTCCAGTTCTAACTGCAAATAAATCTTTTGTATTAGGATATACCGATGAAGAATTTGGTATTTATGACAAAGGACAATCTATCATTTTCGATGATTTTACAATGGATATAAAGTTTGTGGATTTTCTATTCAAAGTAAAATCATCAGCAATTAAAATTTTGACAGCTAAACCAAATGTGAACCTAAAGTTTGTATTTGAGTATTTGTCATTTTTAAATCTATCCTCAAATGAACACAAAAGACATTACATCTCCGAAATTGAACCTATGGAAATACAATTGCCAAATTATATTCAACAAACATATGTTGCAGATTTTCTATCAAGTATTGACGATAAAATAAAAACTGAATTTGAATTTCATATGCTATTAATTAAGCAGAAACAATATCTTTTAGCCAATTTATTTATATAAACAAATTGGCTAAAAAGTATGTCTTTTGTCTCTCTAACTTCTGTAAAATATTGGTTTCAATTTCAATTTTTCCATCGATAGATAATAAGAAGTTAGCTATTTTATGTTGCTCTTCAATTGTCGGAAAATCTATTTTGACTCCTAATAATGTAGTCTCATGTATCCGTTTACTTCCAGAACCTGTTGCCAAATCTTCTAATCTTTTGTAAAAATCTGCTCTCCCTAAAAAATATAGAAGATATGCAGTGTTAATTTTTGAATGGTTAATATCCAAAGCAGGTACGTCTCCAGAAGATAAAAATCCATCAAATTCATCAGGAATTATACCAAAAGCTCCGTTAAACAGATTTTGCTTTCCGTAAATAAATTGCCCTTTCTTTCTAATGAAATAATTTGTTGCACCTAATGATAAAGTATTTGTATTATCATTTTGAGAAACACCTTTTAAATGAAGTTTTACAGTAAGTAATCTACTTTTGTCAATATTTCTTGATTTTATTTTTTCTGGAACAGACATAACTTCTGATAATTCTTTCGACTCCCACTCAGGAAAATTATTTCCGAACTCATCTTTAAACTTCAATTGACCAGAGAATAACTTCTTACTAAGCGTATTCTTTAATAACTTCAGTTCCTCAATTATTTTGTTTTGGGTTGCAATCCTTTGATCTATTAGAGAAAAGAATGAGGCGATTTTTTGCTGTTCTTTGAGATTTGGGAATGACAATTTTATTTTTGAAATACGTCCTGTACTAATACTTAAAACCTTTGTCCCCTGTGACTCTTTCTGTATTTGAGTTCGTACTGAATTAGACTTGAATAAATAACCATTAAAACCTAAATAAAAAATGTTCTTTTGAGGTCTTGCTAACAAAGTATGCAAACCAGACAGAAGTTTTTCTCCATTTAGATTGATAACTTCAATACTTTTTCCTACATCTTTTAAATCTTCGGAAGCATCTGCAAAAATGACATCTCCCTCTTGACAATAATTTTCTTCTGAAATTCTGTGGATGTTTATTTCATTATTTATATATGGAGTAACTTCATTAGCAATATCAAACAATGTTTGATATTTAGTGTGAATATCACCATAATGGATATTTTTCACAAATCCATTTTCATAATTTAGGTTATCACGAGAAAATGAGTTGGTTACTTTGAAATCCATAATCTCCCCCAACTTCTTCGTTTCCCATTCCCCTTCAAACCCCGGAAATCTCAAATGGGGAACGTTACCTACTTTTAATTTTTTATTTTCCATCTCGATGACTCAATTTTCGTTAGTAAAAACATTAAGGATTTAAAAAATTAAAAATCAATACCCAGCTCTTTCAAGTATCCACCGATTTCCTTATCCAACTCATCTCGTTTTGCTTCCAAAGATTTGATTTCCTGCATCACTGCCTGAATGTCGATTTCGGGTTCTGGTTCAAAAGTATCAACATAACGAGGAATGTTGAGGTTGAAATCATTCTCCTTTACTTCTTCAAAACTGGCTATATAAGCGAATCTTTCTTCAACAATTCCTGTTTCCATTGCCTGATCATGAAACTGCGTAAAAATATCTGTAATATGCTGAATGTGTTTTTCCCCTAAGGAGTTTTGATTTTTCCCCGGTACAAAATCTTTGCTGGCATCAATAAACAGTACTTTCTCTTTGTTTACTTTTTGCTTGTTGAAAATAAGAATAGCAGCCGGAATACTTGTGCCAAAAAACAAATTGGAAGGTAAGCCTATCACTGCTTCAATCAAATCTTCTTCAATGGTCTTAGTTCTGATTTTTCCTTCAGCAGCTCCTCTGAATAATACACCATGTGGTACAACTACACCTGCTTTACCAGTATTATTCAATGATTCTATCATATGTGAAATAAAAGCCCAATCTCCTTTAGATTTTGGTGGCAAACCTCTCCAGAAACGATTGTAAGAGTCGCTTGCCAAATCATCGGCTCCCCATTTGTCCAATGAAAAAGGAGGATTGGCTACTACCGTATCGAATAACATTAAAGCATCTCCTTCCTTGTGCTTTGGATTTCTCAACGTATCTCCCCAACGTATCACAGCACTATCATAGCCATGCAGATACATATTCATTACAGCCAATGCCCAAGTACTACCATTTGCTTCTTGACCATATAGCGAAAAGTTATTATCACCCACCTGGCGTCCTGCTTTGATTAAAAGAGAGCCTGAACCACAAGTAGGATCATAAATACGTGAACCTGGTTTAGATTTGGTTAACTTAGCCAATAATGTAGAAACCTCCGCTGGAGTAAAGAATTCTCCTGCTTTTTTCCCTGAATCAGATGCGAAATTAGCAATCAAAAATTCATAGGCTCCTCCAATGACATCGTTATTCTCTAAATGAGAAGAAGAAAGGTTTAAAGAATAAAAATCGTTCAATAGATTACGTAATCTGGTTATTTTGCCTTTTGCATCTCCCAAATTAGAACTGTTAAAATCAATATTTCTAAAAATATTAGATCCATCGTGACCGCCTAATTTTTCTCTGTTTGCTTCCTCCAATTCCGCTAAAGCATGATTGATCATTTCCCCAATCTTTGGATTGTTACGGTTTTCATATAAAAAATAAAAGCTTGATTCTTCAGGGACTATAAAACGCTCTCGCTCCAATGCTCTTTTTACACGCTCTTCGTTTCCTTCATATTTTTTGGCATATTCTTCTTTTTTCTCATTGTACACATCGGTTACATACTTTAGAAATAACATGGTGAGTATGTAATCTTTATATTGAGAAGGGTCGATTGTACCACGAAATGTGTCACAAGCTTTCCATACGGTATTGTTTATATCTTTTTGACTTACTTTAGTACTCATTTTGTAGTTTTTTATAAGTTACTGTATTGATTAAATTTTCTTTAAGAGTGATTAACTCCTTTTGAATAACAACTTGTTCTTTTTTTAAGAAATCTAATTTTATAATCTGCTTTTGTGTGTCTAAATTAGGAATAATAATTTCCAAGTCTCCTAATTCTTGTTTTGTGACCGAGGGAATATTTTGGGTCGTCATTTTAGAAGCAAATACTTTTAATGTTTCAGGATGATTCAGATACCAAACCAAGAATTCAGGCAGAATAAGATCATTCTGAATAGTTAAAACCAGAAAAGAAGCACTGGCAATAGTAAATGAATATTCATTGCGGAATAAGGTGGCAAAAAAGCGTCTTCCTTTGGCATTGAACAAAACCTCGTTATATTGTAAAAAATTTTTTTCGATAGCCGGCTTTATCAAAACGTTAGCTTCAAGATCCTTTCTTAAATTCCCGTCATCATCATAATCAGAAGTTCCAACCATTCTAACATAGGCATCGGTCAGTTGCTTTTCATCATTGTTAACGGTTTTAGGAACCACCATTCCCGACCTTATATTAACAATATCTGATAATTTAAACTTTTTGTTCATTTCTTTATTTTTAAACAAGCTCTCCGTTCTGTAAAAGAACAGAGAACTTGCAAATTAACATCAATTATGAGGATATTCGGGACCTAACCAAACTTTATATTCCAAATACTTGTCATAATAATATATCCATTCAGATATCCACGGAATGACTTCTACTAAATCAAGATAAGGTCTACCTTTTAAATCAAAAACTGGATGATACAAACAAAGTGAACCATCACCGTTAAAATGTGTATCCGCACATTTTATAAGATTTTTAGTTTCTACCATTACTCTTTCAAATCTATTGGGGAAAAATGGAGAACATAGCAATTTCAAATGATATTTTCTGTTATTCAATTCCAATGTGCCCTTTCCTTCAAGTAATTTCCCTTTAACCTCAAAAGATAACCATTTGAATTCTTTTTCACATTCAATCATCGTTTTATACAAAAATCCCATCCAGTATTTTTTAGCACGCTCTTTAGGATTCAGCATAAAATCCATGACTTCCATTTTTTACACCTGATGAGGTATTAATTTGACCACTTGAGTCTGTGTAAGCTGTTCCAGAAAGCAATGCGGCTAATTGAGGATTCCCTTTAAAACTTTCTTCCAACTTAACCAAAGTTTGGATGTTTTGTTTGTAATATCCGTTTCCAAATAAATCTTTGTAATTCTGCTCATTGGTAGAGTTGGATAAAAACGTACTGACCTTTCTCTCTAAATCTGTTACAAATCCCACATAACTTTCGTAATGCTTATCAGTCCAAGAATCAGTGAAATTCTCACGCTTCTCCTTATCTGGATATAAATCTATTGGGTTATAAACCTGAAATCGAATTCCTTTATACTTATAATCGTCAGCTAAATGTTTCATTTTTGCCATCGCATTTTTAAGTGCTGCTTGAATTGATAACTCTTCATTATAGCTCTGAGCCAGTAAAGTTGTTAATACAATACTTGAAATAGCAGGTGTTTTAGCTAAATCTTTATTTTCATAATACAAATCACGGTAACGTTTTATAATTTGCACCGTTCTTTGCAATGGAGATTTAACATATACATCTTTTGGCAAATCCTCAGTTTCTACTTTTGCTTCTGTAAGCATCACAAATCGTTCTGTAAGCATAAATTGAGATTTATGCTTTTCAGAAATATTTTTAAACCAAGCATCATACCCCTTTGGATCTGTGCGAGACCAATCCATTAAGGTTTTATCATTTGGTATCATCAATCTTGTGCTGTCTGAAGTGATTTTACATCCAGATAGAATATCCATGTGAAAATCGCTATTATAGTTGATTCTAATGCAACGGTTTTTCTTCTGAAGAAGTGGTGAATAGGTTCCATGATTATCTAAAACACGGAAAACTTCGTCATAAATTTCTTTGGGTGTATGATTTAAATAAGAATCATCTAATTTTAAAACAATATCTAAATCAAATTCTTTACCTGGTAATGGCTTAATAGTTGTTCCTATTAACAAAGAACCTTGTGCATACACATTAACTGTGTAATCTTTAAAAAATTCTTCATCTTTATCAAAAACATCATTCACTGCTTTATAAGCAGAAATCATCTGTTCTTTTCTGGTGTCATCTAATTCTAAATTAGCCGCTGCAATAGCAAGTAATTCTTCCTTTTTAAATTCTTCTTCTTTGTATTTTGTATAATTATTTCTCATTGATTAAGTATTTTGTGTGTTCTCCAATTTTAGCAATTTGTTCTTCATTTTCAATTACTAACAATCTTTCGATTTCGCTGATGTCTACTACCATGAAATCACTGCCTAATTTGCGAGGATTTTTTAAAAGTCTCTTCAGTTCTACTTCTTGTTCCGGAGTTGGAAGAAACTCAACAATGTCATAAATCAAAACTTCATAACATTGATGAAAAGTACTGTAACCAAATACTTTCATCGTTTTTTGCACCTCTCTGAATGATTTGGAGTAAAAAATATCTTTATCAAATCCATGGTCTTCAATAAGCTCTTCGTTGAATTCACGGTCATAGGTTGTTTCACGGTTTTTTCTGGATTCAAACCATTTAATAACATCTAAAGCATGTTCACCTTTCACTCGAAAACGTAAATCGTCTTTGCTAATTTCATCCGATTTGATTCCCTTCGCTCCGCAATCTTCCTTATATCCCCATTTTTCAAATTCTGAAAAACCGTTAATTTTTTTGTAAACACCACCTACAGGTTGTAGTTGGTCTTTAATACGGTGACCACGAACTAACAAAAATTTAGAAGTACCAGGAATTTTAATTCTGATTAAATAACTGATAGAAAATCGAACATCCTCATTTTTTATCTTTGTAAAATTGGACTGTAAATAGGTATAAATTTGATTTTTGTTATCTAGCAACGATTCTGTTGCTTTTTTTATGATAACCTTACCAGCAGCCATACCTAAAGCTGCTAAAACTGTGTTTGCTGCCATTAGCTTAGATTTAAATATTTATAAAAATTGCTTAATAGAGCATTATAACCAATGAAAACTTGTGTATATACATATTAATACATAGTTTTGCTAAACGAAACAGACTATAATACTCTAACCCATAATGAGGTGACTAGCCTCAGGAGATGTATTGTTAAGCGCAATACGGGATTTTACAAGTCAAACATCAAAAATATCTTAAAACCAAATCTATGTGCAGTAGAATTTGGTTTTTTTTGTTTTAGTAATTCTTGTACAAAGATAATGAAAATATTTTGAATTCACAAATAAAAAATACAAGTACAAGAATTACAAAATAAAAATAGACATCTTTAAGATGTCTATTTGGTTTAATATGTATTGATATTTTAAGAAAATATAGTTGATTGGGACGGATTTCTGAAAAATATGTATATTTGCTACGAGCGAACGGAAATGTATTGAAAAACAAAGCAATAAGCACCGTTACCAAATCGTTACCTGACTTTTTTGATAATCTTTATAAAAGCTTAGTATTCAATCGATACAGCTTTTTCCTGAAAACTTTAAAATAAAATATTTTTAAATATTCGCTGCTTATAGGGGTAAAACAGGGGATTATTTAGAAAATCTGTTTTGGCGGAATGCTAATTTTGCATAAAAGGCATCCCTTTTGCTTAACAGTAGCGTAACATTATAAGAATACAAACAAAATCAAGCGTTATGATTAAAAGAATTAGCGTACCATTACTGTTGATGTCAGCCTTGTTTATTACTTCATGTGGTGTAAGCAAGAAGACTCACCGAGCTTTGGAAGCTCAATATAAGGAACTGGGTGATAAATATAATCAGAGTCAGTTAGACCTTGCAGAAAGTAAAACCAGAGTGAAGAGCTTGGAGGAACAACTTGAGCAAGAACGCAAGAACAATGCGGGCTTAAGAGAGGCCTTAGCTAAACTTCAGGGAACATTGGATAACAGTATCAACCAAAATACCCAAGGAAATGTCAATATTTCCAAATTGGTCGATGAAATCAATGCTTCCAATAAATACATTCAGCACTTAGTAAACACCAAACAAAAAAGTGATTCACTTAATATGGTGTTGACAAACAACTTGACACGTTCATTAAGTCGTGAAGAAATGAACGATGTGGATGTTCAAGTATTAAAAGGTGTGGTTTATATTTCATTGTCTGATAATATGTTATATAGGTCAGGTAGTTATGAGATTTCAGACCGTGCAGGAGAGACCTTGTCGAAAATTGCCAAGATCATCCAAGATTACAAAGATTACGATGTGCTGATCGAAGGTAATACCGATACGGATCCGATCTCAAAGCCTAATATCCGCAACAACTGGGATTTAAGTACATTGAGAGCCTCATCAGTCGTTCAAGCATTGCAGAACACCTATGGAGTTGATCCTAAGCGTTTGACAGCCGGTGGACGTGGTGAATATAACCCTGTCGCCAGCAACGCCAGCGCAGATGGTAAATCTAAAAACCGTAGAACACAGATTATCATTACCCCTAAACTGGATCAGTTTATGGAGTTGATCGATAAAGCTCCTGAAACCGAAAATTCAGAAGTTCCGGTTGATACAACATCATTTTAATAAAAACCAATAAGGGAGTCGTAGAAGACTCCCTTTTGGTATTTAGACATAAGACAATAGACACAAGAAATTAGAACTTTCTTGTGTCTTTTTTTGTTTGAACCAGGATGGAAAGGATGAGAGGATGGACCAAGATCTGGATTTGAACCAGGATGGAATGGATGAGAGGATGGACCAAGATCTGGATTTGAACCAGGATGGAAAGGATTAGAGGATAGACCAAGATTTGGATATGAGTCACGAATAAAGGGATTAGGGAAGTGTTTTTTGTTTACTCTTATTCTGAACGATCAGTGAGGAATCTGTACGGTTCTCCACCAAAATGTCCTGTCATTCTGGACCGAAGGTCCAGGACCTGTACGCCAATGTAATCTTTATTTAGATTCTTATTATCTATAGTTCCGAGATGTTTCGTGCCTCAACATGACTGGCGCAGGGAAAATAATAGGCATAGTTCCGAGATGTTTCGTGCCTCAACATGACTGGCGCGGGGAAAATAATAGGCATAGTTCCGAGATGTTTCGTGCCTAAACATGACAGGCATGCGGACAATAAAAGGCATGGTTCCGAGATGTTTCGTACCTCAACATGACAGGCATGGTTCCGAGATGTTTCGTACCTCAACATGACAGGCATGGTTCCGAGATGTTTCGTGCCTCAACATGACAGGCAGGGTTCCGAGATGTTTCGTGCCTCAACATGACAGGCATGGGGACAATAAAAGCCATGGTTCCGAGATGTTTCGTACCTCAACATGACAGGCATGGTTCCGAGATGTTTCGTACCTCAACATGACAGGCATGGGGACAATAAAAGGCATGGTTCCGAGATGTTTCGTGCCTAAACATGACAGGTGTGGGGATAATAAAGGGTATGGCTCCTAGATATTTCGTGCCTCAACATGATGGATTTGAGGATAATAAAAGGTATGTTTCCGAGATTTTTCGTGCCTCAATATTTCTGATGGTGAAAATGCTCTAATGTCTTATGTCTTGTGTCTTGTGTCTTGTGTCTTGTGTCTTGTGTCTTATGTCTTATGTCTAAAATCACCCAAACATCAACATCAGCGATGATATAATCACCAATGCCAGAATGACGATCTTAAATTCTTTTTCAGGAATGATCTTGACCAGTTTTATGCCGATGTAGCCTCCTAGCAGGATAAAAGGAATGGCAAGGCAATTTAGGATGATGCCTTCCCAGGTCAGGTTTTTCCAGACAAAAAGCTGGAGGGGTATCTTGGAGAAGTTGAGGATCATGATAAACCAAGCTCCGGTTGCGACCAAGGTTACTTTGTTGAGCTTGCGGGTCAGCAGGTAAATGGTGAGGGCTGGACCTGCGGCATTTCCGATCATCGTTGAGAATCCGACCAAGAGACCGAAGGAAGGAGAATACCACCAATTGTCGGTGAAATCCCTAGCGTCATGGTTTTTCTTGGCTTTGTTGGTTCCCCAGATCATCAACAGGACGGAGATGAAGATACAGGCCCCCATGATAAACTTAAAGGTGCCATCGTCAATATATTCTCCGACAAAGAGACCTATAAAAAGTCCGATCATGGAAAAGGGGAGCATGGATTTAATTTCGGACCAAATAAATTGTTTCCTATAATAGATCACCGCAAGGAGATCTGCCATGCAGAGGAGAATCAGAACGATCCCTGTAGAAAATTTGGCTCCAAAAAGAAGAGCAAACATTGGGATCGTAAAAGTTCCTACGTTCTGGATGCCGGTTTTAGAAACGCCAATGAGCATGGCACAGAAAAAGTAGAGTATCCATGCAGCTGGAGATGGGATCAGTTCTAATGCATTATCCCACATTCTCTTTGTAAAGTGATTTTAGCCTGTCGACATTCATGTATTTATAGTCGTCGATATATTCGAGACAAACAGGCAGATCTTCTTTCTTATGGGAACTTAGGACCCCAATGACATTCATATTGGCATTTAGACCAGCAGTAACACCGGAAAAAGAATCTTCAAACACAAAACAGTTTTGCGGATCCATATTCAGGTTATTTGCTGATTTCAGGTAAACTTCAGGATGAGGTTTGTGCAGTTCCACATTTTCGGATCCGAGGGTTGACTTAAAGAAACTACGGATGTCCAGGGCGTCCAATATCAAGTCCATATTAGCACGTGGAGCAGAGGTCGCAACTCCCAGTTTAATATCGTTGTCTTTTAAGTTGCTCAAGAAATCTGGAAGGAAGGGGATTGGTTTCGCTTCCACTTTATATATTTCCCTGAACAGGCCTTCTTTTTCCATTTCAAGGTTTAAAAGTTCCTGTCCAGCAATGGGTCTTTTAAAGAAGTGGGTAAATATATAGCTGTTATGTTTGCCATACATATGTTTTTCAAATTCCTCATCGGAATAAGGGATTTGGTACTTATCAAAAAATGCTTCAAAGGCTTTGGCGTGGTATGGATTAGTGTGGGCAATTACACCATCCATATCAAAGATGACGGCTAATTCTTTCATTGGGGCAAAAATACAAATATTATCTTTAAAACTGCTTTAATTCAGTAGTTTGGGTAATTTTATTTGATTCTGTCGCCAAGCATGATATAGGCTTGGTCAATGAAATTATAGAATGCGGAACCTGGATTGGATCTTGGCTTGCCACCGATGCCATGACCTAAACGAACAATGATCAGGTCATCCTGCGGGATCGAAATAACATATTGGCCAAGGTGGCCATCCATATAGAAATAATCTTTGTCCTTGTATTTACCAATCCACCAGCCATATCCATATTCCGGAGAGTCTGCAAAGGTATTGGTGACAGATTGTTTGATATAGGCAGAGTCCAAAAGCTGCTGACCATTCCAGTTTCCGTGGTCCATGTACAATTTGCCGAATCGGGCAAAGTCGCGGGCATTGGAGGCTACACAGCAATAGGCTTTTTCAATTCCGTATTTTTTGCTGTCAACCTGCCAAAGTGCAGTATGCTCAGCTCCCATTGGCTTCCAGAAATATTGGGAAAGCAATTCCGATAAGCTCTTTTTTGTAGCTCGTTGTAACGCTATTCCAAGTAATTGGGTATCTCCGCTTTTATAGATGAACTTTTGTCCCGGTTGGTTGTTGATGGGAAGCTGGTCTAAAGTTCCAACGATATCTTTATCAAAGTACAATCTAGTTGTGATGGAAAAAGGGTCGTAATAGCTTTCGTCCCATTTCATGCCGGAGCTCATGGAAACGAGGTCAACCATTTTAAGTGAGTCTGCATAGGGGCCGATCAGTTCTGGAACAAAATCCTTGACATTCTGTTGCAGGCTCTTTACCTGTCCGCTTTCAATTGTTTTTCCCAAGAGGGCGGCGACCATGCTTTTGGCCATGGAGAAAGAGTTGGATCGGGAGGAATCAGAATATCCTCCATAATACTCTTCAAACCAGATACTGTCTTTATGGATGATCATATAGGCCACAGATTTCCATCGGTCATGAATGCTCCTCAAGCTATCGGTTATTTTAATGCTATTATATTCTTTGGAGATGTTCCAGGGCTGCGGGGTTCCGGTTTCAATTTCATGGTTGTCGAAAAAGCGGTAATCATCGAGATAGGCCGTTTTATGGCCATGTAGGTAAGTGACATAGACCCCTTTGAGCAGGAAGTCTTTTCCGGTGGCATATAAATACACAACGGCGATGAGGAGAACCGACACAATGACGATTCCCAACCATTTAAGGAGCTTCAAAATAATTTGCATACGACAGGTTTTGTACCGTATTAAAGTTATCAAGAAAAAAACACAAGTACAATTATTTCAGCTTTTTAGCTTCGTTCCAGTACACATCCATTTCTTCCAGTGTCATGTCCTTTAATACCTGTCCGTTCTTGGCCGCTTGGGTTTCTAGATAGGTAAAACGATGGATAAATTTTTTATTGGTTTTTTCCAATGCATTTTCCGGATTGATACCGATATGTCGAGCATAATTGATCAAGGAGAATAGAAGATCACCAAATTCCTCTTCCGCTTTTTCCGCATTGATAGTTCCGTTTTTAAGGTCAAATTCAGCTTTGAATTCCGTTAATTCTTCCTCGACTTTATTCCAGACTTCGGTTTTATCTTCCCAATCAAATCCTACACCACGAACCTTATCTTGTATCCGATAAGCTTTAACCAGAGCTGGAAGGCTTTGCGGTACTCCCTGAAGGACGGATTTGTTTCCTTCTTTAAGTTTGATGGCTTCCCAGTTCTGTTTCACATCTTCATCATCCTTTACTTCCGTATCCGAATAGATGTGCGGATGTCGTATGATCAGTTTGTCACATACCGCGTTTAGGACATCTACGATGTTGAACCTGTTTTCTTCCGCTGCAATTCGAGCATAAAATACCAAGTGCATCATTATATCACCCAGCTCTTTTTTTATTTCTTCATAGTCTTTTTCAAGGATAGCATCTGTAAGTTCATACAGCTCCTCAATGGTCAGGTGCCTTAAAGATTCCATAGTCTGTTTTTTGTCCCAAGGACATTCAATCCTTAATGTATTCAGGACTTCGAGTAATCTTTCAAAAGCTTCTGAAGCTGTATTTTTTGCTGGGGGAGGTGTGTGAGCCATAGTGAGGTAATAAATTTAATGATCATTTTGAAACAATAGCCAAAGTTATGTGTTTTTAAAGAAACGTACATTAAGAATATAAAATGGATAAAACATTTAAATATGCAACAATGACAGAAGCTTTAGATAATCTGTCGAAGAATGGGTATTCAATTGATTATAATGTTGAGTTTGATAAACTTTCGGATGAGGCTGCAGTTTATGAAATTGATGTGCTTTATCGCTATGAAGGCGAGTCAGATCCGGCAGATGAATCATCGGTCTATGGTATCCGGAATACCAAGACAGGGGAGAAGGGCGTATTTGTTGCCGGAAACCTATCATTGATCGAAGGTAAAAAGAGGGATATAATTTTAGATTTAGAAATGAAATACAAGCAGCATCATCATTAAAATGAGCTGTTGATTAACACAAAGCCTGGGGATTCCCGGGCTTTGTTTGTTTTATGTCCTTTTTAAGTTAGGATTCTAAATGGCATAATAACTTCATTACATTTGTATAGTTAAAATTTATAACATGACCCTAGTCCAATTAGAATACATAATTGCCGTCGATACCTATAGAAGCTTTGTGGCTGCTGCTGAGAAATGTTTTGTAACCCAACCCACTTTGAGCATGCAGATCCAAAAATTAGAAGAATCATTGGGTGTAAAGATTTTCGATAGAAGTCGGCAGCCCGTGGTACCCACTGAAATTGGGGAAAAGATCATCGAGCAAGCGCGTACAGTCCTAACGGAGAGCAAAAAGATCTCCGAGATACTGCAAGCTGAAAGGGGCGAGTTAGCTGGAGATCTAAAGATAGGGGTAATCCCGACTGTTGCTCCTTATTTATTGCCGAACGTGATTTCGAATTTCATGAAGAAATACAACAAGTTGAAATTGCAGATCTGGGAATATACAACGGATCAGATCATTCAGGAATTAAAGATAGGTACACTGGACTGTGGAATCCTTTCTACACCATTACATGATCCGGGAATCCAGGAAATTCCGTTGTTTTATGAAACTTTTGTAGCCTATGTATCGGATCGCAGTTCTGTTTATGAAAAGAAAATGATCAATGTGGAGGATATTTCCAGTGAAAAGCTATGGCTATTGAATGAAGGACATTGTATGCGGGGTCAGGTCTTGAATATCTGTAATTTCAAGCACAACCAATCTAAAGAAGGTACCTTTGATTATAATACGGGCAGTGTAGAAACGTTGAAGCGGATGGTAGATCTCAATGGCGGTCTGACGATCCTTCCAGAGATGAGTATTTCCAACTATGATGAAGATCAATTGGCGCATGTTCGCTATTTCCGGAATCCGGAGCCAGTGCGGGAGATCAGCTTGGTGACACCGCAGAATTACGTCAAGAAACATGCGATAAACATGTTGAAGAATGAAATCCTGAATATTGTACCGGAGAAATTTAAGACAAAACGCAAAAAAGAAGTAATGGGCTTTTCAATATAAAAGCCCATTTTTTTTTATTGTCTCATAGCGAGCAGTTTGCTTACATACTTACCAAGGATATCAAATTCCAGATTGACGGTGGAGCCAATCTCGATGGTTTTGAGGTTGGTGTTATCCAGTGTATAGGGGATAATTGCTACGGAAAAGCTATTCTTGCCAGAATTCACTACTGTTAAGCTGATGCCATTTACGGTAATGGATCCTTTTTC